>JADGQX010000300.1 GCA_017881445.1 Gemmatimonadota bacterium | reverse complement strand
CCCGTCGCGCTGCTGCAGGCGGCCGAGCGTCCACTTGGGCAGCCGGGCCCGCAGCCGGATCACCTCGCCATCTTCCTCGCGGGTAATGACTTCGCCCTCACGGTAGACCACGGCCAGCGCCTCGCCATCCGTGGAGGGGAGCGTGAGGTGGACCTCGGGGCGGGAGGCGCGCATCTCCTCCTGCAGCTGGTCCCGCAAAGCGTCCAGCCCGCCGGGCTCCACCGCCGAGACCAGGATGCTGGTCTCGGGGAAGACGGCCCGGACCTGCTCCCGCAGCGAGCGCTCCTCCGAGTGGGTCAGGCGGTCCACCTTGTTGAACACCAGGATGATGGGCCGGTCGTCCAGCCCCAGGTCGGAGAGCACGCCTTCCACCACGTGCTTCTGCTCGGGCCAGGTGGGGAAGGCCGCGTCGATGACGTGCAGCAGCACGTCCGCCTCGGTCGCCTCCTCCAGCGTGGCGCGGAACGATGCCACCAGGTCATGGGGCAGCTTGCGGATGAAGCCGACCGTGTCGGTGACCAGGGCGTGGGCGCCGCCCGGCAGCTCGACGGACCGCGTCGCCGGATCGAGCGTGGCGAACAGCCGGTCCTCCACGAAGACGTCGCTGCCCGACAACCCCCGCAGGATCGAGGACTTGCCCGCATTGGTATAGCCGACCAGGGCGCCCCGGAACTCGCCCGCCCGCGACTTGCGCTGCGTGGCGCGCCGGCGCGCCACCGAGGCCAGCTTCTCCTTCAGGTCACGGATGCGGCGGGAGATCAGGCGACGGTCCGTCTCCAGCTGTGTCTCGCCCGGCCCGCGCATGCCGATGCCGACGCCGCCCGCGGTGCGCTCCAGGTGGGTCCAGAGCCGCTTCAGCCGGGGCAGCATGTACTCCAGCTGCGCCACCTCGACCTGCATCTGCGCTTCCGTCGTGCGCGCCCGGGTGACGAAGATGTCCAGGATCAGCTCGGTGCGGTCCATTACCCGGATCTTGAGCAGCGCCTCCAGGTTCTTGGACTGCGCGGGGGAAAGCTCGTCGTCGAAGATGACGAGGTCCGCGCCCTTCTCCCGCGCCAGATCCAGCACCTCGTGGGCCTTGCCCTCGCCCACGAAGTACTTGGGATGCGGCGTGTCCAGCCGCTGGCGCACGATGCCTACGACGACGCCGCCGGCGGTGTCCAGGAGGCGATCCAGCTCCTCCAGGTGCTCCTCGGCGGCGGTCGGACTCACGTCCCGGGTGGGCGCACCCACCAGGATCGCGCGCTCCGGCTCGGGCTTTACCGTGATCTGCGGGATCGCACGACTCCTTGGATTGAATGGGGCGCGGGCGCGGACGGGGCAGGTTCCGCGCCCACGCTCGCTTCAGCGCGCGCCGGACATGGTGACCGCTCCCTGGTGCCGGTACGGCACGGTCCGGGAGATCGGCTCGGTGACGTGCACCTGGCCCACCACCTGGTAGTTGAAGATACCGCGGTCCATGATCGAGCGCATCGCCGCCTGGCCCGTGGCGTAGTCGAACGAGATCGGGATCTCCACCGGCGTCGTCTCGCCCGACCCGATCTTCACGTCCTGGTCGAACGTGCCCACGGCAAACGGCAGCCAGTTGCTCGCGTTGGCCGGGTCCTGCACGCGCAGATCGTAGGTGAACTGATTGGCCCGCAGCGTGTAGCGGTTCGGGTTTCTCAGGGCGACGTCGAAGTAGACCAGCCCGCCCCGCAACCCGATTCCGCCCAGCCTGGCGCCGGTCACCGTCACTTCCGGCTCCCGGAACGCGCCGCTGCAGGCGCCCAGCGCCGTGCTCAGGGCGACGATGGCGACCGCGAGCGTCCGTGTGGCTCTCATGTTCGTTTTCTCCTCGTGGGCGACGGCATGCGTCCTCCCGCCACCGGCGCTCTGCCGGCGACTCGGCGCCCGAGTGTTGCAGGAGTCTCGCCAGGGCGCAGAAGCGTAGGAGACAGAAGGCAAATCCGCCAGTGCGGGCGGCAAGGTGGGTGGCCGAGTGACCTATTGGGAGGACGAGAAGGAGGACGAGGAAGAGGACGAACTAACGTCAACGGCCGCAAACGCAGGCGCAGACGCAGACGCTCACGTGGACGTGGACGTCTGCGTCTGCGTTTGCGTCTGCGTGGACGGCCGTCAGCCGTTGCCCGCCGTCGAATGCAGTGCGAACGCGGCTCCCTGCGGATCGGCGCACATGACGATGCGGTCGCCGCCGGGGACGTCGGCCGGACCGTGCAGGATGGTGCCGCGGGCGTCGGTGACCCGGCCTGCGGCCTCGTCGACGCTGGCGACCCGGGTGTAGGGCAGCCAGTGCGACGGGGCGGGCATGTCCGCCGGCTTCAGGTACATGCCGCCCAGCTGGCGGCCTTCCGAGCCGAAGATGCGGTAGATGCCCATGGGACCCATGTCGTGGTCGGCTTCGAGCGTCCAGCCGAAGAGCGCGGAGTAGAATCCGAAGCCTGCGTCCAGGTCGGTCGTGGCCAGCTCGTGCCAGGAGAAATCACCGATGGCGGGGTCGGTGGGCGGCCCGCCGCCCGGCGTCGCGGCGCGGAACACGGCGAAGACCGCGCCCTGCGGGTCGCGCAGTATGGCCCAGCGCCCGACCGTGGGCGTCTCCACCGGACCGACGAGCACCTGCGCCCCGCGCCGCTTCGCCTCCGCCACCGTCGCATCCACGTCGGGCGTCGAGATGTAGCCCAGCCAGTTGGGCGGCGCGCCCATGTCCCGGGCCTCCTGCGGCAGCTCCATGAGCCCGCCGATCGGCGTGTCCCCGTTCATCGACATGGAGTAGTCCACGCCGGGCATGGGAAACTGCTGCAGGTCCCAGCCTATGACGCGCGGGTAAAACGCCTTGGCGGCCGGGACATCGGTGGTCATGAGCTCGTGCCAGACGAAGCGGCCGAGCGGCATTTCGGGCATGGCGAGCCTCCGGGAGAGCGGTCGCGGGAACGGAGTGCGCATATGGAGGCGCGGACACTGGCTGAGCCGGCGCCGGCCCGCAACCGGGGCGGGGACGGGGCGCCCAACGTCGCTGCGGATCCCTGCTTCAGTCCAGTGTCCCCCCGCTCCTTCAGCCCTTGGGCGCCGCCACCAGGCGGAAGCGCCGCTCGGCGCTGGCGCTGCGGCGCGTGGCCAGGTCCTCGACGGTGACCCGCAGCCGGTAGCTGCCGGGCGGGAGCTGCGGCCGCACGTCGCGCACCTCCTGCATGGCGCCGTCGCTCTCCAGGACCGCCTGCCCCTGGAACTGCAGGCTCAGCAACGGCTTTCGCCCGGCGAGCCGTTCTCGCGCGGCGGCAGTGAGCCCCTCCGGGTCGGGCGTCACCTCGATGGTCGTACGGTAGGCCGCACCCGCACCCAGACCGTACACCTCGTAGAAGACGGGGAACGGCCGGTCGGCGACGAAGGTCTCCCAGGGATTCAGGGCGAGGGCGACGCCGCCGCGGTGCCAGCTGCCCGGCCGCGCGGCCGCGACCACGATGTCGCTCATGGAGAGCGCGCCCGCCGGATACGAGCGAATCGCCAGATCGCCGCCGTAGACCTTGCCGCGCTCCTCCGGCCCGCTGCCCGAGCGGACCGTGATGCGGTAGGCGGCCAGCAGCGCCGGCTGCACGTCCAGCGGCACCTGGACCCGGAGCGCGTCCTCCGGCCGGAGCGCCGCCGCGGTCCGGATCGCGATCGTGGTATCCAGGCGCCAGGCCCGCCCGGCCATGGTGTCGGCGACGGTCAGCAGGACTCGGAACGCGTAGGTGAAGGTGCCGGCCATCTCCACCCGCTGCAGGTTCTCCGCGGGGACGGCAAGAGCCGCGACCAGCCGGGCGCCGGCGCTGCCCCGGAGCTGGTAGAGTGCCCAGGAGAAGGGCAGGTCGCCGGCGAAGGGTGGAACGTAGGTCTCGCGCCGCAGCTGCAGCAGCGCCTGCTTCTCGTTCTGGATGCTCAGGTCCTGCGCGCGAGTGTAGGCTTCCGACAGTGCGGATGTCCTCATCTCCGTGGCGCGGCTACCGGGGCCGACGGGGCCGTCTATGGTGACGACCGAGCGGAGATTCGACGCCAGCAGCTGGTAGCGCGTATCGAACTTGCCCAACTCCTCCAGCAGATCCAGCACCTCCGGCCGACTGGCGAGGGCGTCTACCGCCAGGGCCTGCCCCACGCGCAACCGCATCGACTCCATGTCCGGTACGGCCGCGAACGGCTCCGAGACCAGCCGGAAGCCGGACGCATTGCGAGTCGCGGCGAAGAAGAAGAGCTGGCGTGTCCCGTCGGGCAGGTCGTAGACCCAGGACTCGTTCGGGTCGAGGCGGGGTGAGTGGCCCGTCACCACGTGCCCGGGGCGGCCGTGCTTGAGGTAGATCAAGCCCCGGTCGTCGAACTCCCGCTCAAGCTCGGCCGCGAGCAGGATGGCCGAAGGTGGGGGCGCCCACTTCTGGCCGCGTTCCGCCATGGCGTACTGGCGCACGGCCAGGCGCAGGCGGCGGAAGTGCTCGGCCACGCGCTCGGGAACCGCCACCCCGGCGGCGACGGCGTGCTTCTGCCAGAAGGCCTCGATGGAGTCCTCGAGGCTCGGCCCCAGCGCACGCCAGAGCGCGTAGGTCGAGTCCGGAAGCAGGTAGCGGATGTCGCGCAGGTACGCCTGCCGCAGCTCGGGCGATCCCTCGCGCAGCCCGCGCAGGTACAGCTCCGCGCCCTCGGCCTCGCGCCCGGGGGCGAGCATGAGCGCCACGCCCGCCGCATGCGACGCGAAGGAGGCGTCGGCGCCGCCCTCGCCGGCCAGGTCGGCGACCTTCCGCTCCGCCGCCAGCGCGCCCGCGGCGTCGCCCTGCTCGGCGGCGACGCGCGCCAGCGCCACGGCGGCGCTGGCGTCCTTCGGGTTCAGGCCGGCGGCCTCGCCGGCCCGGTCCCGCGCCAGGCGCAGGTCGCGGTCG
>JADGQX010000093.1 GCA_017881445.1 Gemmatimonadota bacterium | reverse complement strand
CCGTCTATGTCCGATGGCTGGCCGTAGACGGCCACGTCCGTGGGGTAGATCGGGTCGTCGAAGAGCTGCCCGAACTGCTGGAAATCCGTGGCGGTGAAGCCGCCGCCGGGGGCGTTGACGTCCTGGTACACGATGGCCGACGTGGTCACGACCTTCACCACCGCTCGCACCTTGGAGAAGGTCGGCGTACCCGTGATCGTGGACAGCACGTTGAAGCTGGTGGTGTCGCCCACGCTGGGGAGGGCGGCCACGCCGGCGGGCGAGACACTGGCGCGCGCCAGCCCGCCACTGATGCGGGCCCCCGCCACCAGCTGGGCTTCCAGCTGGCGCAGCCGCCCCTCGAACTCGCTGGCCACGTCCCCCGGGGCCAGGGCGGCGGCAATGCTGGCGACGGGCGGGCTGAAGGCGCTCGCGCCCTGCACCGTGCCCAGTCCCAGGAGCTGGAAGTCGAAGGACCGGTTGGAGACGTCGCCGTTCGGAGGGGCACCGACGTCGTCCGTCGCGTTCTCGACCACCACCAGGTAGCTGCCCGCGCTCAGCTTGGTGCAGGTCAGCGCGGCGGGATCGGTGAGCACCGCCACCTGTCCGACCGCCAGCGTGAGAGACGTCGCGCCGGCGCCGGTGACGGCAAAGGCCGCGGGGGTGCTCGTGGTCGGCCCCAGCACCACGACGATGTTGACCGTGCCCGCGGGCACGCAGAGCGGGACCACGACCCTGAGCTGGGTGGCCGTAGCGGACGCGATGGTTCCGCGAACACCGCCGAACAGCACGTTGTTGTGCGCCGGCACGGTCGAGAAACCAGTGCCGCTGACCGTGATGGTGTCGCCGGCCCGGGCGGACGTGGGCGCCACCGACGAGATGGTCGCGCCGTTGGTCGCCTCGAGCTTGAACGTCGCCGCGGCACCGACGTTGCCCGAGAAGTTCGCCGTGACGGTGTAGCTGCCCGGCGCCGAGCCCAGCGTGACCGTGGTCGCGGCGATGCCGGTGGAGTCGGTGACGGAGGTGGAGGGACTGACCGTGCCGCCACCGGAAATGGTCCAGGTGACGGTTACGCCCTTGACGGGTGCCTTGCTGGTGGCGTTCGTGACCAGCACCTGCAGCGGTTTGGGCAGGGGCGTGGCGGGTGTCCAGACCTGGTCATCCCCTCCCTGCACCGCCACCGCCAGGTCCCTGGCATTCGGACCGGTTGTCGACCCCCCGTCACTGCACGCGGCGAGGGATAGGGCAAGCAATGCAGCGATCCACACATGGCCAGATCTCATCGACCCCTCTCGATCGGGACGGCCGGAGCGGGGAACGCCGCTCGGGACTGCCGACGCCCAAAGGCACGACTCAGGCCATGCTTCGGCCACACCACCTCCGTGCTGGTACCCGCGCAGGACCCGCAGGGCTCCCGGCGACCCGGAGCCCGCTCCCGGACGACACGTCACCGGCGCGCTGACCCCTAGTGGAAGTCCACCAGGTCGAGCACCGGCGCACCCATGAGAGGGGAGCGCCCGTTCCGCACCCGCGCGACCACGCTGATCCGCTGCAGCGGCTGCAGCCGGCGCACCGCCGGCAGCAGCCTCGAGGGCACGCCAATGTACACGAAGCCGTTCTCCTTCCCCGGTCCCCGCGTGAGCAGGAACGGCTCCCCGTCCTGGAAGTCGGTCCGGATCGGCTCCGCCGTGCGCAGCGCAATGAACTGCACCGTCCAGCCGACGACGCGACCGCGATACGTGTCCGGGTTCGCGATCAGCGCCGCGGCCGTGAGATCGTTGAGCACGCCCGCGGAGTCGGCGGTGCCGGCGAGGGCCGGGGCCCAGACCCAGCCCTCGACGCGCACCCGCGTCCAGCTGCCCTGGCGGCCCAACACCTCCAGGGGCGCAAACGGGCGGACGGTGGCCAGTGTGTCGGCGCCCGGGCGCCCGAGGATGGCCGTGCCGCCCTCGCCGGCGCGAGCACCCGCCCGGGGCGCGGTGGCCACGGCCGGAGCCGCGGCGGCGCTATCGGCGGGCGCCGCGCCTGCGGCCGGTGCGTCCAACGCTACCGCCCGCACCCGGACCCAGCCCGTGCGCCGTACATGGAACCACGGACCGGACTCGCCGGTACGCTCCAGGAAGACACCGGACGCTGCTCGCGCCACCGCGGCGCCTCCGGGTGTGCCGCGGATGTCCTCCCCCCCGGGGACGGTCACTACCACGCCGTTGGAGGCGGCGTCTCCGCGGACCGAGGCGGCGGCGATCCAGCCCTCCAGCGTCGCCTCGCGCCAGCCGCCCTGGGGCGCGCCCACACGCAGCACGGCGCCGGCGGCCATGGTGGCGAGCACGGTCGCACCGGGGCCGGCGCGCAGCGGCTCGGCAGGCGCGAGCACGCGGGCGGACTGCGCCGCGGCGGGCGCGGCCGGTAGAAGCAGCATGAGCGCGAGCAGAGCGCTTTTCATCTTTTTCAACCGGGAGGCGGCTTTCACGGAACGTGCGACGAGAGCGTGACTTGCCCGGAAGGTACAGCACGGCCTTCCGGGGTGTCAACGAGGGCTCGCTCGCTTGCGGCACCCGGAGGCCAACTCTAGCTTCCGCCCCGTCCCGCCGTCGGATGCGGCCGCGGGATCGACCTGAAACGACGTGGATCATCCATGGCCCGAGCCCGTGTCCTGCTTCTCGCCGCAACCGCCGCCTGCTCTCTGGCGGCGCCTCTTTCGGCGCAGCAAATCACCTCGCCTTATCGATACATCGAGTCCCGGCAGTACGTCTCCATCTTCGGCGGCCCCCTCAGCACGCAGACCGGCGGCGCCGGGCTGGGACCGACCTCCGGCCGCATCTTCGGCGCGCAGTTCGGCTTCCGGCTGAGCGGGCCCTTCGTGATCGAGGCGACGATGGGCTACGCCCCGCTGAAGCGCGTGGTCCGGGACACCATCCACTCGGCCACGGACACGACGGTGTTCCGTGCGGTCGGCAGCTCGGCGAACCAGGGGGTGCTCCTGGCGGCCGCCGCGCTGCGCTTCAACCTCACCGGCGCCCGCACCTGGTACGGACTGCAGCCCTATCTACTGCTGGGCGGAGGTGGCGCCATCAGCACCACCGGCGAGAACGGCGGAGACAGTCTCGTGCCGGCGGACGCGCGCTTCAGCTTCGGCACGAGCTTCGCCGCACAGGCGGGTGGCGGTTTCGAATGGTACGCAACCCGCCACATCGGACTGCGTTTCGACGCACGCGGCACGCTCTGGAAGCTTCACACGCCGCAGGCGTTCCTCATCCGGGACCGGACGCTCCCGCCGAGCGAATGGGCGCAGAACGTGTCGCTCCTGGGGGGTCTCGCGCTGCATTTCTAGCGAACCACCGGGCCGGGCGACGCGGCCACGATGCGCAGCGGGCGCCGGCCTCCATGGCCGGCGCCCGCCGAGTTTCCCGGATCTTCCCGGCGGCGCTACCGGCCGGGCTGTCTGCGCCCCGATGTCCGGGGCGCTTCCATCTCGCCCGAAGGGAGGTCCGTGCGGACGGTCAGATCGTCGACGACGCCGCGCACGCCCGGGCTCTCCCAGGCGTCGTCCCGGGCATAGCCCGCCTCGAGAACGTCGTCCACCTCGCCCTGCAGCGTCACGATGCCGCGCTGGACCTGGACGCGAATGCGGTCCGAGTCGATATAGCTGTCCTGGAAGAGGTTCTCGCGCACCGACTCGAGCACGTCTCCGTCGCTTACGGGGCTGCCGAACCCGGCCTCGCGGGAGCGGTCGGAGGCCGCGTGGCCGTCGTGGTGGCGCTCGGGGCCGGCGACGCCCTGCCCGCGGGCCGCCTCGTCCAGCCAGCGCCCTTCCTCCATTTCGCCCCGGCCGTGCAGCCGGTAGAAATCGGAGCGGCGCCCGCGGCCCAGCCCCGGGTGGCCGGAGTCGGGGCCGTATTCGGTGCCGCGGCCGCGGAGATAGCCGCGGCCGCCGCCCGGTCCGTAAGGCTCCCGGGGGCTGTCATCGCGCTCGTAGCCGACAAGGTCATGGCCCGAGCGGCGGGAGGGGCCGCCCGCCCGGAACTCCGCGTCGTAGGCCGCGTCCCGGGTCGCCGTCCGATCGCGCCCGCGGGGGGCCGCCCCGGGCTGCCCGCGGAAAGCGCGCTCACCGTGGAGCCACTCTCTCTCATCCGCCATGGAGCCTTCCACCATCTGTCCTTTGGCCGTGCGGGGTTTGCGGGATGGGTGCAACATCTGCGCCCTCGACGGCCGGCGGCGACCGGACCGGCAGCCATGGCCCGCGGGTGACTCCGGCGCTCCCCGGGGCGGGCGCGCCACGCGGCGATGTACTGGTCGGCGGGCGGGAATAGACTACTATTGGGGCGCGCACGGTGTTCCCCCTGGATCGGAGGCGGCCATGGAGCTGTCACGGCGGCAGTCGCTACTGGAGCGGATGAAGGGTGCGGCCATGCTGGACGTCCCCACCTACGAGGAGGTGGAGGCGGACACGACGGCGACAGGGCAGGCCGCCATCGTGGTGGGCATCGTTGCCATCGCCTCGGCGATCGGCGGGTTCCGGGGCGGCACGTACGGCATGGTGTCCGCGATCGTGGGCGCGTACCTGGGGTGGGCCGTCTGGTCGGCGGTGACGTACTACGTGGGGACGTGGCTGGGCGGGACCGCCACCTGGGGCGAGATGCTGCGCACCATCGGGTTCGCGCAGTCACCGGGCGTGTTCCTGGTCCTCGGCATCATTCCCTTCCTGGGCGGACTGGCCCGGCTGGTCGTGGCGGTCTGGATGCTGGTTGCGGGCGTCATCGCGATCCGGCAGGCCCTCGACTTCGACACGACCAAGGCGGTGATCACCGCGGTGATCGGCTTCGTGCTGTACCTCGTGGCCGCCATGATCCTGGGGCTGCTGATAGGCCTCCCCATGCACCTCTGAGCGGCATGCGGGACCGGGCGGGCGCGGTCGAGGAGCGAGCGGTCCGGCTGGAAGTGAACGGCCGGACGGTCGCGACCTGGACCGCCTCGCCCGGGCAGGCGGAGGCGCTGGGCGCGGGACGGCTGCTGGCGGACGGCTACATCCGCGGCCCCGGCGACCTGCTCGCGCTCGCGGTGGCAGAGACGGGCGACCTGACGTTGATCCGCGCGCACGTGCCCGACGCGGGGCCCGCTCCGCTGCCTCTCGATGCCTCGTCGGGCGGCTACCCGCCTGCCGCGCCGCCGCGCGCGCCCCTCCCGCCGCTGGACGCTTTTCCCGCGCTGTTCCGCCAGCTTTTCGCGTCGGCCGAGCGGTATGCGGACACGGGCGGGCTGCACTCGGCGGCTCTGTTCGACGGCGCCACGCTCCGCCACCAGGTGGAGGAGGTGGGCCGGCACAACGCCGTGGACAAGGCGATCGGGCTGGCGCTTCTCGCCGGCGACGACCTCTCCGGGCAGGGCCTGGTCATCTCCGCCCGCATCAGCGGCGAAATGGCGCGCAAGGCAGCGGCTGCGGGGCTCGCCTGGATCGCCAGCCGCTCGGTCCCGACCACGCTCGCGGTGGCGGTGGCCGAGGCCCGGGGCATGCCGATCGTGGCGCGCGCCGCGGGGAAGGACCCCCGCATCTTCGGGGGGCCGTGACCCCGCTGGGCGTGATCATGGCGGGGGGGCGCAACCTGCGCTACGGCGGGCCCAAGGCGCTGGCGCAGGTGGGCGGCCGGCCGATCCTCGAGCGCGTGCGGGCGGCCCTGGCCCAGGCCACGGACGAGATGGTCATCGTGGCCAACGAGCCGGAGGTCTACCGCGGCGCCGGGCTGCCCATCCGCCCGGACGTACGCCCGGGCCTGGGCGTGCTCGGCGGCATCCTGACGGCGCTGTGCTGGGCCCGGGAGCGCGGCCGGCCGGGAGCGCTGGTTGTGGCGTGCGACATGCCGTTCGTGCCCGCGGGGCTGCTGCGCGAGCTGGCGCGGCGGGCGCAACTCCCGGACGACGACGCGGCCGCGGGTCCGCCCGCGTTGCCGGACATCATGGCACCCGAGAGCGGCGGCCGGCGCGGGGTCGAGCCGCTCTGCTCGTACTACGGCGTGACCTGCATCGAGGCCGTAGAGCGGGCTCTCGACCTGGAGGACCGGCGCGTCGTCGCCTTCTGGGAGGACGTGCGGGTGGAGCGCATACCGCTGGAGCTGGTCCGTACGTTCGGCGACCCGGAGATCCTCTTCATGAACGTCAACACGCCGGACGAGCGTGAGCGGGCGGAACGGATCGCCACTCGGGAGGCGGGAACATGAGCCGGCGCGCCGCCGACTGGCTCACGGCCGCCGAAGCGCTGGAGCGGATCCTGGCGACGCTGCGACCGCTGCCGGCGGAGCGGGTCCCGCTGGCGGAGGCGCTCGGGCGTACGCTGGCGGAGCCGGTCGTTTCCCCTATCGATCACCCGCCCTGGACCAACAGCGCCATGGACGGCTTCGCCTGCCGCGCGGCGGACGTGGCCGGTGCCTCGGCAATGCATCCCCGACTGCTCCGGGTGATGGAGGACGTGCCGGCGGGGGCGTTCCCCTCGCGCGGCATCGGCGCGGGCGAGGCGGTGCGGCTGATGACGGGCGCGCCCGTGCCGGAGGGCGCGGACACGGTGGTACGGCTCGAGCACACGGAGTCGCGCGGTCCGGGAGAGGTCGCGGTGGTGCGCGACATGGACGCGGGGCGCAACCTGCGGCAGCGGGGGGAAGACCTGCGGGCGGGCGCGGCGGTGCTCGACGCCGGTACCCTGCTCCGCCCCGCCGAGATCGGCGTCCTGGCCAGCGTGGGGGCGGCGCAGGTGCCGGTGCACCGCCGCGCCCGCGTGGCCATCCTGTCCAACGGCGACGAGCTCGTGGACCTGGATGGCTTCGACCAGGTGCTGGCGGGCCGGCGCATCGTGAGCTCCAACTCGTACGCGCTGGCGGCGGCGGCGCGCGCGGCGGGGGCGGAGCCGCTGTCCCTGGGCATTGCCCGGGACACACGGGAGTCGCTGGAAGCGCATCTCGCGCGCGCCGCCGGGGCCGATGTACTGGTCACGACCGCGGGCGCCAGCGTCGGCGACCACGACTTGATGAAGGATGCCCTGGAGGCGCTGGGCTTCCACCTCGGCTTCTGGCGGGTGAAGGTCCAGCCGGGCAGCCCCTTCTCCTTCGGCATGCTGGGCGACGTGCCTGTCTTCGGCCTCGCGGGCAATCCCGTCTCCGCCCTGGTCACCTTCGAGGTCTTCGTTCAGCCCGCGCTGCGCCGGCTGCACGGACGGCGGCGGGTCTACCCGCAGGCGGTCCGGGTCCGTGTCGCCGAGCGCATCGAGTCGAGGGTCGGGCTGCTGCGCTTCTTGCGGGTCACGCTGTCGCCCGACCCGGCCGACGCGGCGGGCCCGCCACTGGCCACGCTGACCGGGGCCCAGGGCTCCGGCATCCTGACCTCCGTGGCCCGCGCCGACGCCCTGCTCATCGTGCCGCTGGAGTTGGAAGTGGTGGAGCCCGGCGCCGAGATGATGGCACTCCCCCTGCCCGGAGCCGATGCGGCGGCCGCAAGCTCACCGTTCTGATCTTCCGCTCGCCGGCACTTCCCCGTACATTCGCCGCCGCCTTCCGGCCACCGGACCCAGGAGCTGCCATGCCCACGGGCGACCCCAGAGACCTCCCGTTCATTCCCGCCGATTACCAGCCGGCGCTGCCGCTGGAGAACACCATCCTGACGGAGCCGCCCGACCCGGAGGCCGTGGAGCTGGACGTGCTGTTCGTGGGCGGCGGCCCCGCGGGGCTGGCCGGCGCCATCGAGCTGGCGCGCCTGGTCAGGAAGCACAACGAGGCGGGCGGCGGGCTGGGCGAGGTGAGCATCGGCGTACTGGAGAAGGCCGACGCCCTGGGCGAGAACAACCTGTCGGGCGCCGTCGTGAACCCCATCGCCTTCAGGGAGCTGTTCCCGGAGCTGAAGATCGAGGACTTCCCCTTCCGCCAGCCGGTGACCACCGAGCGCGTGTACCTCCTGCCCAACAGCCGCTACCGACTGCGCGTCCCGGTGCCGTTCACCATGCACAACCGCGGCAACTACGTGACCTCCGTGTGCGAGGTGGTGCGCTGGCTGGGGGAGAAGGCGGAGGCGGAGGGCGTCCACATCTTCACCGGCTTCCCCGCCGCTGCTCTGCTGACGCAAGGCGCCCGGGTGCTGGGCGTGCGCACCGAGCCCGGCGGACTGGACCGGGAGGGCAAGCCGGGCGCCGGCTTCCAGCCGGCTACCGACATCGCGGCGCGCGTCACCGTGCTCAGCGAAGGCACGCGCGGCCTGCTCACCCAGTCGTACCTGCACTGGCAGGGCGTGCTCAGCGAGAACCCGCCGACCTTCGCGCTGGGCGTGAAGGAGATCTGGGAAACCAGGAAGCCGCTGGACGCGGTGATCCACACGCTGGGGTGGCCGGTTCCGAGCAACGTCTTCGGTGGCAGCTTCATGTACCCGCTGGAGCCGAACGTGGTGGGAATCGGCCTGGTCATCGGCCTCGACTACCGGCAGCTCGACCTCGACATCCACGAGCTGCTCCAGCGCCTGAAGCTGCACCCCGTGATCCGCCAGTACCTCGAGGGGGGCGAGATGGTGGAGTGGGGCGCCAAGACGATTCCCGAGGGGGGCTACTGGTCGCTGCCCGGCCGCCGCTATGGCGATGGTCTGCTCCTCGCCGGCGACTGCGCCGGCTTCGTCGATGTCGCCTCGCTCAAGGGCATGCACTACGCCATGAAGAGCGGCATGCTCGCCGCCCGCGCCATCCTGGACGCGCTCGTGAGCGGCGACACGTCCGCGGCCGCGCTCGCGCCCTACGACGCCATGGTCAACGACTCCTTCATCCTGAAGGACCTCTACATCCACCGGAACATGCGGCTCGCGTTCAAGAGCGGGCTCATCATGGGCGGGATCAAGGCGACGCTGCTCGAGTGGACCAACGGGGCCTTCCCCTCGGGCCGCCCCCAGGGCGAGCGCGACAGCGACGTGGCCCGCCGGCGCGTGGGCAAGGAGCCCTTCGTCCCCGACGGCAAGCTGACCTTCAGCAAGCTGGACGCTGTCTTCAAGTCGGGGAACCGCACGCGCGACAACATCCCCAACCACCTGTTGATGGACCGCGACGTGCCCTTCGAGGTGGCCGAGCTCTACGCCAACCTCTGCCCCGCCGGCGTCTTCGAGCGGCACGGCAACGTGTTGCGCATGAACCCGCCCAACTGCGTGGACTGCAAGGCGACCGATGTGCTGGGCCCGCGGTGGACGCCGCGGGAGGGGGGGAGTGGGCCCAAGTATCGGCGCATGTAGCGCCGAGCAGGAGCACGGCTCACGTGCATGTGCTCGTGTTCGGAGCGCGAGTAGAACTGCGAACGACCGAGCAGGAGCGGGAGGAAGTGAAAGGGGGCGGCGCGCTGGTTCAGCGCGCCGCCCCCTTCACGACACGAGCAGATGCACCGCCTCCAGGAGCCTACACCTGCCCCTCCAGCTGCACGGACACGTGCAGGTGAGCCGTGCTCGTGCTCTGCGAGTCTTCTGAGGCTGCGCCTCAGAAGACTCGCAGTCGAAGCCCTATCATCCCGTAGGCGTCGTGTTGGAGGTTCTTGTGCCCGCTGGTGTCGGCCTCGCCCTGGCTGATGTAGTCCGTGACCTCCGCCACGATGCCGATGCCGCCGAACATCAGGTCGGCGCCCACGCCGGCGTGGAAGGCGGCGGTGCTGCTGCTCTTCACTGAGCCGAAGGCGGAGGAGAGGTTCTGGTTGGTGTCGTAGTCGAACTTCTTGAAGCCGATGCCGGCGACGCCATACGGCTGGAGCACGACGATGCGCGGGATCGGGCGCAGCACCAGATCCGCGGCGCCCATCAGGATCCTGCCCGTGCCCAGGTCGCCCGACGTGGTCGGGATGGAGGAGGTCCCCGACTGCTTCACCGTGGCGCCGGAGACGTAGTTCAGGCTGCCGCGCAGGAACCCGATCTCGATGTTGCCTCCCAGCGCCAGCGCCGATTCGCGCTTGATGCTCATGGTGTTGGCGTTGCTGCGCAGCTGGTCGATCGAGTTGGCCTGCGAGTACACGCCGACCAGGGGCGATATCGTGACCCCCTGCGCCGCGGCCCCGCCGCTGGTCAGAGCCAGGATCGCCGTCGCGCCGGCGAGTGCCTTCAGACGCCGAAGTTGCATACTCCCTCCATCGTTATGCCTGCACCGCGAGCTTCGCGGCACTTGCTGAGTTTACCGGCGGGCCGGCACGGAGGTTCCCGCGGCCGGCGCCGGGACCTTCTTGGCGGCGCCGGGCGCGGCCGGGGCATGCGGAGCCATCCCGGGCATGTGCATGTCCATGCCGGCGCCCGTCATCTGCATGCCGGCCCAGGTCACGAGCACGTCCTTGCGGTACTCGGGGTCGCTCGTGTTGAGCGCCGGCCAGACGGCGCCGCGGGAAGGTACCAGGATGCCGCCGAAGGTACCCATGGCGCCTTCCGGTATGGTCCGCCCCGTGGGATTGTCGTAGAAGGCGGTCACGCGGTACACGTGCCCGGGCTCCACCTTGACGCCGCCACGCCACCAGAAGCGGCCGACGGGCATGCCCACGACGTCGCTGTCGGGCCCGAGCATCGGTCGGGCCTCCCACAGCACCTTCCTGGCCGTCGCGTCCTCGAAGCGTAGCAGCGTGCCGTACTTGTGCAGGTGCCCGCCCACGCCCAGGATGCGCGCCGCCGTGGCCGGGTGCGCGTCCCAGCTGCGCTGCGACTTGCCCGGCGGCAGGTCGTAGGCGTGGGTGCCCGCCGGCGGCATGACGTCGATGTAGAAGGGGTAGACGGAGAAGGGGGGAAGCCAGGTGCCCTCGGGGGTGAAGGGCATATGCACCCGCAGAGTGACCCCCAGGTAAGGCTGGCGCGACCCCTCGTTGGCGAACATGGCCGTCACCAGGATCTTCTCCCCTTCCTTCACCTTGAAGCCCATGAGGAAGGGCAGCTTGACCGGCGCGGTCTCCTGCCCGGCGGCGCCCAGTCGCAGCATGATGGGGGAGAACATCTCCCGCCGGCCGGGCGTCATCAGGTTCAGGTGGTGCAGCACCGCCTGCGGCACGGGGCGGCCGGACCGGTCCACGAGCTCCACGCGATAGCCGCGCAGCCAGCCGGCGCCGGGCAGGGGGACCTCCTGTGCCTTCGGCTGCAGGACCTGGTGGTGGGTCGCGCCTGCGGGCAGGTCGATGGGTCCGAGGCTCAGCACGAAGTCGCCGGCCTCCCGGTCGAACCTGCCCGTGAGCCGGGCCGGCGACTGCTGCGCCGCGAGCGGCCCGCTCGCCAGCAGCGCCAGGACCATCAGCGCCACCGTGGCCGGACCGGCGGCCGGGCACGCGCGACCGTGCGCGCGGAAGGTTCTCTTCAGCGTCATCCGCACCCCACGACGTTGGGTAGGTAGGAACGCGATGCGCAAAAATAAGTCGTCGCGCTCGCAACGCCAGCGGCTTCTGAGCCTCCGGAGCCAACGGGCAGTGGGTGGCGGAGAACGAGGGCGTGCCGCCGGACATCGACGTTGCGTACGACGCACGCGGCGTGCAGGAGGCGCTCAAGCTGCTGGAGAGCGAGGGCGTGACGGCGCAGCAGCACCCACCCTTCCCCGGCAAGGCGCGCAGGCCGGCGGTGAAGGCGGCCGGCGCGCAGTAGGCGGCTTCGCCGCGGGCTGCGCCGGCCGATGGGCCAGGCGGGCCGAGGACGCGCGACCCGCGCCGCCGGGCCGGGACGCGGGGACGCCGCCCCGGCGGCAAGACGCGATCGTTGTGACGTTTCCGGGCGGGCGTCGTCCAGTGTTCAGTCGAAGACGCACGGCTGAACCCCCGGAGGTTTCCATGATCCGACGCATCACTCCTCTCCTTCCGATCCTGGCGCTCGCGGCCACGGCCGCGTGCGACCAGGGGAGCACGGCCCCGCGCACGGCCGGCAATACCAGCTTCGTCATCAGCCAGGGCCCGGCCGCCGCCGCGGCCGCCAGCCTGATCACGCTGGACGACGGCGGGGGTCACCCGGGTCGCGACAGCAGCAACAGCGTGCCGCTGTCGGCAATCAAATCCATCGACGTGCGCGTGACCGGAATCGCGGTGCTGCCCATCGGCAACGACTCGATCCGCGACGACCAGTGGATCAAGCTCTCGACCCCCGGCCCGGTCAACCTGAACCTGCTCGCTCTGCCCACGAAGGCCGACAGCGGCCTGCTCGTGACGCGGGGCACCCTGCCGCCGGGCAAGTACGGGCACCTGCGCATCCTCTTCGACACGGCGACCATCACCTTCAAGGAGACCGTGAGCCTCCTGCACGGCGACAGCACCCACGTCTTCAAGGCTGATTCGACGTATCCGCTCTTCATCGGAGGCTTTGGCATGCCGGACCACGACGAGGATGAGGCGCAGGCCGAGGCCGACAACCACTTCGGCATCGTCGTGCCGGCCACGACCTTCACCGTGACCAGCGACAGCAGCTCCACGATCTCCATCGTGTTCGACGCCGGCAGCAGCGTGCGCCGCGTGGTCGTCACGGGCGACGGCCTGCGCCTCGCGCCTGTGCTGCTCGCGGCCGGGCACGGCAACGGTCACGGCGACGGCAAGAAGGACTGACGCTCCGTTCGCGGTCGCTCCCCGCGCCCCGAACGCGAACCGCCCGGTCGCCAGTGGCGACCGGGCGGTCCCATTTCCGCCCGACTGCGTCTCCTGCTAGCGCGGCTTCTTCAGCTCCGCGGTCAGGCGCGGCACCACCTCCATGGCGTCTCCGACAATGCCGAAATCCGCCACCTTGAAGATGGGGGCGTCGGCGTCCTTGTTGATGGCCACGATGGTCTTGGCACTGCGCATCCCCGCCAGGTGCTGCATGGCGCCGCTGATGCCCACGGCCACGTAGAGCTGGGGGGAGACGGTCTTGCCCGTCTGGCCCACCTGCTCCGAATGCGGGCGCCAGCCGGCGTCCACCACGGCGCGGGAGGCGCCCAGCGCGCAGCTGCCGCCCAGCGCCGCCGCCAGCTCCTCCAGCATGCTCCAGTTCTCGGGCGCCTTCATGCCGCGCCCGCCGCTGACCACGATGGGCGCCTCGGCCACATCCAGCTTGGCGCCGCCCGCGGCCTTCAGCTCCCGCACCTTCGTCCGCCCCGCTTCGGCGGGCAGGGCGAGGGGCTGCAGCGTGCCGGCCTTCGCGCTCTCCGCCGCGCGCACCACGTTGGGGCGCAGCGACACGATCCGGCAGGCGCCCTCCACCGTGACGGTGGCGAAGATGCGGCCGCCGTAAATCGGCCGGGTCACCACCAGCTCACCGCTCTCCACCCCGACAGCCGTCACATCGGAAGCGAGGGCAGCGTCCAGGCGCACGGCCACCCGCGGCGCCAGGTCCTTGCCCATCGGGCTGGCCGGGAAGAACACCGTGTGGTAGCCCGCCCCCGCCGCGTCGGCCACGGCCCGGGCATAGGCCTCGGGGACGTACTGTGCCAGCGCGGCGGACTCCCCCGCCAGCACCTTGTCGGCGCCGTAGCGGCCGAGGTCGGCCGCCATGGCGGCCGTGTTCCGCGGCGCGATCAGCAGGGCGTGCACCTCGCCGCCCAGCGCGTCGGCGACCGTGCGTGCGGCGGTCATCACCTCGAGCGAAGCGCGGCGGAGCTTGCCGTCGCGCTGCTCCGCGAATGCGAGAACGTTTGGCATCAGATCACCTTCGCTTCTTCTCGGAGGACCCGCACCAGCTCGGGCACCGCGTCCACACCCTGCCCCACGATCCGCCCCGCCGGCCGCTCGGGCGGCGGCGTGAGCTGGCGGACCTGGATGCGGCCGGCGGGGAGCTGCGCGTCCTTCTCCTCCAGCGGCTTCTTCTTCGCCGCCATGATTCCCTTGAGCGACGGATAGCGCGGCTCGAACTTGCCCTTGGTGATGGTCACGACCGCGGGCAGCGGCGCCTCGACCACCTCGGTGCCGCCCTCCACCTCGCGCTGGCAGACGATGCTGCCGCCCTGCACCTCCAGCTCCGCGACGCCGGTCACGCAGGGCAGGTCCAGCAGCTCGGCGAGCATGGGACCGACCTCCTGCTGCTCGTCGTCGGCGGCCTTCATGCCGCAGAGCACCAGCTCCGCGCCCGCCGACTTCAGCTCGGCCGCCAGCGCGCGGGCGGTCGCGAGACCGTCCATGGTCGGCTGGCCCCGCAGCAGCACGGCGCCGTCGGCGCCCATGGCGAGCGCATTCCGGAGCTGCTCGCCCGACGTCGCCTCGCCCACGCTGATCACGATGACCTCGCCGGCGCCCGCCGACTCCTTCTGGCGCAGCGCCGTTTCCAGCGCGTACTCGTCGTATGGACTGATGATGTACTTGAGCCCGGCGCCGTCGATCGACTTACCGTCGGCTCCAACCTTCAGGCGCGATTCCGTGTCCGGGACGCGCTTGATGCACACGTAAGTCTTCACCCTCGCGCTCCTTGCGGGTGGCTCCCAGAAAACTGCAGAGGCGCGCAAATTACGGGCGGAGCGAGTCAAAGTCTAGCAACGCGGAAAGGGCGGCGGAAAGGATCCGCCGCCCCTGCGCATGCCGCCCCCGCCGAGCGCCCCCGCCTTCAGCCGCCGAGCCGGGCCAGCCGCTGGGGCACATCGCGCCACCTGGGCATGCGGGGGAGCGCGGCGCCCCAGTCCGCCACCAGCTGGCGGTACGCTGCGGCGGCCTCGGGCCGCCGGTCGAGCGCCTCGTACACCCGGCCGCGCAGGTACAGCCGGTTGTGCACGCTGGCCGCGCTGAGCGAGCGCGGATCCGGGTCCTTCAGCAGCGGCAGCGCCTCGGCGGCCCGGCCGGCGTTGACCAGCGCCAGCACTTCCCGGGCGTCGCCCAGCGCGTCGGCGGGCTGGTGCGTCGCCTCCTTGGCGCCGCGGAACTCCCGCACCGCGCCCGTCCAGTCGTCGTGGTAGTAGGCGATGTAGGCCTGCATGCCGTGGAGCGCGCCGCCCGCGTAGGCGGCCATGCCCGGTCGGGCGGCGAACCGCACCAGGTCGCGCTGGACCGCCTCCATCTCCGGGTACCGGTGCAGCTCGCCCAGTGCGACCACGTACTGGTAGGCGAGAACGGAGGGACTGTGAACGGCTGGCTGCAGCGTCTGCACCACCCGGGCATAGTCCCCCTCCATCGACCGTGTGGCGGCCAGACCGGCGAGCGCGGCCAGGCGTAGCTGCGCATCGCCGCCCGCGGCCGCGTCATAGGCCCGCTGGTAGGTGGAGAGCACGTCGTCCAGGCGAGCCTGCCAGAGGTAGCTCTCCGCGACGCCCAGCAGCGCGCTGACACGCACGACGGGATCCGCGCTGCGCGTGA
>JADGQX010000299.1 GCA_017881445.1 Gemmatimonadota bacterium | reverse complement strand
GCAGGCGCAGCACCTCCCGCAGGGCCGCCTCGTCGTCCACCACGAGGACCGTCAGGCGCTCCAGTCGCATCTTCGAGCATCTCCTACACAGGGAGGCGTTCCGCGCTGCTACACCGGGCGCGGCCGGGCGTGCCGCGGCGCGGGCCGGACGCCTGCGCGGCGCCGGCGCCAGCCGGCCCCGTGCTGCGGCCGGGATCGTATGATGCGTAACGGCCACGACTTGGGGGCGCGCCCGTCCGGCGCCTTTCCCGCGCGCCCCCGCTTCCCTAGTATCTTCCCGCTCAGTTCACGTGCCCCCGGAGGACGATGATGCTGTTCACGATGCTGCAGGAGGCCGAGCACGGCTTCGAGGTGGCGGAGGCCGCCCGGCAGTTGGGGCAGTTCCTCGCCTGGTTCGGCATCTTCGGGCCGCTGGGCTTCCGTTTCGTGGTCATGCGTGGCGGCGGCGGCTCCCTGGCCCAGCCGGACCGGGAGCTGGCCGCGGTAGACCAGATGCGCGCCGCGGCGCTGAAGGGCGCCGCCACCATTGGCATGGGCGGCGCGCTGCTGCTCATCGTCGACCTGCTGCCATGGACCGGGCGCACGGCCGTCGCGCTGGTTTGCGCGGCGGTGCTGGCCCTCGCCTATGCGGTCGCCCTGCGCGGCTCCCAGGGCGCGTGGGCTCTGGCCCTGCTGGCCGGCCTGGTGCTCACCTTCCGGAACGTGGTCACCCTGCGCTGGACGACGCTGGTCAATCCGGTCCACATGACGTGCGCGGCACTCTGGATCGGCACTCTCTTCGTGATCGTGAGCGCGGGACTGCCGGCGGTGCTGCGGGCGCCGCTCGGGCCGCTACGCGGCCCGCTGGTGCGGGAGCTGATCACGCGCTTCTCACCGCTGGCGCTCTTCTCCTCGGGGCTGCTGGTGCTGACCGGCGTGCTCACGGCATGGCGACACCTGGGCGCGGTGAACGAGCTCTGGAACTCGAGCTACGGCTATGCGCTCATGGTGAAGCTGTGCTTCGTGGCCGGCGTCGCCGCGCTGGGCGCCTGGAACTGGCGGCGCATGTCGCCGCGGCTGGGCACCGACGAAGCGGCGCACGCCATCCGCCGCTCGGCCACGGGCGAGGTCCTGGTCGCCCTGGCCGTGCTGCTGGTCACGGCCGTGCTGGTGAGCCTGCCCGCGCCCGCGGAGCAGCGGCAGCAGCGGGAGCAGGAGAAGTCGGTCGCGGCACCCGGTGTGGGCCCGGCCGGGGCGGTCCGGGCGAGGCCCGCCGGCGTTCACGACGACGACGACTGAGCCTGCCCGACCGACGCCGGGGCTCGACGCCGGAACGACGTCTCCTTTGCGCTGCCGCCCCGGCGGGTGCATCTTGTGGAGAGAGCCCGGCTTCCGCCGGGCGCAGCCCAACAAAGGAGACATCGTGATGAAGCGAATGGTCTGGGCGCTGGCCATCATCGCCGGAGCGATCCTGCCGACCGCCGTGCAGGCGCAGCTCGGCATCGTCGCCCGCGGGGGCACCTTCGGGCTCGGCGGGGAGGTGAGCTTCGACATCAATCGCCATCTGGGCCTGCGCGGCGGCATCGGCACGATCCCGGTCAAGCCGTCCGGCACCTTCGGCGACGTGGACTTCAAGCTCACGCTGCCCTCCACCCTGGCCAACGCGGGCGTCGACGTTTACCCGCTGGGCGGCATCTTCCGGCTGAGCGGCGGCTTCCTGCTCAACCACGATTTCAGCATGGAAGGCCAGTACACGGGGACGCAGACCATCAACATCAACGGCGTGGCGTACACGGGCACGGAGGCCGGCACCGTCCGCGGCGAGTTCAACTACAGCAGCACCGCGCCGTACGTCTCCTTCGGCTTCTCCGGCCGGGGTCGCGGCATCGGCCTGTCGCTGGACACTGGCGCCGCCATGCTGGGCGCGCCCGAGCTTCTGCTCACGGCCAACGGCTCGGCGGCGCAGAACCCGACGTTCCGGCAGAACCTGCTGGCCGAGCAGCAGAAGGACCAGGACAAGGCCAACAAGTACATGAAGATCCTGCCGCTGGTGTCGCTGGGGATCCGGATCGGGATCTAGTTCCGCGAAATCGCCCGCTTCGTTCCGCGGATTCACCGGCGGATGGGGCGATGGGGGGATGGGGTGAATGACCGTGGGCCCGGGCGACCTAACGTCGCCTGGGCCCGCATGCATCGGGGCGCACAGCCGCCCGATCGTCGCCCGAGGACGCCCGGACACCAGCCAGCCGCGGGATCGCCCGAGGACGCCCCATCACCCCATCACCCCATCGCCCCCTCGGCCGGTCGGCGCCAAGACCCCCGCCGCAGGTCGCGAACGCGCCGGCCAGGGTCCAGGCGTGGCCTACGCGATCTTGCGCGCGCAGGCCTTGCAGGTGGGCTGGCGGTTGCGGGGCGGCAGGTCGCGGCCGCATTCGACGCAGCGGCGGTAGAAGCGCTTGCGGGCGAGGCCGCGCTCGATGTAGCGGTCCAGGAGGGCGCGCTGGTGCTGGCACTCGTTCAGGTCGGGGAAGACCGCGGGCCAGCGGAAGCTGAGCCAGGCGTAGGCGGTGAGACGCTTGGCCTCGATCTCGGCGTCACGCAGCTCGTCGTTGCCGGGAGGGCGCTCGTCCTCGATCCAGCGGCCGAGGGGGCGGAGCCGGACGGGCCTGTGCTGGGCGAAGGCGGAGACCCAGGTCTCGAAGCTCCCCATGAGCGAGGGGTTGCGCGTGTCCACCGGCGTGGTGGAGAGGGCGAGGCGCTGGGCCAGGTCGATGGACGGCCAGCGGTCGCCGATCTGCGCCAGCTGCACCATGTCGTCCGTGACGCCGGGATGCAGCAGTGGCGAGTCGAAGGTCATGCCGCGCTGGAAGGCCTCCAGCGTGCGGGCCAGCGACTCGGTCTCGAGGCCGCCCGCGATGAGGGCAATGTGGTCCGCGGCGGGGCGGACGCGCGTCTGCAGGGGCCGGTCCGGCAGCCGGAACGCGGGGTCGAGCACCCGGGCGATGCGGCGGGAGTCGTCGCGGCGCAGCGCCCCGGCGAAACCCTCCTCGTGCTTGCCGAAGCGACCGGCTCGTCCGGCGATCTGCAGGATCTCCGCCGGTGAGAGCTGCACCTCCTCCTTGCCGTTCCACTTCTCCAGGGTGGAGAAGAGCACGGTGCGGATGGGCAGGTTGAGCCCCATGGCAATGGCGTCGGTGGAAACGAGCACCTGGGACTCGCCTTCCCGGAAGCGCCGGGCCTCCTCGCGCCGGACCTCGGGCGTGAGGTTGCCGTAGATCACGGACACGGCGAAGCGTCGCTCCAGCATGGCCTTGAGCGTCAGCACGTCCCGGCGGCTGAAGGCGATGAGGGCAGTGCCGGGCTCCACCTGCGCCAGCGGCGTCGGGTCGTCGAGCGCCGTGAGGGGGGTGAAGCGCTCGAGCGGCAGGATGCGCAGCGGCTCGTCCAGATACTCCGCCATGGCCTGCACCAGCGGGATGCAGTCGGCCGAGCCGGTCATGTACACCTGCTTCGCGGCCACGCCCACCAGCGCCTGGCACCAGGCCCAGCCCCGGTCCTCGTCGGTCAGCAGCTGCACCTCGTCGATGACCGCGCCGTCGTATACGCGCCGCGGGTCGAGCATCTCGATGGTGGAGGCGATGAAGGTCGCCCCCTCCACGATGTCGCGCTCCTCGCCCGTGATGAAGCTGGCGCGCCGGCCCCGCTTCTCGATCTCGTCCTGCCCCTCCAGCGCCAGCAGCCGCAGCGGGGCGAGGTAGACGCCCGACTCGCCCTGTACCAGCGCGTTCAGGGCGTTCCAGGTCTTGCCGCTGTTGGTCGGGCCCACGAACAGCGTCAGCTCCCGGCCCAGCGAGCGCGCCTCGGGGAAGTACTCCTTGTAGGCGACGAGGTGGCGCTCGTGCACCATGCGGCGCACGTGCTCCTTCTCCCGCGCCTCGAAGTCCAGCTTGCGGGACCGCTCCCGGATCCGGCGCAGCACGTCCTCGGGCTCGTCCGTCTCGTCCGCGTGCTGCAGCTCGGCTCGCACGATCCGGTGCAGCGCCCGGACGTCGTAGAAGGGATGCGCATTCCGCTCGGCCACGAACTCGTCGATGGCCGCCGCAGACCTGCGGGCGGCCGCCTCCATGCGGTCGAGCTCCGACTCCAGTGCCGGCTCGATGGCCGCGGCGGCATCCTCGGGCGTCCCGGTCAGGAACAGGCGCTCGAGATCGCCGCCGTGCAGCCGGGCCAGCAGCCGCGGCCGGAAGCTTTCGCCTCCCGCGTTCAGCACGACCTCGCGCTCCCGCTCGAAGCGGACGCCGCCGCCCAGGTCCACCACGCGGATGTGAGGCGCGGCCTCCCGCACTTCGGCGGCCCGCTCGTCCATGCGCGCGCGCAGCGCATGCTGGCGCAGGTGCTTCTCCAGCTTGCGCAGGGAGCTCATGGGATTGCCCAGGCGCCGGACGGCGTCCGCCACCAGCTCCTCCCGTTCCAGCTCGGGCAGCGTGCGGACCAGCTCCGAGATGCGGCCCACGGTCTCGATGAAGGCGTCGCGCGCCGCGCGCCGCGCCGACTCGTGGGCGTCCGCCACGGCGCGGCGAGCGCGCTCGAGGCCGGCGCCGCCGGGCATGGCGCGGACCTCGTCCCAGACCGAGCGTGTCACGGGCACGGGCGCGAGCCGCGCCGAGCGGCGCACGACCCGTCCCTCCAGGCGCGTCTCCACCAGCGCGTCGCCGGGGTCGAAGGTGCGGGAGGCGCGGATCCAGCGCGCGCCGGCCTGGTCGGCAGCCCGGGCGAAGCGCTCGGAGGCGACGCGGTCGAGCAGCGCGTCCAGGTGCTGCGCCGAGGGCGGCGCCGCCGCCGCCCACTCGACGATGCCCGTCCGCTCGGCAGGATCCAGCGTCGCCGCCACCTGCTCGACCAGCGTCTGCCAGCCGTCCGGCATCAATCACTCCGCTTCCGCGTCCGA
>JADGQX010000298.1 GCA_017881445.1 Gemmatimonadota bacterium | reverse complement strand
GGCGACACGGCGTCCGCCGCGTCCGCGGGCGTCCGCGCGCGATCACGCGTCCCTCGCGCCTGCCGCCAGGGTTGTCTCCGATCCCGCTTCCCCGCTACAGTGACGGCGTCGCGGCGGAGCGCGGCGGGGTGATTGCGCGCGGGCCGGGTTGTTGCTGCGTCCGGCGGCCGGTGACGAGCGGGCGCGTACTCTCGTCCATCGTCGGCGGGCATGGCCCGGGCGGCCGCCGCTCGCGAGCAGGATCGGGACAACTCTTCGGGAGAAGGAGCCAGATGATGCGCACGAGGATGGTGGCGGTGGCGGTGGCAGCGGTCCTGGGGGCGGGGGCGGGATGGGCCGAGCGGGCGGCGGCGCAGGAGACCCGGGTGCCGGCGCCGGAGGCGGTGGCTCCCGCAGCGCAGGCGCCGCAGGCGGCTCCCGTCGTGACCACGTCGCGGCTCGGCCCGTCCGCCCTGGGTGCGGAGCTGCTGCTGCCGGCGCCGGTCCGGACGCCGGCGGACGAGCGCCCGCTGGTGCACACGCCTGCCTATCAGCACGCGCCCGGGCTCGCCCTCATGATCGCGGGCGGCGCGGCCTTCCTGGGCGGCGCCATCATCGGCGGCGACCCGGGCACCGCTCTCATGGTGGGCGGCGTCATCGTGGGGGCGGTCGGGCTCTACCAGTACCTGCAGTGACCTGAGGGCGACGTCGGCGTCGCCGCCTTTCGGACCCTCCCCGCGCGCCCCGCCCGGCCGCCGCTCCGTCGCGCGGGCCGGCCGGGCGCGGGGGAAGGGCGAAAACGGGGGCCGTTGACCTCTTCCCTTTTGGGCCACAAATACCACTCGGCTTGCCCCTGACGCGGGGCCGCGGCCGGGGCGCGCGCTGCTGTCCTTTTCGTCTGGCAGGAGGTGGCCATGTCGCGCGGCTCGTCGCTAACGCGGCTCGCGACGCTGGTCCTGGCGGGCTGCGCCCTAGCGCTCGCGGCCCCGGGTGCCGCGCAGGTCCCGGCGCCGCCCCGGCCGCGAGCCACGGCGCGCGCCAATTTCGACGTCGTCGAGACCACGATCGCCCAGGTGCACCGGGCGATGCGCGCCCGGCGCCTGACGGCGCACCAGCTCGTCCAGGCCTACCTCGACCGCATCGCGGCGTACGACCACGCCGGTCCCAACCTCAACGCGCTCATCGTGGTGAACCCGCGGGCCCTGGCCGTCGCGGATTCGCTGGACGCCAACTACGCGCGCACGGGCCGGTTCGCCGGACCGCTGCACGGCATCCCGGTCATCGTCAAGGACAACTACGACACCTTCGACCTGCCCACGACGGTCGGATCGCGTTCGCTGCACGGCGCCATCCCTCCGCGGGACGCGACCATGGTGGCGAAGATCCGGGCGGCGGGGGCCATCGTGCTGGCCAAGTCGAACATGGCGGAGTTCGCCTTCAGCCCCTATGAGACGGTCGGCTCCGAGCTGCCGGGCTACACCTTCAACCCCTACGCCCTGAACCGCGTGCCGGCCGGGTCGAGCGGCGGGACCGCCGCCGCCGTCGCCGCCAGCCTGGGCGAGATCGGGCTGGGGACGGACACGGGCAACTCCATCCGCGGGCCCTCCTCGCACGAGGCGCTGGTGGGCATCCGCCCCACCATCGGCCTGACCAGCCGGGCGGGCATCGCGCCCCTCTTCCTGGAGCGCGACGTGGGCGGGCCCATGGCGCGCACCGTGGCGGACGCGGCGGCGCTGCTGGATGTGCTCGCGGGCGCGAACGACCGGCGGGACACCGCCACCGCGCGGGCGGCCGGGCACATCCCGCCCAGCTACACGGCGTTCCTGAAGGCCGACGCTCTCAAAGGGGCACGGATCGGCGTGGCCCGGAACATCTCCAACCGACCCGGCGCCGATTCCGAAGTGCTGGAGCGCTTTCAGCAGGCACTGGGTGACCTCCGGAAAGCCGGCGCCACCGTCGTCGATTCCGTGAACATGTCGTTCATGGACTCGATCCAGGTCGGCGTCTGCAACGGCTTCCGCCACGACATCGAGGCGTACCTGGCCGCGCGCCCGGAGGCGCCGGTGCACACGCTGCCCGAGATCCTGGCGTCGAAGAAGTACCACCCCTCGATCCAGCCGCGGCTCGAGGCGGCCATGCAGGATACGACCTCGGGTCAGCCGGCCCGCTGCGCCGAGGTGAGCGCGAGCCGCGCCCGCTTCAAGGAAGCGCTGCATCAGGTGCTCGCGCAGAACCGCCTGGACGCGATCGCCTATCCGACCTGGAGCGACCCGCCCCGCCTCATCGGCGACCTCGCCACTCCCGCCGGCGACAACAGCCAGACGCCCGCGCCCGCCGCGGGCTTCCCGGCCATCACCGTGCCCATGGGCTACACGCGAGGTACGCTGCCGGCGGGGCTCCAGCTGCTGGGCGACGCCTGGAGCGAGCCGCGCCTGATCGCGCTGGCCTTCGCCTACGAGCAGGCGACGAAGCACCGGCACGCGCCGGCGCTCTTCCCGGCGCTCGGGCGCTAGACCCCGCAAACAAAACCCCATCCTACCGCCGAGGGCGCCGAGAGCGCCGAGGGCGCCGAGTGCGCGCCGAGTCGGCAGTGGCGGATGCCGGTCGAAGCGGACAGCTCGGCGCCGCGGGAATCCCGATTGATGTAGCCAACAGAACGGGAACACGGGTCGTCGGCGGATTGCGCCGATCCCCTCGGCGGGGCTCGGCGTACTCGGTCCCGAGCGTCCGCCTGCCACGATTAGGGCGCGGTCAGGCCCAGCCGCTCGTGCAACCGCTTCTGGATCAGCTGATAGAGCCCGGGGCGGGCGGAGCAATGCACCGTGCCCCCGCCGGTCAGCGGGCGGGCGACCGCATCGATGGTTGTGGCCACGCTGGCGCCCTCCGGCTCCGTGCCGCTGACCCGGGACTCCACGTCGAGGCTGACAAAACCGGTGGCGGCGAGGTTCTCGTAGGCGCCCGCGCAGTCGAAGAAGCGGGAGATGGGATCCTTGCCGATGCGCCGGACGACGCTGGCGCTGCGGACGATGCCGCCGACGCTGTCGCCCGTGGTGACCGGCAGTCCCAGGTCGGCGAAGACCAGCGACAGCGCGTGCCAGGCCGCGGCGCCGGTGACGGGTAGCATCTCCCTGCCCCCGCTGGGGTCGCGCGTCAGCATGATGGTCTGTGAGCCGCCGCTGCCCCCCTCCAGCACCACGGGCGTGGTCGCGCCGGGGTGAACCGGCCCGCCCCCCGACGCGCAGCCCGCCACCAGCGCCGCGATCACCACGGCCGCAGCTCGCATGACGACCTCCTCCAGCGGGTTGACGAACGAATCCTCGCCGGAATATGCGACGCCGGCGCGCGCTACGTCACGGCACCGAGGGCCGCCGAGCCCACCAGGCGCGCGTACTTGGCCATGACGCCGCGGGTGTAGTGGGGCGCGGGCTCGGTCCAGGCGGCGAGCCGCTGGGCGATGGTCGCGGCATCCAGCTCGACGTCCAGCCGGCGGGCGTCGATGTCGAAGACGACGACGTCGCCCTCGCGCAGCGCGGCGATCGGTCCGCCCACGGCCGCCTCGGGCGCGACGTGGCCGACCATGAGGCCGTGCGTGCCGCCGGAGAAGCGCCCGTCCGTGACCAGCGCCACGGACTCGCCCAGCCCGGCGCCGTTCAGCGCGGCCGTAACGCCCAGCATCTCGCGCATGCCCGGGCCGCCGCGCGGGCCCTCGTAGCGGATGACGACCACGTCGCCCGGGCGGATGTCGCCCGCGGCGACGGCGGCGAAGGCGTCCTCCTCCCGGTCGAAGACGCGGGCGGGCCCGCGGTGATACAGGCGCTCGTTGCCGGCGATCTTCAGCACGGCGCCCTCCGGCGCCAGGTTCCCCTTCAGGATCACCAGGCCGCCGAAGGGCTTGATGGGCCGGTCCAGGTCCCGGACCACGACCTGGCCCGGCTCCTCCCGCGCCCGCGCGGACTCCTGCGCCAGGGTGCGGCCGGTGACGGTGGGGCAGTCGCCGTGCAGGTAGCCGCCTTCCAGCAGGCGGCGCGTCAGGATGCCTACGCCCCCCGCCCGGTGCATGTCGCTAGCGACGAAGCGGCCGCCCGGCTTGAGGTCGGCGAGCAGGGGCGTGGCGCGGCTGACGCGCTCGATGTCGTCGATGGTGAACTCGATGTCGGCCTCGCGGGCCAGCGCCAGCACGTGCAGCACGGCATTGGTGGAGCCGCCCGAGGCGGCGACCACGGCCACGGCGTTCTCCAGCGACTCGCGCGTGACGAAGGTGCGCGGCCGCACGTCCTTTTCGACCAGCTCGATCACCAGGCGGCCGCAGGCCCGGGCGACCTCGGCCTTGGCCGGGTCCTCGGCCGGGACGGTGTTGGCGCCCATGGGCGAGATGCCCAGCGCCTCGAACGCGGTCGCCATGGTGTTGGCCGTGAACTGGCCGCCGCACGCTCCGTGGCCGGGGCAGGCGGCGCACTCGATGGCGTGCAGCTCCGCGTCGTCGATGCGGCCGGCCGCGCGCGCGCCCACCGCCTCGAACACGTCCACGATGGTGATGTCGCGCCCCTGGTGCCGGCCCGGCAGGATCGAGCCGCCGTAGAGCATGAGCGCGGGGCGGTTGACCCGGGCCAGCGCCATGACCGTGCCGGGGATCGTCTTGTCGCAGCCCGAGATGGCGACCAGGCCGTCGAAGAAGTAGCCGCGGGCCGTCAGCTCGATGGAGTCCGCGGTCAGCTCCCGGCTGACCAGCGACGCCTTCATCCCCTCGGTGCCCATGGTGATGCCGTCGGAGATCACCGTGCTGTTGAACTCCAGCGGCGTGCCGCCGGCCTCGCGGATCCCCTCCTTCACCCGGGCGGCCAGCTCCCGCAGGTGGGCGTTGCAGGGCGTGGTCTCGGACCAGGTGTTGGCCACGCCGATGAGCGGGCGCTCGAAGTCGTCGTCCGTGAGCCCCACGGCCCGCAGCATGGCCCGCGCCGGCGCCCGGTCGTAGCCGGCCGTGATGGTGCG
>JADGQX010000297.1 GCA_017881445.1 Gemmatimonadota bacterium | reverse complement strand
GTCGAAGATCCAGGCCGAGCCCGGCGCCAGGATCCCCGCCAACCCCGGGATGTCCGGGCCCATGGAGCCCATGACCGCGAAGCGCGACACGCCCCGACCCAGCGGCGTGGTGAAGCCGGCGCCCGTGGGGAACTGGATGGCGGGCTCCGTGCCGGCGGCGTTGTCGGTCATCATGTCGTAGGCCTTGCCCGCCAGGTACAGCACCCGGTGCTCCAGGTCCGTGACGGGCCCGCCGCTCGCGACCTTCGCCTGCAGCCGGTCGCGCACGTCCGCCAGCCGCTCCCGGGCCAGCAGCATGATGCTCTTGTGGGTCAGGACCGCCGGCATGCGCGCTCCTCAGAATCCCAGGGACACATCGACACCGACCGATGCGACGAGGCCCGCCGCCGCGCCCGCCACTCCCCCGCTGCTGCCCGGCGCCGGCAGCGCCGCCTGCAGCCGCTCGATGGCGTGGGCGGTGTCGTCCAGCCCCGTGCTGACCTGGCCCGCCAGGTTGTCCAGCTGGTTCAGCACGGGCTCCAGCAGGGTGTCGAGGCTGAGCGCCTTCAGCGCGTTCACGACGTCGTCGTAGATGCGGATCGGCTGCGCCAGCAGCTTGTTGCCGTCCAGCTTGGCCAGCACCCGGGTCACCGTGGCCTGCAGAGCGTCCAGCAGCGCCCGGATGTCCTTCAGTGGATCGAAGGCCAGGAGATCCGCCTTGAGCGCATCGAAGGAGGCGAGCGCCGGCGCCAGCAGCTGCTCCGGACTGATCGCCAGGATCTGGGCCTTCACTTCCTCGACGATGTCGTGCACGCCCTGCTGCAGCGGAGCCAGGTCGATGGCGTCCACGATGGCCGTGAGCTGAGCGATGGCCGCCTTGAGCGGCGTCAGCACGCCGTTCAGCAGGGCGACGATGCGGCCGCGGAACGCCTGGAAGAGCGGCACGAAGATGGCCGCCAGCCGCTGCGGGCTGGCGGACGCCAGCACCTCGCGCACCACGCCCGCGATGCCGCCGGACGTGTCGTGGATCCCGATCTGCGCCAGGATGGAGCGCAAGAATTCCCGCAGGATGCCCATGGGCGAGAGCGCGGTCGTGAGCCCGGTCACCGCGGCCTCCACCTCGGAGAGCCCGTGCCGCCGCAGTGTGTCCGCCTGGGTGGAGGCGTCGTCCAGCTCCTGCAGGTAGCGGGCGCGGTTGGCCGTCAGCGAGGCCAGGCCCACGTCCGGGCGCACGCGGTCCAGTGCCGCCGACAGGCGGATGTTGTCGGGGCCGGCGGGCACCGCCACAATGCCGGTGCGCAGCGACGCCACGCGCGCGGCCAGGTCGAGGGACAGTGCCTGCGTGTCCGTGCCCTGGACCGCCGCCCGCGTGGCGTCCACCGACGCCTTGATGGCCTCCGCGTGCGCGCCCAGCTCGTCCTTGCCGGGCCGCCCGCTCAGCCAGCCCACCACCACCTGCAGCGTCCAGGGATGCACGCGCAGACCCCCGCCCGACACGAACGACGCTACGAAATCGCCGAAGGTGCCCAGCAGGTCGAGACCATCCAGCTGCCCCAGCAACTGGTCCAGCTCGGCGAAGACCGTCGTGAGCAGCGGCTCCAGCTGCGTCGGGTCCACGCGATCCAGCAGCGCCAGCGCCTGCGCGTTCAGGTCGTCCAGCTTGCCCGACCAGTCCCGCAGGTGGATGTCCGCCACGATCTTCTCGCGCGCTGCGGTCACGCGCTGCTCGATCGGCTGGATCAGCTTCTCGGGCGAGTACTCGTCGATGGCGGCGATGATCTGCGTGAAGACATCCGTGACCGGCTTGAGCTGCTGGCGCAGGTCCACGGAGGCCAGGCTCGACTTCACCTGGTCGATGGCGTCCTGCACCGGCTTGAGCGTCAGCTGCGGCGTGAGCGAGTTGACCTGCTGCGCGATCTTCGCCAGCTCGCCATTGATCGGGTCCACCAGCTGGCGCGGATCGGCCTTCTCGATCTCCTGCATCAGGTCGTCATACTTGGCCTGCAGCTCCGCGAGCGCGTCCTCGATCGGCTTGCGCAGCGCGAACTTGCCGTCCACGATCTCGAACCAGCTCTCGACCTCGGTCTTCACCTGCTCCACGTCGATGGCACGCACCGGCGCCACCGCCGCGTCCAGGTCCGCTTTCATGGAGTCGGGCAGCAGCGCGATCGGCACCGCCTCCACCACGCTCGCCGTCGTGTCGATCACGTTCACGGCCGTGTCGAAGTACGGCTTCATCTGCGCCTTGGCGAGCGTGTCCGCGAACTTGTTCACGCCGTCCGCCACTGACCCCACTACCTGGTCCAGGTGCAGCGAATCCATGAAGTCCGCCGCGCCCTTCAGCAGCGCCTCCACGTCCGCCTGGAAGGTGTCCACCACCTTCTCGGCGTCCTGCAGACCGGTCGTGACCGACGTGGCCAGTGCCCCCAACGCCGCCTGGATGCCCGCCACCAGCTGCCGCACCCCGTCCATGGCCTGGGAGATCGGCGCCAGCACCGTCTGCACCGCGCTGGCGATCTCGTCGAAGGGCAGCGCCGCCACCGCCTGGCGGATGCCGCTCAGCGCGCCGCGCAGCGTCGCCGTGATCTGCGCGATCACCGCGCTCACCTGCTGCAGCACGCCCGTGATCTTCCCCAGCCCCTGCTGCAGCGGCTGCGTGATGGGCGTCACGGAAAGCGACGCCACGGCCGCGGCAATCTCGGCGACCTTGCCCTCGATCAGCGCCAACAGCTCGTCCAGCGTCCCGGCCGCCGCGCCCGGCAGGTCCAGGTGCAGCACCGGCGTCAGCCGGTCCAGCAGCCCATGCACCGCCCGGCCAATGGCGTCCGCGTCCACCGTCCGCAGGATGGCGATGGCGCTCTCCAGGTCGGCGTCCAGCTGCGCCAGGTCCAGCTGCACCAGCGTCGCCTCGCCGAAGCCCATGGCGCGCGCCAGCAGCGCTTCCACCTCCGCCAGCCGCAGCGCGCAGTCCAGGATCGCGCTCTCCGCATTGTCCACGGCGCCATCCGGCGGCGCGGCCCCCGCGGCCAGCGCCACCTGCTCCGCCGCGCGCTCGAACGACCCCTGCAGCGACGCCAGCTCCAGGCCGATCGCTGTCGCGTCCAACTGACGCGCCATGAGCGTCGTCAGCCGCTCCCCCTCCGCCAGCGTCGACTCCACGCTCATGAGCGCGCCCAGCGACCGCACCGTGCCGATGACCGCGGGCAGCGGGTTGCCCCCCAGTAGTTGGCCCGGGTCCACCTGCACGCCCGCGAGCCGCACGATGCGCGTCAGCAGGTCCACCACGCTCCGCAGCTCCGGCGCGTCCGCGAAGAGCTGCGAGACCCGCTCCAGCAGGCCCAGGAAGTCCGTCGGCGCCCCCGCCCCAGCCCCGCCCCCGCCCCGCCCGCCCAGCTCCGTGCTCACCCGCTCGAGCAGCGTCTTCACGCCGCCCGCCAGGTCCGTCACCGTCACCGACTCCACCAGCTCCACCGCCGACGTCAGCGGCGTCAGCACCTCCGACGCCACGGGCAGCCCCTGCAGCAGCCCCCCCGCACCGCCGCTCACCCGGCCGATGGCGCCGCCCAGCGCGCTCAGGTCCAGGGGCCCGGAGATCCCGGCGACCGCACTCGCGTCCCCCGCCGCCGCGGGCACGGTCAGCCCCTGCAGCGAGGCCACCGGCCCGCCAATGTCGGCCAGTAGCTTCGTTACCAGAGGGCCCGCCTGCAGCTTTACGCTCAGGTCCGCTTTGAGTGTGGGCAACGCGGCTGCTTTCGGGTTGGAACTGCGTTCGGACAGCGGGGCCAGACCGGTCCCATGGAACGCGGGAATCCGGGGGAGTTCCGTCCGCCGCCGCGGGATCGGCGCCGCACGGTAGGCAACGGAAACAGATGGTGCAAGGGCTAAGGTGTGAGTGGCCGCGGAGCGCGTGCCAGCGCGAAAATGCCGGCATCACCCGCCCGGGATTTGCTACGGAGCCCGTACAGGTCTACGTGTACAGCGCGGCCGGCGGGCGGATTCCCTACTCGCCCTGCAGGAGCTGCGAAGCGGTGGCTGAAGGATCAGCTGCGCGGTTGGGCGTGCCCGGCGCCGGCCGTCGCGTCAGCGCCGGGCCCGCGTCAGGACGTAGACGACGGGAGAGGTGAAGCCGGTGCCCCAGTACGTGGTGGCCTCGGCGGCGCTGAGGTAGCGGATGTAGACGATGTCGGCGGCGATGACGGAGCGGAGGTCGTCCGCGCTCTGCTGGAAGATGCCGTCCACGTAGATGCGCACGCCGCCGCTGTAGGGGAGGTTGATGGATGTGCTGCCGCGGGACATGAGGAAGCGGGGGCGAAGCCGGATGATGGCGTCGTAGGCAGTGACGACCTCGGCGGCGGCGATCTCGTCGGCTCGCAGGATGTTGCCGTTGCGCGGCAGCGGCCTGCCGCCCTGGGGCGCGGGGCCCCCGCAGGCGAGGCTGAGCGCGAGGGCGGCGGCGGCCAGCACGAGCGGACGCAGGGTACGCCTCGGAAGGGAGATCATCGGTCGCTCCCCCCGGCAAGGGTGCGGACCACGAGCGCGCCATCGGGATAGCCCGTGCCCCAGCGCAGGCTGGCCTCCGAGGACGACAGGTAGCGTATCTCGATCACCTCATCCGCCCGGATGGCTCTCAGCGCATCGGTGTTGGCGTGCGGAACGTCGTTCACGATGACCCGCAGGGGGGTGGGAGCGACGTGGTTGTCACCGCGCACGATGAGGAAGCGGGGCCGGAGTCGCGCGACCGCGTCGTACGCCGTGCGCGCGTCCGTGGTGGCAATCTCCTCCGCGGTCAGAACATCGGGGTTCCTGCCCGGCCCTGCACTCTGCGAGCTGCCACTGGCGGAGGCGCAGCCGGCGAGGGCGCCGGCCAGGGCGAGGGCGATGGAAATACGCACGGCTCCTCCGTCCGTGGGGGGAGCGGCCGGGCGGGAGGGCACCGGTCGCGGACGGCTAATCGATGCAGCGCCGGCGCTGCACGCGCAATGGCGCCCGGCG
>JADGQX010000296.1 GCA_017881445.1 Gemmatimonadota bacterium | reverse complement strand
GCCGCCCCGCCGGCACCTGCACCGTGCGCGCGCTCAGCGGATCCCCGTTGTGCAGGTGGCGATCGAAGCGGCAGTCGGACTCCATGTTGTGCACCGCCCCGATGAAGAACCAGGGAATGCCCAGCTGGCTCGCCACCGACTGGTAGCGTGCCTGGCCCGCCAGCACTCTGTCCGCGAGCTGGTCCACCGTGGCCGCCCGCTCCGGCGCCACCACGCAGCTGTTGAAGAGCGTCTCGTACTGCTGTCCCAGATCCGGCGTGAACGAAACACGAGCCATGGTCGCCTGCCTTTCCCGAGTGCGCGAGCCTGGAAGGACCCGGTTATGTACCTTGCCCACGCCGGCCACCTCAAGAGTCCGGGTCCGGATCGCGGCCGGGGCGGACGGGTGCGCCGGCGGCGCCGCCCGCCCTATACTTCCGGCGCCGGCAATTCCGCGGGCGGAAAAGGAGCGGGCGGGCGATGCGGCGCACGGGCATCGGCATTATCGGTTGTGGCGACATCAGCGGGGCCTATCTCAATGGCCTGCGGATGTTTCCCTCCGTCGAGGTGGTGGCCTGCGCGGCGCGCACCCTCGAGCATGCCCAGCGGAAGGCGGCGGAATTCGGCGTGCCGCGAGCCTGCTCGGTGGCGGAGCTGCTGGCCGACCCGCGGGTGGAGATCGTGGTCAACCTCACCGTCCCGCGCGCCCACGCCGAGGTCGCCCGCGCCTCGCTGGAAGCCGGGAAGTCCGTATACGGCGAGAAGCCCTTCACCACCACGCGCGAGGAAGCGGCCGAGCTGCTGGCGCTCGCCCGCGCCCGCGGGCTGAGGCTCGGCTGCGCGCCCGACACCTTCCTGGGCGCCGGGCTCCAGACCTGCCGCCAGCTGATCGACGACGGTGCCATCGGCGACGTCGTCGCCGCGACGGCGTTCATGCTCAACCACGGACACGAAGGCTGGCACCCCGCGCCGGAGTTCTATTACCAGCCCGGGGCTGGGCCCATGTTCGACATGGGGCCCTACTACCTCACGGCGCTGATCTCGCTGCTGGGCCCGGTGCGGCGCCTGTCCGGCTCGGCGCGCATCTCCTTTCCCCAGCGGACGATCACGAGCGAGCCCAGGCGGGGCTCCCGCATCCCCGTGCAGGTGCCGACGCACGTGGCCGCCCTCCTGGAGTTCGGCGAGGGACCGATCGCCACGCTCGTCACCAGCTTCGATGTCTGGTCCCACAACACGCCGCTGCTCGAGATCTACGGCTCCGAGGGCACGCTCTCCCTGCCGGACCCCAACACCTTCGGTGGCCCGGTCGCCCTGCGGCGCTCGGACGAGCCCGCCTTCCACCCGCTGCCGCTCACGCGCCCCTACGAGGGCAACTCGCGCGGGATCGGCGCCGCCGACATGGCCCGGGCCATGGCGCAGGGCCGGCCCCACCGCTGCAGCGCCGAGCTGGCCTACCACGTACTGGACTGCATGCACGCCATCCACGATTCCGCCCGCACGGGCCGCCACATCGAGCTGGTCAGCACCTGCGAGAGACCCGCGCCGCTGCCGCAGGGCCTCGAGCAGGGGCAGCTGGAAACTGCATAGTGGCGACATAGCCGGTCCGGCGGTGGGTCTTCGCGCTGGTCCGGCCGTGGTAGCGCGTGTATACCTGCTCGATTCTCCCGGCGGCCCCGGGGGAACTGCGTCGCCCCGCAGTGTGCTGTCGGCCCGCACGCCGGAGTGCGCCTCATGATGTCCTCTCGGCTCTCCCGTCTGGCCCTGCTCGCGGGGCTCGTCTGCCTCGCCCTGCCCGCACATGCCGACGCCCAGATCGGCGGCTTCCTCAAGAAGAAGATCAAGCAGGCGGTAAAGGGGGATTCCACCGAGCAGACCGCGCAGAAGGGCGGGCCCGCCAAGGCGGCGCCGGGCGGTCCGGCCTTCGACGAATACGTGCTCCAGCTCTCGTCCCGGAACCTGGATCGGCTGGAGCAGGCGCTCGCGGGCGAGAAGGCGTTCCGGGACAGCGTGCTCGCCGTTCGCGCCAAGCTGATGACACCGCAGCAATACGGGCAGTGCAGGTACAAGGCGATGGGCTCGCCCGAGGCCCAGGCGCTCACGGCGAACCCCCCGAAGGACGCCGCCGGCTTCCAGAAGTACAACAGCGACTTCGAGGCGTTCATTCAGAAGCGCTGCGGCGCGAATCCGAACACGTTCAAGGAAGAGGACTTGAGCCCCGGAGCGGAGATTGGAGCCAGGGCCTCCGGTTTGACGCGGCAGCAGTACGCCATCATGAAGGAGCGCATCGCCCCCTTCTGTAAGGCCGGCGGCGCGGCCAGGGTCCCCGGCGCCATGCCCGGGATGGACTACGTCTACGCCCCCGAAGAGATCGCCGCGCTGCAGCCGCGCTGCACGAAGCTCATGGGGCTGCTGGGGAAGTCGTTCGACACGGGCGCGGGCGGCGCCACCGGAGCGTCCGGCGCGGGCCCGAAGTTCGACGACAAAGTGATCGAGATGGACCCGGACGACCTCAACCGTCTGGAGAAGTACTACGTCGCGCTGGACGAGTACCGGCCTGGCGCTCGCGCCCGGCCCGCTGCGAGAGGGACCAAGAAGGAGTGGGACCAGTGCGCCCAGCAGTTCATCATGAGCCCGGAGGGGCGCGCATTCATGCAGAACGCAGCCAGCGATCCCCAGAGCATGCCCGCCAAGATGCAGGGCGCCGTGGAAAAGCGCTGCGGCCCCAACCCGGGTGACGCGGACCAGGAGGCCTTGAGTGGACCGGATGCCGCCGCCCGCGCCGCTGGACTCTCGCCGGGCCAGATCCCGATGATGCTCGAACGGCTCTACCCGCTCTGCACCATGGTCAAGGCCCAGCCGAACAAGCCGTTCAGCGCTCGCATGCAGCGCATGTACAGCGCGGCCGAGCTGAAGGCGCTGCCCTCGCGCTGCGCGCGCCTCATGCCGCTCATCGAGAAGCACCAGGGCGCCCCGCCGCAGCAGTGACGCGCTCCGCCGTCAGCAAGAGGGCGCGGGCGACCGCCCGCGCCCTCCTCTGCTCCACTATCCTCCCCCTCGCTCTCCTCCTCGCCCGGCCCCTCGCGGCGCAGCTCGCGGTCCGCGCCGCCGGGCGCGAGACCGTCTGGTGGCGGGCGGACGCGGCGCCGAGCACCTGGAAGGGCGCGCTGCCGGTCGTGGCCGGCGCGGTCCGCTGGCAGCCGGTCCGCCCCGGCCTCGAGCGAGGGCGACTGGACCTCTCCGAAGGTGGACCCAGCGGGCGCATCACGGTCGTGCTCGCGCGCCTGGACCCCGCCCGCTTCTCGCTCCACCTCGACACGCTCACGAGCGACGGCCTGCCAGACTGGACGATCGATGCCGCGCCGCCGCTCGCGGCGCTCGCGGTCAATGCGGGGCAGTTCGAGGATGCGCGTCCCTGGGGCTGGCTGGTCCTGCGCGGCCGCGAGCTGCAGCCTCCCGGCAACGGCCCGCTCTCCTCCGCGCTCGTGGTCGACCGGGCGGGACGTGTCTCCCTGGTCGATGCCGACAGCATCGGGGCGGTGCGCGCTCGCGCCGACGTGCTCGAGGCATTCCAGTCGTACCCGGCGGTCCTGGCGGGCGACGGCGTGGTGCCGGCGCCGCTGCGCGCCGGCGGCACCGGTATCGCCCTGCACCACCGGGATACCCGCGTGGCCGTCTGCGCGCTGCGCGACGGGCGCCTGCTCCTGGCGCTGACCCGGTTCGCCCTGCTGGGCGACGCCTTCGCCCGGCTCCCCTTCGGCCCCACCACGCCCGAGATGGCCGCCATACTGGGCGCGCTCGGCTGCCGGCGCGCCGTGCTGCTCGACGGCGGTCTTTCGGGGCAGCTCGCGTTGCGCGACGCGCGAGGCCGCATGCTCCGCTGGCCGGGGCTGCGCCGCGTGCCGCTCGGGCTCGTCGCCCTCCCCCGCGAGTGATCGTCCTCGAACGCACTACTCCGCGGGCTGGCCCGCGGACACCGCCGCATCCGGCCTGGAGCCGCCCGCCTTGTGCGTCGTGTGCGACTCCCGCGGCGCCGCCGGGTCCCGCGACTGCGTGACGAAGAACGCCCCCATCGCCGCGGCGACCAGGCCGTTGAACGCCTGCAGGAAGGTGCCGGCAGTGTCGATGGGCGCCATCGAGTACTGCAGAGCCGCCGCGGCAATGGTCGCCGCCAGGGCGAGGAGGTAGGCGAGGGAGAGCGCGGCGGCGAGCCCGAAGAGGAAGCTGTCGGCCTGCCGGCGCGGAGCGGCGCCGCCCGCCCGCGCCTGCGCCACCAGCACCCCGATCATGAGGGAAGCGGTGGGCACCACGGCCGACAGGACCCACTTCCAGACCTTATCGCCGTCGGCGCCATAGATGTTGAAGAGGACCGTCTGGGCGAAGACCAGCCCCGTGAGGAGCAGGGCGGCGCCGATCCAGATTCCCGCGAGCCAGTGTTGGGCGGAGCGCTCCGTGAGCTTCATGGCTTACCTCCGAGAGCGCGCCAGATGCGGGCTCGCTCCAGGTGCGTTCTGGCCGGCATCGTGGCGGGGGACTGCAGTGCCGCCACGTCGTCCGGGTGGCGCTGCTCGAACTCGTAGAGGAGCGCCGTGACCTCGTGCCCGGCGCTGAACGGGATGGCACCCAGATCCGCGGGCAGGGCGTTCATGCCCCCCCGCAGCCAGCGCTCCGCGTCACTGCGCGTGGCCCGGGTCGTGTCCGGCGCGAAGGCCCTGGGCGTGACCGTAAACACGAAGACGCGGTAGCGGCCCGGATTGCCCCGGAACAGGCCCTTCAGCAGCTCGATCAGCGACGTTCCCGCCAGGCCCTCCGTCGCCCAGCGCGCGTCACCCGGCTTCGGGTTGGCCTGCGCATCGATGCGCTCGAGCCGCGTCACCAGCGCGAACCCCTCCGGCACCGCGTAGTAGCGGCTGCCCGTGTAGCCCGCCTGCGCTAGCGCATCGGACAGGCGCCCGTCCACCTGCGCCAGCGTCTCCACCGCCTCGTTGGCCGGGGAGAGCAGCTG
>JADGQX010000092.1 GCA_017881445.1 Gemmatimonadota bacterium | reverse complement strand
TCCGGCTCGCGGGCGGCAGGGACGATCCACCCTCCGGCCGGCTCGGTGGCGGGATACCTGAGACTGCCGCTGCGGCTACCGCGGGGGCTGGACTCGTTCGCCTCGCCCGAGCGGGCGCTGCGGCTGGGGGTGGGACGCAGCTACCCCACGACACTGGCGGAGCTGGAGCCGCTGCAGGGGTCGCTGGTGGGCGTGAGCGCGCTGCCGGGCGCGCACCAGCTGGTGCGCGAGCTGGTCACACTGCCCACGCATTCCCGGCTGCGCGCCGACGAGCGGGCCGAGCTGCTGCGCTCGATCGCGGCCATTCCCGCGCTCCCGGCGGGCGCTGCGCCCGCGCCGCTGCGGAACGGCCAGGAGAGGTGAGCCGTCCATGAGCGGGGATTCCACCGAGCCGGAACTATCGGTCGTCGTTTCCGTCGCCGGGGGCCGGGACTCGCTTCTGCGCTGCCTGGAAGGACTGGCGGCACAGGAAGATGCCCCATCCTTCGAGATCGTCCTGCCCTACGATGACTCCATTGCCGACGTGGCCGACGCCGCGGCCGGCTTCGCGCGCGTGCGCCTGGTGCCCATGGGCCACTGCGCCACCGCGCGGCCGCCGCGCACGCCCACGGGACAGCACGAGCTGATCGACCGGCGGCGCTCGGCGGGACTTGCGGCGGCGCGCGCCGCGCTGGTGGCGCTGCTGGAGGACCGGGTGGTGCCGCACCCCGACTGGGCGCGCAACATGGTCGAGGCGGCGCGCGCCGGGGCGGGGGTGGTGGGGGGCGCCGTCCAGTGTACGGCCGCCAGCCCGCTGGCCCGGGCGATCTGCCTGTGCGACTACTCGCGCTACCAGCCACCCTTCGAGGGCGGCCGGCGCGCGTACGTGACGGACGTGAACGTCTGCTACTCGCGGGAGCTGCTGGAAGGAACGCGCGACGCGTGGGAGGAGCGCTACCACGAGACGACGCTGCACTGGGCGCTCGAGCGCAAGGGCGCCACGCTCTGGCTGGACCCCCGCCCCGTGGTGGACCATCACGGCGAGGGGAAGCCACTGCGCGCGGTGCTGCGGGAGCGGCTGGAGTTCGGGCGCCTCTTCGCCTCCACGCGGGCCCGGGAATCGAGCGTCGCGCGCAGGGCGGTGCTGGCAGCGCTGGCGCCGCTGCTTCCGGCCGTGCTCTTCGCCCGGCTGGTGCGGCAGGCCGCGCGCCGGCGGAGCCTGCGTGAACTGGCCGGGGCGGCGCCCTTCGTGGGCACCCTGCTGGTGGCGTGGAGTGCGGGGGAAATGATGGGGTACATCACGGGAAGGCAGGGCTGAGGCTGAGGCTGAGGCTTGGGCAACTGCAAACTGCAACTGCAGGGGGAAGGGATCAGGGGGAGGGGCGGAGGAGGGCGGAGGAGGGGCGGAGGCCGGTGAGGAGGAGGGTGAGAGCGTAGGTGGCGGCGCCGAGGGGGACGGCGGCCCAGAGAGAGAGGGAGGGGAGGGGGAGGAGGACGGCGGCCAGGGCGGCTGCTGCCAGGGCGGGGCGCCAGACCAGGCGGAACGAGGGCAGCGCGAAGCCGACGCCCCGCGCCTCGAGGACGGAGGCGGCGCAGCGTAGCAGCTCGGTGACCACGGTGGCGATGGCCGCGCCCTCGAGCCCCCAGCGCGGGATCACGGCGAAGTTGAGGGCGAGGTTGAAGACGGCGGCGCCGGCAGTGAGGCGCAGGACACGGCGGTGTCCGCCTCCGACGACGAGGGCCGCGGTGGCGATCTCGCGGCCGAGGGAGAGCGGGATCGAGAGGATGAGGATGGCCAGCGCGAGGCCCGCGGGCGCATAGGCGGGGCCGAAGACGACGCCGACGATGTGGCGGGCCGTGAGGGCTCCACCGGCGGCGACGGCCAGGGTCAGCAGCGCCATCTGGGCCCAGGCCGTGTGGTACAGCCGGGTGCGGTCGGAGGCGCGGGTGAGCGCCGGCATCAGGCTCTGCGCGTAGGACACCCCCACGTTGATCATGAAGCTGACCAGCAGGTAGCCGGCGGCGTAGAACCCGACACTGCGCGAGTCGCGGAAGACGCGCAGCAGGATCAGGTCGGAGTTGTAGATGACGAGCCCCAGCAGCGCACTGGCGACCAGGGGCGCGGCGCGCCGGAAGATGGGGCGGATGACTCTGGTGTCGAAGCGGAGCGGGAACTCGTAGCCCCAGGCGCGCAGCGAGACGAGCAGCACCAGGGCGGCGAGGGAGTCGCCGGCGAACTGGGCGAGGGGCACGCGCACCACGTTCTGGCGGCCGTGCACCAGCAGCAGGACCAGCAGCAGCATGGTGCCTTCGCCCGCGATGCGGGCCATGGCCACGCGCCGGGTGCGCTGCAGGCCGAGGTGGATCCAGCGGGTGCCGCCGCCCACGGCAATGAGGGTCAGGCCATAGAGCGCCAGGACCAGCCCGTCCGGGCTGGGCATGAACGGCACCATGGCGAAGAGCCCGAGCACGAGCAGCGCGGCCACCAGCAGGCGCGCGGCGACCAGCGACGGCCCGAGCGTGGCGACGCGGGAGTGGTCCTCCGCGATCTCCCGCACTCCCAGCCCGAAGAACTCCATCCCGAAGTCGGCGACCCTGGACAGGTAGAGCATCACCGCGGCGGCGAAGCCGAGAATGCCGTAGCTGGAGGCGCCCAGCGTTCGGGCCAGGTAGACCGTGGCGGCGAAGGAGATGAAGCGGGCGGTGACCTCACCCGAGGCGAGCGCCAGGAACCCGTGCAGCACGGCGCTGGAATGGCGGGCGTGCGCCGCGGCGTGGGTCTCGGCGGGCGCCGCCTCCGGCGCGCCGGCGGAGGGACAGGCCAGGGCGGACGCCGGCACGCTCACGGCCGGACTCCGCGCGCCGGGAGGAGATTGCGGGCTTCCGCAGGGTCGCGACGGATGTCGTATAGCTCCTGGCGGCCGTCGCCGTCCAGGATCAGGTGATAGCCGCCGGCGAAGACCGACCGCATGTCGCCCACGGCGACGGGGTAGAACGCGGGCAGCCCCGAGGCCTGGCCGACCTCGGCGACGAGGGGTCCGTCGGCGGCGGCGGCGCCGGGCGCCCAGAAGCGGGCGAGCGACTGGCCCGGGAAGGGTGAGCGGCGGATGCCGGCCAGGTCGAGGACTGTGGCGGGCAGGTCTCGCAGGGTCACGGGCGCGGCCACGCGCGCGCCCGCAGCGGCGCCCGGTCCCACCACGACCAGCGGCACGTGCAGCGAGGGCAGGTAGAGCGAGTTGCCGTGCGTGAACACGCCGTGCTCGCCGAACTCCTCGCCGTGGTCCGCGACCACGACGACAATGGTGTTGTCCAGCAGCCCGCGACCGCGCAACGCCTGCAGCAGGGAGCCGAGCCGGGCGTCCAGGTAGGCAATGGAGCCGTCGTAGGCGTCCCTCTCACCCCGGACCTCGGGCGCGGTCATCTTCCACGCCTGCCACATCAGCGGCTTGCGCGGGACCGTCGTCGAGCGGAACCGCGTGTCGTAGGGCGCGGGCGGCAGATAGGGCTCGTGGGCGTCGTAGTAGTTCAGAAATGCGAAGAACGGGCGCCCGGCGGGACGCGCGTCCAGCCAGCGCAGGAACTCGTCGTCGATGCTCGCGGCGTTCTTCCGCCCCGGGATGTCGAAGCTGCCGATCCGGGTCCGCAGCAAGCGGTCCCAGGCGAGCCTGCGGCCCAGGGCGGTGCTCATGAGGAAGTCGCCGGGGGAGCTGCCGAAACCCTCGTAGTGCGCCATGCCGCGGGCGAGCCCCGACTCGGCGGTGGTGTAGTGGGTGTTGGCGACGAAGCCACTGGTGGCGTACCCGTTGTCCGCCAGCACCTCCGCCAGCGTGGGGTAGCGGTCGTCCAGGGGGGTGCGCCAGCCGGCGGACAGCTCGTGAGCCCAACGGCCGGTGAACATCCCGGCGTGGGAGGGCAGCGTCCAGGGCGCAGTGCTGATGGCCTGCTCGAAGGTGACGCCGCGGGAGGCGAAACGCTCGAGGCCGGGCGTCGTGGGCCGGGCGTAGCCATAGAGGCTCAGGCTGCTGGCCCGGACGGTGTCCCAGATGAGCAGCAGCACGTTGGGCGCACCCGCGCGGGCTGCGGGCAGCGAGGCGAGCATCCGTCGCTCGCGGATCCGGGCCGCCAGGGTGGAGCCGATGCCGAGCAGCACCACCAGGGCGGCGAGGGCGAGGCCGGCGCGCGGGACCAGGCGGCGGAGCCGGGGCCGGAAGCGCGAGGCGAACGTGGCCAGGCGTATGGCGACACCGGCGGCCAGCAGGTCGCGGGCCCAGGGGTAGAGCCCGGTGGCGAGCTGCAGGACCGAATAGGCGGAGAGGAAGGCGAGGAGCGCGACCAGCGCCTGCAGCCACCAGCCGCGCGGGCGCCGGACGCCGGCCAGGGCAAAGGGCAGTGCCAGCACCGCGAAGAGCGCGGCGTAGGTCACGGGCGCCATCCAGAAGACACGGGACGTGACGTGGGTCAGGCGGTGCAGGTAGAGGCGCGTGAAGGCCAGCAGCGCGCCCTCAGCCAGTCCCGTGAGAGCGGCGAAGCCCAGCACGAGCCCCAGGGCGAGAGCTATGGCGCTTTCGCGCCCGTCGGGGCGGCGCGCGGCGGCCGGTGTCGCGTCGGCGCTGCGCGCAGGCGGCGCGGGCATGGGAGCGGGTGCGGTGCGCTGGGGGGCGAGCATTCAGCGCGCCTCAGCGGGGGTCATGGCCGGCCGCTCGACAAGGGTGCCGCGACGCGGGCGGATCGAGGTCGAGGCCCGGCCCAAGGGGCCGCAGGGAGTCGGCACGGGCATGGTTTCGGCGGCTCAGACGATGGACCCGCGGCCCGCGAGCGGCTCCTGGCTCACCCGTTCGCCCCCCGTCGAGCAGGGGCAGCCGCCCTCCCCGGGATCACTCGCGCCCCCGGGTCCGTGAGCGGAAGACCGCGTTGCTGCCGCCCGAGATCCCGGGAAGACGATGTTCTCCATGTGCCTCACGGTCCTGAGCTTTCGAGATCTGGGAGGTAATGGCAGCGCGGTCCGCCGGCCGCGCGGGCCGGCTAGGGCTCGAGGGCGCCGCGCCCGCCGAGGCGGCGGCCGATCGCCCGGAAGCTGATCCGCAAGAAGTTGAAGAACCGGCGCCAGAACATCAGGAGCATGCCGAAAACGGCAGCCACGGCGGACGCAAAGGGCATGAGCGCGTCGGGGCCGATGTAGAGCATTGCGGACCTCCTCCAGGATTCGGCGTCAGGGCTGCGCAGGCGAGTCGGGGCGCAAGCCCCGGACCCACCCGGCCGCGGATCGGTTGCAGTCATAAAGCCTTGTGGCCCAAGCGTATACGGCCGTACGTCCCCCCGTTCCCCGACGCGGCGACCGCATCGCCTGTGGCGGCCGTGCCACAGGGCGGCAGGGCCGCGCCGGGCGTCGTCCTCAGTGAGGCCGGTAGACCACCCAGCCGCAGTAGAGGAGCCAGGCCGCCACGTCCACGAGCAGGGAGCGGTCGGTGAGCAGCGTCTCGGTCGGGCTGCCGCCGGCCTTCTGGTGCACGAGGTAGAGGTAGCGGAACACGCCGTAGACGACGAAGACGGTGCTGTAGCTCAGGGCATCGGAGCCGGCGGCGAGCGCGGTGGCGGACTCGCGCGTGTACATGACGTAGGAGATCAGGGTCGTGGAGAGGAGCACGACCGCGATCTGGTCGAGCAGCTCGGCGCTGTAATGGGAGAGCACGGCGCGGTGGCTGGCGCCGTCGTCGCCCAGGAGCGTGAGCTCGTGGCGTCGCTTGGTGAAGCCGAGGTAGAGGGCGAGCAGCCCGCCGCAGAGCAGCAGCCAGACCGAGGGCGTGACGCCGATGGCGGTGGCGCCGGCGAGCAGCCGCAGGATGAAGAAGCTGGCCACCACGAAGACGTCCAGGATGACGACCCGCTTGAGGCGCAGCGAGTAGAGCACATTGAGCAGGACGTAGCTGACGGCGACGGCGGCGAGTCCGGGGCCGACGCGCCAGGCCAGGGCGAAGGCGGCGGCGAGCAGGCCGCCGGCGACCCAGGCGGCGGCGGACGCGGGAATGCGGCCGGCGGCGATGGGCCGGTGGCGCTTCACCGGGTGGGCGCGGTCGGCGGCGGCATCGACGATGTCGTTGCCGAGGTAGATGGCGCTGGCCAGCAGGCAGAAGGTGGCGAAGGCGCCCAGAGCGGCGAGCTGCGCCTCGAGCTGGAAGGCGCGCCCGGAGAAGAGCAGTGGGGCCAGGGCAAAGGCGTTCTTGACCCACTGCTGGGGGCGGGCGAGGCGGACCCAGTCGCGGGCGGTGGCGCGGTCGCGCAGCCGCCGGTCGATGGAGATGACGTCCGCGGGCGCCTGCGTCGGCACCGCCTGCTCGGCAACCGTGGGCATGGCGGGAGATCGCATGGCGCTCAGCTCGTGAATCCGACGACGCGGTTGTAGACGAGGCCGACCACGCGGCCGACGCCGTACCCGAGGACGAAACCGTAGATGAAGCCGACCAGGCTGCCCAGGAAGCTGACGCTGTAGCCCGGGAAGTAGACGGCGATCAGGCCGAGGTGCGCGCCGATGTTGGGTCCGCCGCGCAGCACGAGGATGAGCGTCGCCAGGAAGAGTCCGCCCCCGAGCATGAGCCCGAGGGCGATGCCCCAGGCGCGCTCGTTGAGGCGCTGGATCGCGTGGCTGAGCTCGATGTCCTGGTCCATGTCCGTTCCGGTCCCGTCAGATGTGGTCGAGGAAGTCGCGAGTGTCTTCGAGCTCCGCGCGGGTGCGGGAGAGGAAGAGCGACGCTGCGACCGCGAAATTGCGGCAGAACGCGAGGAACCAACCACCGACAAAACCGGTGAAGAATCCCCACCACGCTCCGACGAAGGCGCCTTGCCAGCTGACTGTGTATCCATAGAAGTACTGCGCGAGTAGATAGAGATTGAGCGCATAACCTGGCCTTGCGATCACGTGGAAAACGGTCAGAGCGAAGACGCCCAGGCCGCACACCGAGCCGATGGCCAGGCCCAGGGCGCGCTTGTGCAGGGGCGCGAACGCCAGCAGCAGCTGCGCGGAGACGTCCGCATCCCCGGGCTCGGTATCCGACGGCGGCGCCGGAGCGGGTGTGAGCGACACGTGGCGGCTCGCGCCGGCGCGGGCGTCGCGCTCAGGCCACCGCGAGGGCGGCCCGCTTGTCTTCGAGTACATCAGCGATGATCTCGTTGAGGGATGTCGTGGGTCGGAACCCGATGATCCGCTCCAGCTTGCTCACGTCCGGCACGCGCCGGAGCATGTCCTCGAAGCCCTCGGCGTAGGCCTGGTCGTAAGGAATGCGCACGATGGGCGAGCGGCTGCCCGCCGCCGCCCGGACGCGCTCGGCCAGCTGGTTGATGGTGACCTCCTCGTCGTTGCCGATGTTCACCACCTGGCCCACGGCGGCGGGTGTGGTCATCAGGCGGACGACGGCCTCGACCACGTCCTCGACGTGACCGAAGCAGCGCGACTGCTCGCCCGTGCCGTAGACGGTGATGGGCTCGCCGGCGAGCGCCTGGGCGGCGAAGGCGGGGAGCACCATGCCGTAGCGGGCGGTCTGGCGCGGCCCGACCGTGTTGAAGAACCTGGTGACGATGACGGGCACGCCCTTCTCGTGCATGTAGGCCAGGGCGAGCCACTCATCGAGCGCCTTGGAGCAGGCGTAGGCCCAGCGCGAGTGGATGGTGGGCCCGAGCATGAGGTCGTCGTCCTCGCGGAAGGGCACGTGGTTGCGCTTGCCGTAGACCTCGGAGGTGGAGGCGACGACCACCAGCTTGCGCTTGCGGGCGGCGGCGTTGAGCACCGTCTCGGTGCCGGCCACGTTGTTGTGAATGGTGTGGACCGGCTGCTCGACGATGAGGCGCACGCCCACGGCGGCGGCGAGGTGCACGGTGATGTCGCAGCGATCGACCATCTCGGCGACCAGGGGCGCATCCAGCACCGAGCCGATGCGGTAGTCGAAGCCCTTGCGGCCGATCAGGTGATCGATGTTCTCGATGGACCCTGTGGAGAGGTCGTCGAGGACCAGGACCTGGTGGCCGGCGGCGACGAGACGCTCGGCCAGGTGCGAGCCGATGAAGCCGGCGCCGCCCGTAATGAAAACCTTCATTGCCCTCTCCGGGTGTGAACGTTGGAAGCCGAGGCGGCAGCCTCGACCATCTCGAGGTAGCGGGGCACGACGGCGCTCTCGCTCCAGTGGCGGACGAAGGCCTCGTAGCCGCGGTGAGCGAGGCACTGGCGCAGCCCCTCGTCGCCCTGGAGCCGGCCCATGGCGGCCCGCAGCTCGTCGGGCGTGCGGAAGAGCAGCCCGCCGCCGGAGCGCTGGACGATCTCGGGGAACGGCCCGATGTCGCGGGCGATGACGGGCGTGCCGCGGCGGAAGGCCTCGATCAGGATGATGCCGAAGGTCTCGAAGCAGACGGACGGTACGATGAGGCCAATGGCATGGTCGTAGAGCGCGGCCAGGTCGTCCGGGGCGACGCGGCCGAGGAAGCGGATGCGGGGGTTGTCCCCCGCGAGCTGGCGGAGGTGCTCTCCATACTCACCATCCCCGGCGACGACCAGATCGGCGTCCTCGTACTCGCGGAAGAGAGGGAGGACGTCGTCGAGCCCTTTGATCCGCTCGAGTCGGCCGACGAACAGGAAATACGGACGGGAATGGGTCGACGGTGCCCGTGGCACGCCCCGGGGGGCGCTCTCCGGGTCCGGCAGGAAGTAGGGGAGCACCTCCATGTCCCGGGTGAAGCCGAACTCCTGGTGCTTGCGGCGACTGAACTCGCTCTTGGCGATGAACAGGTCGACGTGGCGCAGGTTGCGCTCGAGCATGCCGGTGTAGCGCCAGAGCTGGGGCGGGCGCTTCGTGTTCAGCACACAGCGCAGGCATTCCCGGCCAGTGCACGGCTCCTTGCCGTGGCGCCAGAGCACGTGGGTGGGGCAGACGAGCCAGTGCTCGTGGGCCTCGTAGACCTTGGTGGCGTTGCCGTACGCCAGGACGCCGGGCCCGCCGACCAGGGAGATGTTGTTGTAGTGGATGACGTCGAAGCCGCCATCCTCGAGCAGCGCGCGCAGCTTGCCGCGGTTGGCCAGCGGGCGCCCGAGCTGCTGGGTCAGCAGCGGGGAGAGCGCGCCCATGCCGCTCTTCAGCCGGACTACGCGGACGCCCTCGTCGTTCTCGGTGGCGACGGGCTCGGGGCCGTCGTGCAGCGCATTGTACGCGTCCACGTCGTGCACGACCGTGACCTCGTGCCCGCGGCGCACCAGGGCGCGCGACAGCCGCTGGGTGCCCACGCCGTCGCCGCCGAAGTTGTGGGGCGGATAGAAGGTCGTGACCATGCAGAAGCGGCGGGGCGCGCCGCCGGCGGGAGCGCCCGGCTCGGCGCCGGTGTGGCGGGTGGTGGCCAGCGCGGGCGCGTTCATCGGGGCGCCTGCGCGATCTGGGCGCGCGTGTCCAGGTCGCGATGCATCCGCTCGACGACGCCGGCGAAGCGGGAATCGCCCGCCAGGTTTGCGTGCTCGGCGATGTCGTGGCGCAGGTCGAACAGCTCCAGCCGGCCACTGCCTCGCCGGATCAGGTGGTAACCGCCCTCCACGAGCGAGCGCATGTCGCCCTCGTGGATCGGGTACCACCCGGGCGCGCCGTTGACGGAGCCGACCTCCGAGACGACGCGTGCCTGCTGGCGGCCGGGCGCGTTGCGGTCCCAGAAGCGCGCCAGCGAGCGTCCGGGGAAGGGCTCGCGGTCGAGGTCCAGCAGGTCCGTGACCGTGGCGGGCAGCTCGCTCAGGCTGACCGGCGCGTCCACGCGGCCGGCAGGCAGGCCCAGCCGCTTCGGTCCGGCGATCACCAGCGGCACGCGCAGCGCCGGCATGTACAGCGAGTTGCCATGCTGGTAGACGCCGTGCTCGCCCCACTCCTCGCCGTGGTCCGCGGCGACGATCACGATGGTGTTGTCCAGCAGCCCGCGGGCGGACAGACCCCGCAGCAGCGCGCCGAGCTCCGAGTCGAGGTACGCGATGGAGGCGTCGTAGGCGTCGTGCTCGGCGGTGCGCTGCGCGGGCGTGAGCCTCCAGAAATCGAGCACCAGCGGCCGCCGGTCGACCCGGACGGTGCGGAACATGGTGTCGTACGGCGGCGGCGGCAGATACGGCATGTGCGCGTCGTACAGGTTGACGAAGGCGAAGAAGGGGTGGCCGGCTGGCCGCCGGTCGATCCAGCGGAGGACGTCCCGGCGGATGCGCGTGGCGGTCTTGCGCCCGGGCAGCTGCCAGTTGCCGACGTACGTCCGCAGCTCGGGCTTGTTCGCCAGCCAGCGCCCGAGCGAGGTGCGCATCACGAAGTCGCCTGCCGTGAAGCCGAAGCTCTCGTAGTGGGCCATCCCGCGGTCGAGGCCTGACTCCCGGGCCAGGTAGTACGTGTTGCCAACGAAGCCGGCCGTGGCGTACCCATTGCGCGCGAGCACTTCCGGGAGCGTGGGGTAGCGATCGTCGAGCGGGTGAAGCCAGGTGACACTCAGCTCCGCCGAGAGCCGGCCGGTGAACATCCCGGCGTGGGACGGCAGCGTCCAGGGCGCGGTGCTGATGGCCGCAGCGAACGTGACCCCCCGCTTCGCCAGCGCCTGCAGGTTGGGCGTCGTCGGCCGGTCGTAGCCGTAGATGCCGAGGCTGCCCGCCCGGACCGTGTCCCAGATGAGCAGCAGCACATTGGGCGCGCCCGCGGGCGGGGCGGGCAGTCCGGCGACCGCCTGGCGCTCGCGCAGATAGAGCGCGGCGCTGTAGGAGCCGCCCAGCAGCGCGGCCACCAGCCCGAGCGCGGCCACGGCGGCGGGCACCAGGCGCGGGTGCCGGCGGACCAGCGCCGGGATCAGCGTGACCGCGCGCGCGGCCACGCCCGCGGCGAGCAGCACGCGCGCCACCTGGAAGAGCTGGGTCGCGTGCAGCAGCACGCTGAAGGCGGAAACGAAGGCCAGGATGGCGACGAGCACGTCCAGCGCGCGGCCGTCGGGCCGGCGCCAGGCGGCGGCGGCGCAGAGCGCGGCCGGCAGCGCGAACAGCGCGGCGTAGGCGAGCGGCGCCATCCACACGACCTGCAGCGGGACGTGGGTGAAGCGGTGCAGGTAGAAGCGCACGAACACGATCACGGCGCTCTCGGCCAGGCCAGTGGCGAGGGCGAAGACGGCGGCGAGGCCGAAGGCGAGCCAGACGGCGCGGGTGCGTGCGGCAGCGTCCCCGCCGCCGCCGGGGCCTTGCCTCGCGGCTGCGGGGAGCGCGCGCTTTCCCGCGAGGTAGCTGGCGACCGCGTTCAGCCTGGGTCCCACTTACCGGCCTCCCGCCGCCACGGCCGCCCGCTTGTCGACGCGGATCTCCTCGTGGTAATCGAAGTCGGTATTGACGGCCCAGATGTCGTGGGAGGCCGCGCCGCGCATGTTCTCGATGGCCATCATGGCCGTGAGCATGGAGTGGTCCTGGTTGTTGTACTTGTGCAGCCCGTTGCGGCCGACCAGGTGCAGGTTGGGCAGCGCATCCAGGTGGGCGCGGACGACGCCCAGGTGCTCCTGGTACATGGCGTCGTAGATCGGGTACGCCTTGGGCATGCGCACGACGGTGCCGTCCACGACCTTGTCGGGATCGGCCAGGCCGAGCTCGCCGATCTCGCGCCGGGCCAGGGCGATGAGGTCCTCGTCGCGGCTGGTCCAGAGGCCGTCGCCGGCGAAGCAGAAGTACTCCATGCCGACGCAGCTCATGCCGGGCTGCGCCACCATGGCCTTGCTCCAGTTCCCGAAGTTCTGGATCCGCCCGACCTTCACGCCGGGGCTGTGGATGTAGATCCAGTTGTCGGGGAAGAGCTCCGGCTGCTCGATGATGAGGGCGACGGCAATGAAGTCGCGGTAGCGCAGCCCCTCGGCCGCGGCGCGCACGGGTGCCGGCACGGCGGGCGTGACCGCGCGCACCAGCGAGCGGATGGGCATGGTGGAGATGAAGTGGTCGCCGCGGATGGTGCGCTCGCCCGCGGGCGTGGCGGCGCGCACCGCCACCGCGCCGTCGGGGCCCACCTCGATGGCCGTGACCTTGTGCTTCATGAGGACGCGCCCGCCCATCTCGAGGACGCGGTCGCGGGTCAGCTCCCACATCTGGCCGGGGCCGAGGCGCGGGTAGCGGAACTCGTTGATCAGGCTCTTGATCTTGGTCGAGCGCCGGTTGATCGACGCGGCCGAGAGGATGGCCTTGCCCAGGGACAGGTTCTGGATGCGCTGGGCGGCCCACTCGGCGCGGATCTCGGTGCAGGCCATGCCCCAGACCTTCTCCGTATAGGTCTTGAAGAAGATCTCGAAGAGGCGGCGGCCGAAGCGGTTGGTAACCCACTGCTCGAGGTTGTCCTCGACGGGGTTGGGCCAGAAGTGCGCCTTCAGATAGCTGAGCACGCAGCGGATGGACTGGATGATGCCCAGCCCGGTCAGGGCGTTCTTGGCCTTGAGCGGGTAGTCGAAGAACTTGCCGTCGTAGTAGATGCGGGAGAGCCGGGGCACGGAGATGAACTCGTCGCCCAGGACTTCATCCCAGAGCGCCTGCACGGGCTCGATCTTGGTGAAGAAGCGGTGCCCGCCGATGTCGAAGCGGTAGCCGTTGTACTCGGCGGTGCGGGAGATCCCGCCCACCGTGTCGTCGGCCTCGAGCACGGTGACGTCCACGCCTTCCCTGGCCAGCAGGTACGCGGCGGTCAGGCCTCCGGGCCCGGCGCCGATGACGACGACGTGCTGGCCGGGACGGAGGGGCGCAATGGCGCGCGGCTCGGGGGTACGCTCGGACATTAGGCCAGGCCGTTGTTCTGGTTATTGATGGGCGCGGCGGACATCGTCTGCCGCGAAAGGGACATGCCCCGGCGCCTGGGGCGACCGCGATCGGGCCGGGGGGCGCCGGGCCAGCCGGCCAGGCGCGTCTCCAGCCAGCCGGCTTCGCCCGCCTGGTCCTCGTCGACGAAGACGACGATGTCGCCGTCCACGGCGGCGAGAGCGCGCGCCCGCAGCTCCGCCTCGGGGAGTCCTTCCCCCCAGATGAAGCGGACGCCGGGGAACGCCTTCTCCCAGCGGTGCGGGTCCGCCGTGCCCGCGCGGCAGGCGGCCACGAGCAGGACGTCGCGGCGGGCGCAGTCCGGCGCCAGCGAGCGCAGCAGTGCGGTCAGCTGCGCCGGCTGGCCGGAGGACAGCAGCGCCACGGCCAGCGTCGGCTCGCCGGTCAGGCGAACCGGCCGGTATGCCGGGGGTGTCGAGCCGTCCTGGATCATGAATGCGCTTCCCCGTCGAGTGTCGTTTCCGGGCTGCAGGCCGCAAAAGAGGAGCGCGGCCGGCGACGCGGAAACGTCAGGAGCCCGCTCGCGGCGACGATTGTGCCCAGTCGATCGGCGCGGGGGGCCCGGATTGTCGTTACGTGTGGTATCGCGAGGCGAGTGGACGCCGGGGCGACGGAGGGGCTGGGGAGCAAGCGGTATGCCCTGTCCGGGGGTCGTGCCCCCGGTCCGGCCGCCGGGGCGGGCGCCGAGGGAGCGCGTGCCTGCCCCGGTGCCGGATGTATAGGGGGAGCGGGCGTTTTCGGCGGTGTGAAGGCCGGTCGCGCCGCGGTGGGCGCCCCCGGCCGCGGGCGGCCACCCCCCCGGGCGCGGGAGTCCGGCTCCGCCGCCTGTGGTGCCGGTGCACCAGCGGCGGTGCGCGGGCACTACAGGGTGGCGGGCGCCTAGGAGAGGCCGCCGAAGGTCCCGCCCCAGATGCCGGAATGCGGGCGGGCGGGCGCCGGCGGCCAGGTGCGCAGGCCGATCTCCGCCTGGGCGTGCGTGGGGTTGGTGGCGGTGGGCTCGCCGAAGGTGGCGTTCATGAGCCCGCCCGCGACCAGCGACACCCCGCTGACCAAATAGTGCAGCACGTGCAGCGGCAGCGCCGCCGCCGCGAAAGCCAGCGAGCGGCGCCGCACCAGGAACGCGTAGAAGCTGCGGTTGGCGGCCACCACGCCGGCCAGGGCGGCGGCGCAGGCGGCCAGCGGCCAGAGGCTGCGCAGCAGCGGTGCGGCCAGGAGTGCCAGGACGGCCAGGCCGGCGAGGCCCGCGGCCACGCGCTGGGAGCGGCGCAGGTTGAGCGTGGCCGGGGAGGCGGGTCCCTCCTTGATGAGCAGCCAGGTCCAGGGCACGCCCCGGTGCTGGAAGTCCGTGAACAGGAAGTTCCTGAACGTCCAGCGCTTGAGGTGCGTGCACTGGATGTCGGGGCGCAGCACGATGCGGTGGCCGGCGGCGCGCAGGCGGCGGCCGAGCTCGATATCCTCGATCTGGGGCCGGTAGTAATGCCACTCGTCGAAGCCGCCCTCCGCCAGGAAGATGTCCCGCCGAACGGCACCGCACCCCGCCCAGAAGGTCTCGGCCTCGCCCGGGTTCAGGTGGTGGACGTGGTGGTGCAGCAGGTTGCGGAACTGCGAGACCAGGCCCGCGCCCGGCGGCCGGTCGTCGTAGGAGCCCATGGCCGCGGCCAGATCCGCGTCGCCCTGGAACAGCTCGGCGAAGAGGCGCAACGTGTCGGCGTGCACGCTGACATCGGCGTCCACGAAGACCAGCACGGCGCCGCGGGCGAGCTCGGCGGCGCGGTTGCGGGCATAGGCGGGACCGTGGGGCGCGCCCGGGAGCCGCACCAGCAGGTCGGCGAAGCGGGCGGCGACGAAGGAAGTTTCGTCGCTGCTCGAGTCGTCCACCACGATCAGCTCCCAGCGGTCGCGCGCCAGGTCGCTGGCGGCGAGCTCCGGCAGCGTCTGTTGCAGCACGGCGGCGCCGCCGTGGGCCGGTACGATGACGGACAGGAAGGGGGGGTTCAGGGCTGCCTCCGGTTGATGGCGGCGCGGACACGGCGGGCGGCGCGGCGGGCCCCCAGCTCGGCGTGGAGCCGGGGCGAGCCGAGCCGCTCGAGGCGACCGGGCGCACGCAGGTAGTAGGCGTCGATCCTGGGAAGCAGGTGCGGGTCGTTGCCGCCGCCCAGGGCCCGCAGCTCGGTGGTACAGGCCCAGTGGAAGCGGGCGCGCACGAGCCGCAGCGACGCCGGGTCGACGTCGCCGAAGGGGTAGGCGAAGGCCGTGGGCCGGACGCCGGTCACGGCCTCCAGCTGCTGGGCACCACCGATGATCTCGTCATACTGCGCCTGGGGCGAGAGCGCCGGCAGCGAGGGGTGCGTGCGCGTGTGGGCGGCGAGCGTGACACCTTCTTCCGCGGCGCGGCCCAACGCCTCCCAGCTCATGAGCGGCAGCGCGGGAATCGCGAGCCGCTCCGGGTTCCAGGCATTGCTCCCGCCCACGTGGTCGGTCGGCACGAAAACGGTGGCCGGCAGGCCGTGGTCGCGCAGCAGCGGCCAGGCAACGCTGCCGAAGGAGGCGAGGGCGTCGTCGAAGGTGATGGCCAGGGCGTCGGCCCCGGGGTCCGCG
>JADGQX010000091.1 GCA_017881445.1 Gemmatimonadota bacterium | reverse complement strand
CGGTGCGTCCTCTTCCAGCGGCTCCCGCGGCTTACCCGAGGCCCGTCGCGCGACCGGCGGAATCGGTGCGTCTTCCTACCGCCTGCGATGCGCTTGGCGCCCCGGGTTACAGGGCATCCAGGGGGCTGCGGATGCGGGCGAGGTCGCGGCGCGTGACGTGGGTGTAGATCTCCGTCGTGCGCGTGCTGGCGTGGCCCAATAGCTCCTGGATGTAGCGCAGGTCTGTGCCGGATTCCAGCAGATGCGTCGCAAAGGTGTGACGAAGAGTGTGAGGGGTCAAGCGTTTTCTGATGCCGGCAATTCCGCCCGCGCGCGTGACAATCTTCTGGACACTGCGGATGGTCAGGTGGCGGTCGGGGCGCTGGCCGGGGAACAGCCATTCATCAGCGGCGGCGAAAGCCAGGCGACGCTGGAGGGATTCCCAGGCGACGTCGCTCAGCAGGGTGTAGCGGTCCTTCCTTCCCTTCCCGCGGCGAACGTGGAGCAAGTGGCGCTCGGGGTCCACGTCGGCCACGCGCAGCCGGGTCACCTCGCCCACCCGCAGGCCGGCGGAATAGAGGAGCATCACCAGGGCGCGGTGGGTCGGGTTCGATACGGCCTGCAGCAGGCGACGCACCTCCTCGACGCTCAGCACGCTCGGCAGCGTCCGCTCCTTCCGCGGATACGGCACCGCGCCGGCCAGGTCGGGACGGTGAAGGATGTGCCGGAGGAAGAAACGCACGGCGCTGACGGTCTGGGAGTGGCGGGCGCGGGACCCATGGCCGGCCTCGGCGGCCATGAACCGGCGCAGTGCGGTTTCGGTCAGGTCCTGGTCCCCGGACGTGGCGGCCAGGAGGCGGCGCACGTGCTGCAGGTAGCTCTTGCGGGTACGCGGGCTGTACCCGCGCAGCAGCAGCTCCTGCTCGAGCTGCGCCAGCAAGGGGGCCGTCGGCTCGGGGCGGGCGTTCTCGGGCGGCAGGAAGAGATCGTCGCCGAAGAGGGCCCGGAGCCGGTCGCGGGTCGGAGCATCGTCGGGCACGAGCCAGGCGCGATCGGTGGGCGACCAGTGCCGGTCCGGCAGCGTGCGGATCCGGGCGACACTGACGGGATCGTAGTGGACCTCCAGCAGCAGCCGGTGTCCGGCAACGGGACGTGCGATCACGCTGGGCATGGCCCCAGGGGTACGCGATCGGGCGGGGCGCAGCCATGGCTGGATGGGACGGCCGCCCGGCGCGCCCCGGGGACCGGCCCAGGGGAACCGAGGGGGCTCCCCCGGGCGCGGTCCGGTCGCTAGGCGGCCGCCACCCCCACCGCGGGGGCGGCCTCCGCCCGAGCAGCCATGCCGGCGCCGGCAGTGCCGGCGGGGGCGCCGGCCTGGGCGGGGGTGGAGTCGTCGACGCGGAAGCGGGAGACGAGGGCGTCGAGATTGTTGGCGTGCTCGGCCATGGTGACGGCGAGGTCGGCCATGTGCTCGGTGGAGCCGGTCTGCTCCTGGGCGGCGGCGAGGACCTCGGTGACGAGGGCCGCGCTGTCGCGCAGGAGGTTCTCGATGTTGCCCACCTGGGCATCGACCTTCTGGACGATGGCGCGCTCGCGTGTGATGCCATCGGCGACCTCGGCGACGGCGGCGCCGATCCGGTGGACGGAGGAGACGATGACGTCGAGGGCCTCGGTGGAGCGGGCGGCGGTGTCCTCGACGCCCTGGACGCTCTCGCCGCCCTTGCGCATGGCGGAGCCGAGGCGGTCGGCGCGGCCGGTAATCTGGCCGACGAGGTCCCCGGCGCGGGAGGCGGCGGTGGAGCTCTGGTCGGCGAGCTTGCGCACCTCGTCGGCGACGACGGCGAAGCCGCGGCCGTGCTCGCCGGCGCGGGCGGCCTCGATGGCGGCGTTCAGCGCGAGCAGGTTGGTCATGGCCGCGATGTCCTGGATGGTCTGGACCAGGTCACCGATCTCGCCGGAGGCGCGGATGAGGTCGCCGCCGGCCTCGTCGGCATCGCGCACGGCGGCGCGGATGGCCAGCAGCGCGTCGCCGGTGCGCTTGATGCCTGCGCGGCTCTGCTCGACGTTGGTGACGATGGCGTCGGCTTCGGTGCGGGCTTCGCCGGTGCGGGCGGCGGCCTCCTGGCTCAGGGCATCCAGCTCGGAGGTGAGGTCGTGCAGCTCGGCGGCCTGGGCGGCCTGCTGCTCCATCCAGCCGGCAGCCTGCTCCACGCTGCTCGAAACGGCACCGGCGGAGGCGGAAAGCTCCTCGGAGGAGCCGGCCACGTCCTGGGCGTTGGCCGACACGACGCGGGCGGTCTGTGCGGTGGTGCCGACGAGTCCGGCGAGGCCGCCCAGGAAGCGGTTGAACTGGCGCGAGAGGTTGGCGAGCTCGCGGTCGCCGGTCTCCGGCAGGCGCTGGCGCAGGTCGGCCTCGCCGTCAGCAATGCGGCTGAGCGCTTCGCCGGCGGCGTCCAGCGGCTCGACCAGCTGGGTGCGGGCGTAGTAGCGCAGCCCGAGCATGAGCAGCAGGAAGAGGCCGAGCGTGGCGGCGCCCAGGGTGAGGGCCAGGCCGCTCTCGACCGTGTCGGCAGCGGCCAGGTCCACGCCCACGCGCATGGGCTGGGCGCTGCCGGGCAGCGCCACGGATTCCTCGCGCACGCGCAGGAGCACTCGATCGGCGCCGAGATAGAGCAGGCGCGAAGCGAGGCCGGGTGCGGCGACAAGCGCCGTGCGGATGTCGGCGTCCTGGGCCTTCCAGCGGCTGGCCACATAGATGCGCTGCGGCTCGCCCGGCAGGATGGCGTAGGCCAGGTCGGCGTCACCGGTGACCAGGCGCGCCATGGCGCTGTCCAGCTCGATGCGGGCCGCGGCATCGTCGCCGGTCCGAACGCCGGCCACGGCCATGCGCACCAGGTCGGCGTGCCCGCCGGCCAGGGCGGCGGTGTAGTGCCGGTGGAAGGAGGTGAGCGCCACGCCCGAGAGCACGAGGAAGATCGTGCCGGCGCCGGCGGTGAGGAAGGCGGTGAGCCGGCGGGCGACGGAGAACTCGCCGTTGGCGCGGTCGTGCAGCAGCCGGAACGCCGCCCACATGACGCCGGCGGCGGGGACGCCGTAGAGTGCGGTCAGCGCCCAGCCGAACTGGGCGACGACCAGCGCCAGCACGCCGGCGACGCCGGAGAAGATGAGGCAGCCGACCAGGTCGCTCTGGATGAGCCTGGCCCAGGGGAAGTCCTTGAGCCCACCCTCCAGGATGGCGAAGCGCCCGACGAGGGCGTCGTTGATGACCACGTAGGCGGTCGTGCCCAGTATCCCTGCCAGGGTGACGCGCAGGGCGAGCCCCAGGTCGCCGGCCAGTACGCGGGCGAGCAGCGGCGGACCGAACTCGCGGCCGACGAGGAGCAGGTAGAACAGCGTGTAGGCACCGAGCGCCAGCCCGAACTGGGCGGAGGTGAAGAGCACGCGCAGCCGGGAGCGGCGTCGCCGGATGGTGGTGATCAGGCTGCCCACGCCGATGACCACGGCCGCCATGCCCGGGCCGCCCGCCAGCAGCGCCAGCGTGATGGGCGCGATCTCGGGGTTGATGGACACGGCGCTGCCGATGGAGATCTCGACCATGGAGAGCGCCACTTTGGCCAGCACCAGCCCTGCGGCGATGGGGAGCATCCGGAGCGCCAGGGGCAGCGGCCAGAAGAGGAACGCGGCGTAAACCGCGAAGCCCGCCGGGATGACCACGCCGGCGAGGAGGGTCTTCATCGACCTGTCCGACATTGGACTCACTCGGGACAAGGCGTCTGATTTCGGGGGCCGACGCCTCGAGACGTGCGGCGCGGCCCACGAATGGGGAGAGGTTTTGAAATCTATACGCCGGAGGCGCCGGCGAAAGGGGTACCCTGTTTACCAGCGCCCGTGGATCGCCGCCCGGAAGTGCGTGTCGTAGACGTCGGCCACCCGGCGCATGGTCTCCGGGGAGAGTGGAGACAGCGCGGCAGCCCGGAGGTTCTCCTCTACCTGCAAAGCGTTACGGGCGCCGGGGATAGCGGCCGTGACCTCGGGAAACATGAGGATCCAGCGCAGGGCGAGCTGGGGCAGAACGGCGCCGGCGGGAACCAGCGCACCGAGCTCGTCCGCGGCGCGCACGCCGGTGGCGTAGTCCACGCCGCTGAAGGTCTCGCCCTGGTCGAAGGCCTGGCCCTGGCGGTTGAAGGCGCGGTGGTCGCCCGGGTCGAAGTGCGTGTCGGGGCGCAGCTTGCCGCTGAGCAAGCCGCTGGCCAGCGGCACCCGCGCCAGGATCCCCACCTGCCGTTCGCGGGCCGCGGGGAACAGGCGTTCCGCCGGCTTCAGCCGGAACATGTTGAAGACGACCTGGACCGACTGCACGCCCGGGTACTCGATGGCGCGCAGCGCCTCGTCCACTCGCTCCACGCTGACGCCGTAGTAGCGCAGCTTGCCATCGGCGACGAGGTCGTCCAGGATGCCGAAAACCTCGGGCATCTCGTAGACCTCCGAGGGCGGGCAGTGGAGCTGGAGCAGGTCGATGGCCTCGGTGCCCAGGTTCTGCAGGCTGCGCTCGACGAAGGCGGTCAGGTTGGCGCGGTCGTAGCCGGCGGCCACGTGGGGGTTGAGACGTCGCCCGGCCTTGGTGGCGACGACGATGTCCTCGGAACGCTCGCGGCGCAGCCGGCCCACCAGGCTCTCCGAGTGGCCATCGCCGTAGACGTCGGCCGTGTCGATGAAGTTGACGCCCAGGTCCACGGCGCGGTGCAGCGCCTTCATCGACTCCGCATCATCGGTGCGGCCCCAGGCGTCGCCGCCAATGGCCCAGGCGCCGAAGGACAGCTCCGAGATGGACCAGCCGGTGCGGCCGAGCTCGCGATAGTTCATGGGGCAAAGTCCGGGTGAAGGGCCGAACGCGGGTCCGGGGACCGGGCAGCCGTCGTTTCACGCGAAGAACACGAAGGGCCTGAGTCACGAAGAACGGCCGGATCCCGGCCTACCGATGTTCCGCGTGCACAGCATGCATCTGTTTTTTTGTTCAACAACAGCATCCGGCGCTTCTGTGTGGCCGTGATTCCGCGGCTGCCACGAAGGATGGCTTCGGCACTTAGTGTTCTTCGCGTGAACGCCGTTTCGGGCGCCCGCGGCGCCGCGGTTGGCCCGACGTCGCTTACGGGTACAGTCTGTTGAGCATCCGCGGGAACGGGATCAGCTCGCGGATGTGGGGCCGGCCGGTGATCCAGCCGACGGTGCGCTCGACGCCCAGGCCGAAGCCGCTGTGCGGGAAGGAGCCGTAGCGTCGCAGGTCGAGGTACCACTCGTAGGACGCCAGGGGCAGCCCCTGCTCCTGGATGCGGGCGACCAGGCGGTCGAGGTCGTCCTCGCGTTGGCTGCCGCCGATGATCTCGCCGTATCCTTCCGGGGCCAGGAGGTCGTCGCAGAGAACCGTGCGGGGGTCCGCCGGGTTCTCCTTCATGTAAAAGGCCTTGGCCTGCTTGGGGTAGTTCGTCACGAAGACCGGACGGTCGTACATTTCGCCGATGACGGTCTCGTCGGCGGCGCCCAGGTCGGTGCCCCAGTGGATCTCGCTGCCCTTCTGCTGCAGCAGCGGAATGGCGTCGGAGTACTCGAGGCGGGGGAAGGGCGGCTGCACGCGCTCGAGGGGAGCCGTGTCGCGCTCGAGCAGCTTCAGCTCCTCGGCGCAGCGCTCCAGGGCGCGGGCGACGAGATAGGAGACGAAGTCCTCCTGCAGCCGCATGTTGTCGTCGGAGTCGGCCCAGGCCACCTCGGGCTCGACCATCCAGAACTCGGTGAGGTGGCGCCGGGTCTTGGACTTCTCGGCGCGGAAGGTGGGGCCGAAGGTGTAGACCTTGCCCAGCGCCGCCGCCCCGGCCTCGGCGTAGAGCTGGCCGGTCTGGGCCAGGTAGGCCTGCTGCTCGAAGTACTCGACCTCGAAGAGCCCGGCGCCGCCCTCGCCGATGGCGCCGGTCAGGATCGGGGTGTCGAGGCGCAGGAAGCCGCGGTCGTAGAAGAAGTCCACGATGGACTTCTCGACCTCGTTGCGGACGCGCATGATGGCCCGCTGCTGGCTGGAGCGGAGCCAGAGGTGGCGGCGGTCGAGCAGGAAGTCGACGCCGTGCTCCTTGGGCTGGATGGGGTAGTCGGGGCTGGGACCGACGACCCGGATGTCCGACACCGACAGCTCGTGGCCACCCGGCGCTCGCGGCTCGGCACGCACCATGCCGGTCACGTGGACGCTGGTCTCGAGCGTTAATTCAGGGAACAGCTGCCACAATTCCGGCGCCACTTCCTTCTGGACGACGACGCCCTGGACGATGCCCGTGCCATCCCTGACGACGACGAAGGCCACCTTGCCGTGGACGCGCGTGGTCTGCACCCATCCCCGGATGGTGACCACCGTGCCCACGTGCTCCCCCAGCCCGCGGATCTCCACGCCCTGCGCCATGACCGGCCCCGTTGCTGCGCAATGGATCGATGCCCCGGTCCCCCCCGGGCGCGTCAGGGGCGGAAAGCTAGACGCGGCAAGGGAGAGTGTCAATTTGGGGGCGCGAAGGAGCGAAGCGCTCACTCTCGCGCTCGCGCTCGGCGCCCTCGCCCTTCCCGGCTGCGCGCCCAACCCCGTGCACGCGCCCGACCCCCTGCCCGTGGTCAGCTGGCCCACGCTGCTGGGCAGCGTGCGCCGGGACGGGCACGCAAAGGAGCCGGCCCCCGACTCGCCGCGCGTGGCCTGGAGCATTGGCGCCGGCCGGGGACTGCTGGCGCCACCGCTGGTGGCCGCGCCCATGCTGTTCACGGGGACGTCGAACCGGATGGTCATGGCCTTCTCCTCCGAGAACGGCCACCCATACTGGGAGCGGCACATCGATGGCGCGGTCGGCTCGGCCTTGGTAGCCGGCGCGGGCATGGTGTTCGCCGCCAGCGAGGAGCGGGAGGGCACGGTCTACGCTCTGGAGCTCGCCCACGGCCGGGCGAAGTGGCACCAGCGGGTGGGCTTCGCGGCGGCGGCGCCGCTGCTGGTCGGGGACACGCTGCTGGTGGCACTGGAGGACCGGCGGGTGCTGGCGCTGAACGCCGCCGACGGCGAGGAGCGCTGGTCGTCGCGACTGCCGGCGCCGGCCGCCACCACCCCCGTGCCCTACCGCGACCTGCTGCTGGTGGCGGCGCGGAACGACTCCATCTACGCCCTGACCCGGGCGAACGGCCGGATCGTGGCCCGGGCGCCCATTGGCGGCCACGCCTCCGCGCCGCCCGCCCTGGCCGGCGACACGCTCTACCTGCCGCTGGAGGCCGGCGGCATCGTCGCGCTGGGCCTGCCGGCCATGGCCCGCCTGTTCCGGGCCGGCGGCAGCGCACCCGTGCTGGCGCCGCCGGCGCTGGGCGCGGATGGGACGGTGTACTTCCTGGACAGCTCCGCGGAACTCTGGAAGCTGCCGCCGGGGTCCGCCAGCGCCTCGCGCCTGGCGTCGCTGGGCGGCGCGGCCCGGGGCGGGCTCACCCTCACCGCCAGCGGACTGCTGGTGGGGAGACTGGACGGCGTGCTGACACTGGTGCGCCTGGACGGCGGTACGGCCTGGACGACGCGGCTGGACGGGAGCATTGCCGCGCCGGCGGCGGTGGTCGGGGGGGCGGCGTACGTGCCGCTGCAGGGAGGAAGGATCGTGAAGATCCAATGACGCGGGCAGGCGTGTTGGTCGTGCTCCTGGCGCTGTCGGCGGGCGGCGCGGCGGGGCAGGAAAGTCAACGGCCGCAAGCGCAAGCGCAAGCGTTCACGTGGACGGGCGCGTCGACGCCTGCGCCTGCGGCTGCGTCTGCGGCTGTTTCAACGTCTGCGGGGACGTCCTCGTCCCGGTTCCGCCCCCTGGCCGTGGCCAAGTGGGTGGCGCTGGGAGGGGCGGTGCTGGCGGCGGCGGTCGGGTACGACGCCAACCGGGTGGCGGATTCACGCTACCAGGAGCTGGACCGGATCTGCCAGACGAACCCCGCGCGCTGCCTGCCGCGGCTGCCGGGGGGGGAGTATACGGACGCGGAGCTGGAGAGCCGCTACCAGGACGTGAAGCGAATGGATCGGCGCGCCACCTTCGGCCTGGTGGGGGCGGAGCTGGGAGTAGGGGCGGCGCTGGCGCTCTTCCTGCTGGACCTGCGCCACGCCGGACGCGAGCCGCCGGACATTCCGTACAAACCGCCGGCGCTCGAGGTCGGTCCCTCGCGCTCCGGCGGCATGGAGTTGAGGCTGCAGCTGCGGCGTTGAGCCGCGGGTTGGTGCGGCAACGGCCCGCCCGCGCTCTGGCGCGGGCGGGCCGCTGTCTTCGCTGCCGCAGTCCCCGCCGACGCTAGGCGGCGGTGTGGCCGTCCCGGGGCGGGATGCGGATGCCGTGGCGCTCGAGCACGCGGAAGAGGGCGTTCACGATGCGGGGCTCGTGGCCGCGGCCGCGCTGCGCGCCCAGGTGGACGACGGCCTCGGCCTCGGTCCAGGCGGGCTTGTAGGTGCGCTCGTGCGTCAGGGCGTCGAAGACGTCGGCGACGGCAACGATGCGGGCCATGAGCGGCGTCGCCGGGCCGACCAGGGCATCGGGGTATCCCGTGCCGTCCCAGCGCTCGTGGTGGCGAAGCGCGAGCAGCTGGGCCAGACGCAGGACGGGGAGTCTGCCGCCATCGAGCAGGTCGGCACCCAGGATGGTGTGCAGCTTGCTCGTTTCGAGCTCTTCCTCGAGCAGCGGGCCGCGCTTGTTGAGGATGGGCTCGGGAATCGTGAGCTCACCCACGTCGTGCAGGACCGCGGCGCGGCGCAGGATCTCGGCGCGCTCGGCGGGGCAGCCCATCTCCAGGGCGATGCGCTCGGCCAGCGATCCGACGCGCAGGCTGTGCAGCAGGATCTCCTCGTCGTCGCGCCCGGCCTGCTCCATCATGTTTTCCAGCAGCTCGCGCTCGGGACCGTCCACCGTCCAGAGGAAGTCGTCCAGGCCGTCGGGGCCGAAGTCGGGCTCCGGGGGGCGCGCGGTGTCCAGCTCGGGCGTGAACGCGAGCAGCGAGGGCAGCACCAGCTCCACGTTCTCCATGCGGAACTCGCCGCCGTAGCGGGGCGGGCGGATGTCCGAGGGCATGTCCCGCGAGGACGTCGGCAGGAACGCGTCCAGGCCTACGGGGATCCAGCGGCTGCGTGGTGAGCTGGACTCGTCCGGCATCGTCGCCTCCATCTTCTGCCCCGTCGTCGGGGCGTCGCGGACGCCGGGAATCGGGCTCGTCCGCCGCACAGCAGAAACTTCTGCGCTAAGTATTGATCCCTGCGCGACAAAACCCTATCGGGGTTTTCCCTACCGCCCTGTCCGCATCTGGCCAACCTGGGACGAAATCCCTGACGGCGAGACGGCGCGCTCACGCTCACTTCGCTAGCCCACGTCGTACATGCGCTCGCGCAGCTGCCAGCGGGATTCCAGCACCTCGCGGAAGCGGGCGTGCTCCAGCAGGTCGGGATCGGCCTCCACCAGGCGGCGGGCGTGGTCGCGGGCGCGGCCGAGCAGGTCCTCGTCCTTCTCGGGATCGAAGAAGCGGAAAGCGGGCAGCCCGTGCTGGCGGGCGCCGAAGAAGTCGCCCATGCCGCGGATGCGCAGGTCGGCGCGGGCGATCTCGAAGCCATCCTCGGTGCGCACCAGCGTGCGCAGCCGCTCCGTGGTCGCGGGATCGGCGTCGGAGAGGAGGATGCACCAGCTCTCCTCCGCCCCGCGGCCCACGCGTCCGCGCAGCTGGTGCAGCTGGGACAGGCCGAAGCGCTCGGCGTGCTCGATGACCATGACGGTGGCGTTGGCCACGTCGATGCCCACCTCGATGACCGTGGTAGCGACCAGGATGTCCAGCTCACCGGCGACGAAGGCGAGCATGGCCGAGTCCTTCTCCTCGCCCGGCATCTGGCCGTGGACCAGGCCCAGTCGCAGCTCGGGGAACACGTCGGCGCGCAGGCGCTCATACTCGGCCGTGGCGGCCAGCAGGTCGATCTTCTCCGACTCCTCCACCAGCGGGTAGACCAGGTAGGCCTGGCGCCCCGCCACGACCTGCTCGCGGATGAAGTCGTACACCTTCTCGCGCTTCTGCTGCGGCCGCATGACCGTGCGGATCGGCCGGCGGCCGGGCGGGCGCTCGTCCAGGATGCTGAAGTCGAGGTCGCCATAGAGGGAGAGCGCGAGCGACCGGGGGATCGGCGTCGCCGACATGACCAGCAGGTCGGGGCTGCCCAGGCCGTCGGCGGCGGTGTCGCCCATCTCCGCCAGTGCCATGCGCTGCTTCACGCCGAAGCGGTGCTGCTCGTCCACCACCGCCAGCCCCAGGCGCCCGAACTGCACGGACTCCTGGATGAGGGCGTGGGTGCCCACCACCACGCCCGCCTCGCCCGAGGCTATGGCGGCCAGGGCGGCGCGCCGGTCCGCCGCACCCAGCCGCCCGGTCAGCAGCACGACCTGCACGGGTATGCCCTCCAGCAGGCGCGCCAGCGTGCGGTAGTGCTGCTCCGCCAGGATCTCGGTGGGCGCCATGAGCGCGGCCTGGAAGCCGGACTCGTTGGCCAGCAGCATGGCGAAGAGGGCGACGACGGTCTTGCCGGAGCCGACGTCGCCCTGCAGCAGCCGGTTCATCCGGTGGGGCGACGTCATGTCCGTCAGGATCTCGGCCACCGCCCGCTGCTGCGCGGCCGTGAGCTCGAAGGGCAGGCGCCTGTATAGCTGCCGCAGCAGCTCGTTGGTGCGCGTGAACGCGATCCCCTTCCGCTCCCGTGTGGCGCGGTGGCGCGTGCGGGCGTGCAGCAGCTGCAGGAAGAAGAGCTCCTCCCAGGCCAGCCGGCGGCGGCCCCGCTCCGCATCCGCGAGCGACGCCGGACGGTGCATGGCCTCCAGCGATGCGCGAAGGGGCGAAAGCCCCAGCCGCTTGAGCTCCGCTATGTCGAACGGCTCCTCGGGCTCCACGGCCTGCAGCAGCACGTCGATGTTGGCGTCCAGGATCGAGCGCAGGATGCGCTGCGACAGTCCCTCGGTGGCCGGGTAGATGGGGAGCACCACGCCCGCGGCCCCGCCCTCGTCGGCCGGGCCCAGGTTGACAAACTCCCGCGGCTGGACCTGGCGGTGGTTGAAGATGCGCACGGGACCGGTGACCAGCAGCAGGTCGCCGCGCTCGATGGAGCGGTCCAGGAAGGGCTGGCCGGGCCAGGAGCACTCGATCAGCCCCGAGTCGTCCCGGATCACCGCCTGGAAGACGCGCAGTCCCTTGCGCGTGGGAATCACGCCCTTGCTCACCACCGTGCCGATGAGGGTGACGTCCATGCCCGCCTGCGCCGAGTTGATGGGCAGCACGGTGCTGGCGTCCTCGTAGCGGCGCGGCACGTGGTAGAGCAGGTCGCGCGCGCTGCGGATGTCGAGGCGTGCCAGCATCTCGGCGCGCTTCGGCCCCACGCCCTTCAGGAACTGGACGGGCCGGTCGAGCGGCGACGGGAAAGGCGGTGCGGGCATGGCGCTACCTTAGCACCGGCGCGGACGAACGGCCACTGCCAACTCCCCGGGGCAGGCCCTGCCAGGGTGCGGTTCTTCGCGCCGGCGTGCAGAGTTCCAGTTCAGGCGCTGAAGTTCGCCGAGAGCTTCGCGGGGTTTCAGAGGCGGCGGGGCGACCGAGACATTCTTTTTGTTGGTTCTGTCCGGGCTGCCGAAGGGTTGTCGGGGTCCGCCTCCGCCCCCGCACCCGACGAACCGCGAACGAACGACAAAAACAAGGACCTTGCCGGACCCGGGTGCGTCGGTACGCCCCCTCGGCGAACTCCAGTGCCTGGAGCCGGGACCTCTGCGGAGTCGGCGGAGAGAAGTGTGGCCCCGTCCGGGCGATCGCCGGGCTGTTCAGTCGTGTGCCCGCCTACGCCTCCAGGACCTCCCTCGCGAAGTGGGCGGCGTCGAAGGGCTCGATGGCGTCGATCCCCTCGCCCGTGCCCACCAGCTTGACGGGTATGCCGAACTCCTCCTTCAGGGCGACGACGATGCCGCCGCGGGCACTGCTGTCCAGCTTGGCCAGGACCAGGCCGCTCAGCTTGAGCATGTCCCTGAAGGTTCGGGTCTGGGAGACGGCGTTCTGGCCCACGGTCGCATCCAGCACCAGCAGCGTCTCGTGAGGCGCGCCCTCCACCTTCCTGGCCACCACGCGCTCGACCTTGTGCAGCTCCGCCATGAGGTCGCCCTGGGTGTGCAGACGGCCCGCCGTGTCGATCAGCAGCACGTCGATGCCGCGCGACTGCGCCGCCTCGATGGCGTCGAACGCCACCGAGGCCGGGTCGGCGCCCGCCTGCGCACCCACGAACTCCACGCCCGCTCGCTCGGCCCAGAGCCGGAGCTGCTCGATGGCGCCGGCGCGGAAGGTATCGGCCGCTGCCAGCATGACCTTGTGGCCGCGCATCCTCAGCCAGTGCGCCAGTTTGCCCGTGGTCGTGGTCTTGCCCACGCCGTTCACGCCCACCATCAGGTAGACCGTGAGCTGACCCTCCGGCGCGAAATGCAGCTCCTCGTGCGTCTCGCCCGCCCGCAGGATCGCCCTGACCTCCCCCTCCACCGCCTGCAGGAAATCGCGCTCCGTGCGCGCCTTGCCCCGGCGGTTCAGCTCCTCGACGTGGTCCACAAGCCGCAGCGTGGCCTTCACCCCGAAATCACTGGCCAGCAGGAGCTCCTCCAGCTTCTCCAGCGAGCCCTGGTCCAGCCCCTTCATGGCGGTCGTCGCATCCATGAACGCGACGTCCCTGATCCTGTCCCAGAGCGACTTCCGCTCCTCACCCCGCTTGAACAGCCGTGCCATCGTTTACCGACCCGCCCGGTTCGACTGCGTTGCGCGTTGCGTTCGACTGATGGTACCCCGCGGCGGCACCGAGGCGGCACGGCGGGGCGGGGAGGTAACGCCGGCCACCGTCCACCGGCCACCGTCCATGGACTTCCCCCGGTCAGGTGGACACCGGGTTAGGCGGCTGCCCTCCGTATGAGGGCGAGCTCGTACTGGGCCGGCCAGACACCTGGTGGCCGGCCGTCGATGGTTCCCGCTAGAATGCAGGGTCCGCACCGGAAAGCCCCCCCATGCCGGGAAGACCCGTGGACCGACTGGAGATCACCAGGATCGAGAACCCGGCCGCGCGCCCCGCGCGGCCGACGTGGGGCCCGGGCGAGCTGAGGATCGACCGCCAGACGCTGCGCGACCTGGGGATCATGGAGCGGCACGACGGGGGGGCGGGGCTGTTCCGCACCTTCGACCGCGCCCGCACGCGCGGCGGCGCCGACGTGCTGCGGCGCCGGTTCCTGGCTCCAATGTCGGACGCGGCCCGCATCCGCGCGGTGCAGGCGTCGCTGCGCTTCATCCTGGAGCACCGCGCCGCATTCGACTCCCTGCCGGGGCAATACGTCGTCTCCGCCTTCGACCACTACTTCCACTGGCGGGTGGCGCCGCCCATATCGGGCGGCCGGCTGAGCGCGGCGGTGGACGCGCTGCAGTTGCTCCTGGAGAGCTACCCGCAGTACCAGCAGATCGCCCGGGGCGTGCGCCAGACCGTGCGCATGGTGGCGTCGCTGCGCCGGCTGACGGCGGAGCCGGCCACCCTGGAGGCGCCGGGCGAGCTGGGCGTGCTACTGGCGGAGGTGCGCGCCCTGGTGGCGCACCCCGCGCTGGCCCGGCTGCCCGCGGGTGAGGAGCGCTGGCGCATCGGGCGTATCCTCTCCGTTGACACAGTGTTACGCGGGGAGGAGCGGGAGGCGGTGGAACGCCTGCGCGACCTGCTCTTCGAGATCGATGCCCTGGCCGCCATGGCCCGCGCCACGCAGGAGTATGGCTACGTCTTCCCGGACGTGCTGGACGGCCCGCCACAGGTCGCAGCCACGGGCATTGTCCACCCCGAGGTGGAAGACGCCATCGCCAACCCCCTCGACATGGACCAGTCGCGGCGGCTCCTCTTCCTGACCGGTCCCAACATGGCGGGGAAGACGACGTACCTGCGCGCCTGCGGCATTGCCCTCTACCTCGCGCACCTGGGCATGGGCGTGCCCGCCCGCTCCTTCCGCTTCGCGCCCTGCGACGCTCTGGTCACGGCCATCTCGCTCTCCGACGACGTGCGCGCCGGTATCAGCTTCTTCGAGGCCGAGGCGCTGCGGGCCCGGGCCATCGCGGAGGCCCTGGCCGCGGGGCTGAAGGTCGTCGCCCTGCTGGACGAGCCCTTCAAGGGGACGAACGTGAAGGACGCGCTGGACGCGTCCTTCGCCTTCCTGTCACACCTGGCGCGGCGGGAGGGCAGCCTCTTCCTGGTGTCGTCGCACCTCATCGAGGCGGCCGAGCCGCTCATGGCGACCGGCACGACCGCCTGCTGGCGCTTCGAGGCCAGCGAGCGGGCTGGCCGCCTGCAGTTCGACTACGTGCTGCGCGCGGGCGTGTCTGCGCAGCGGCTGGGCATGCGGGTGCTGGAGGAGAAGGGCGTTTTCGAGCTGCTGGACCGGGACGGCTGAGTCCCGGGCTCACTCCCCGCCGTGCTTCATCCAGATCAGGATCGTGCCGCAGGGGTGCCGGCCGTACTCCATGGGCGCGTACGCGCTTCCCGCATACGCCTCGATGGCCGCCACCGCGTCCAGCGGCAGGATGTCGTTGAAGCTCTCCACCGCCTTGGAGGGGTACGGCATCTTCATGCCGTCCAGGTAGACCTGGGGGTAGCAGGCCGAGTTCAGCGAGACGACGCCGCGAGTGGAGAGGACCGCGTAGCCATACCCGGACTTGTTGGGCAGGACGATGAAGCCGCTGACGCCGCGCAGCGCCTCCACCAGCTCGTTGCGGCGCGCGGCGAGCTTCTCCAACTGCGGCCCCCAGATGAACGTGCCGCCACCGACCCGCTCGCGATCGAAGAAGCCGTTGTTCGAGAGGAACGGGTTGCCCTTCCTGGCCGCGACCTCCAGCGCCTTCAGCGACAGCGGCGCCGGCGTCAGCTGGACGTCGAAGCCAACGGGTGCGGCTCCGGCGAACTCCACCGGCACCGCCTCCGGCGCGTACCCCGCGGCCTCGATCCGCACCGGGTGCTGCCCGGGCTGGATCTTCTCGATCCGGGCCGTCCCGGCCGAGTCCGTGATCCAGCTCGAGCGCACGCCCTTCACCGTCACCGTCGCTCGCGCCACGGGCGAGCCCGTGCGCGCGTCCGTGACCGTGACGATGGCCGCCGCCGTGCCCTGCGCCCGCACGGCCGCGGCCGCAACGAGCACCATACCCGTGAGGAGCAGCCCCGCGAAAACCCGCGGTATGCGCATCGCTGATCCCTCCGCTTCGGGGCCCGATCCGGTTCTGCGGTCGCCCCTGCTACCGGCCCGGGCTCCGCCAGGTTCCCGCCGCGCTGGAGGTCGCCCGCGCCGCTGGAGGTCGCCCGCGCCCCTGAGGTCGCCCGCGAGGCCCAAGGACGCCCGCGATCGTCGCCCACTGTCCCGCTCTCCCGCTCT
>JADGQX010000295.1 GCA_017881445.1 Gemmatimonadota bacterium | reverse complement strand
CACGGGCCGAAGTCTCGCCTCGTCGGCGATCCGAGCCTGACCGGGCGCCAGAGACACTCGGTTTGTTGTTTGATAAACATTGATAAACAACACGGACCTGCGGCCACCGGCGAGTCCCGGTATCCCGCCGCGCCGAGGGTGCCGGAGGCTGTTCTTCGGCACTTCGGCACTTCGCGTCTTCGCGTGAAACGATGCCGTTCGCGCGGTAGCCGTCCTGCACGCGATACACCCGGAGGCCGGAAACACAAACGGGCGGGTCCGCGCTCGCGCACGACCCGCCCGCATCCTCCCGCCCACTCCCCGGCGCGCCGCGCGCGCTTGCTCCGCCCTACGCCGCCTCCCGCCCGCGCGCGTCCTCCGCGTCCTCGCCCCGGCTCAGGTCCAGCGCGGCGGCCCGCCCGCACTTGTGGCAGTAGAGCACCACCGTGTAGTCCCCGTCCGGCGATGTCGGCGTGACGTTCCCGCCCTCGATGGAATGCACGTCCAAGTAGCAGACCACTTCCATCTGCTCCCGACCGCACATCGGACAGGGCACGTCCGACGGGTCTTCCAGGTAGGCGATGGCCAGCGCCAGCCCTTCCGACATGTCGAACTCGCGCGTCGCGCCCTCTTCCTCGTGCATGCTCCGGCCCTCCAGCCGAGGGGGTTATTCCCCCTTCCCAGAGCAATCCCCGCGCCAACCGCCCCCCCGTTTCTCCTCTCTCCTATCTCCTCTCTCCTTCCTGCCGTTCCCGTCTCGTGCTCGTTCCCGTTCCCGCCCTCTTGCTCTTGCTCCTGCTCCTGCTCATGCTCATGCACATGTCCGTCAACGACGACACCCGGGACCGCCTGCGCCTGAGCCAGCTCTCTCACGGCTCCGGCTGAGCCTGCAAGCTCGGCTCGGCCGAGCTGACGCAGGTCCTGCGTCACCTGGTCCCCTTCGACGACCCGGCCGTGCTCGTGGATGCGAGCACCGCCGACGATGCCGCCGTCTATCGCCTGGACGCCGGGCGCGCCCTCGTCGCCACGACGGACTTCTTCACGCCCATCGTGGACCAGCCCTACGACTTCGGCCGCATCGCCGCGGCCAACGCGCTCTCGGACATCTACGCCATGGGCGCGCGCCCGCTCTTCGCCCTCAACCTGGTGGCCTTCCCGCGCCAGCTGCTGGACCGGGGACTGTTGCAGGAGATCCTGCGCGGCGGCGGCGACGTCACGCGCCAGGCCGGCATTCCCGTGCTGGGCGGCCACTCCATCGACGACGCCGAGCCGAAGTACGGCCTCTGCGTCATCGGCGAGGTCGCACCCGATGCCCTGGTGCGCAACTCCACCGCCCGCGCCGGCGACCGCCTGGTCCTGACCAAGGCCATCGGCACGGGCGTCATCGCCACGGGCATCAAGGCGGGCATCGTGGACGACCACGCCATCGCCGCGGCGATCGCCTCCATGGCCACGCTCAACCGGGGCGCCGCGGAAGCCATGCTGGAGGTCGGGGTGGATGCGGCCACGGACGTGACCGGTTTCGGCCTGATCGGCCACCTGCGCGAGATGCTGCTGGCCAGTGGTCTGGCCGCCCGGCTGAGCGCGGCCGCCGTGCCCCTGCTGCCGCGCGCCCTAGCCCTCTGCGCCGCCGGACAGATCCCGGGAGGCACCCGGCGCAACGTGGAGGATGCGGCCGGCGCCGTTCGCTGGGGCGACGACGTCGCCCCGCCGCTGCGGCTCCTCCTCTGCGACGCGCAGACCTCCGGCGGCCTGCTGCTGGCCGTGCCGGCGGAGCGCGCCGACCGGCTGTTGGACGCGTTGCGCGCCCGTCACACCCCGGAGGCGGCAGTCGTCGGCGAGCTGCTCGAGGGCGAGCCGGGCGAGGTGGTCGTCTCCGCCTGAAGCGGCGGTGCGCCGATCCGCCGGCGCGCCGCCCGCACCCACACCCGCACCCTCGAGTCCAGCACCTCCGCCCCCGTCGTCGCCCGCAGCCGGCGCGCCAGCAGCGCCGGGTCCTGCTCCGCTAGTGCGGGCACGCTGCGCACGCCCACCGCCGCCAGCTGGCGGGCGTTCGCGCCTATGCCCCGCAACGTGGCCAGCCGCGCCTCGTCCACCCATTGCGCGGCCAGGACCACGTCGGCGCCCGTGCGCCCGGCCACGTCGCTCGCGCTGGCCTGTGCCAGCACGAAGACGTCGCCGTACCCCGCCGCCGCCAGCCGGGCCGCCGGCGCGCCAACCACCGCGTCCAGGCCGGGCCGCACGGAGGAGATCGTGCGCCGCTCCATGCCCACGGCCACGCCCACCGTGAAGAGCGTCGCCGCCAGCGCGAAGCCCAGCCGGCGCCGCAGCCGCGCCGGCCGCGCCCGCCCGTCCAGCGGCACGGCCACGCCGGCCAGCACCAGCAGCTGCCAGACCACGAAGCAGTCCACGGCGAAGGGCGGGAAGCCGAGGAAGCCCAGCACCGGCATCTCGAAGATCTTGGCCTCCTCGAAGAACGGCACGGTGTAGATCCACTTCCCCCGCGCCGCGATGTTGAACAGCTCCCAGAGGAAGCCGATGGCCGCGCCCCCGGCCAGCAGCCGCAGCAGCCGCGCCGGCCGACCCTCCTCCAGGTCCGCCAGCAGCGAGCGCGAGCGGTCCCGCCGGTACACCGCCGGCTCCAGCATGAAGGTCGTCGTGCCCCAGACCAGCGGGAAGAAATAGCGCGGCCACAGCATGGGCAGCACCAGCATGAGCGCGCCAATGACCCGCATGTTGCGCAGCTTGGCCGGCGTCACCCGCAGCGGCCGCCAGCGCTTGCGCTCGAACGCGCCCTGCGCCTCCAGCAGCGCCTCCGCGCCGAACACCGCAGGCAGCACCGTGGCGAAGGACAGCACGATGCTCGGCCAGCGCAGCCAGGGGTCCGCCGGCACGAACACGTAGTACCAGTTCCGCAGCCGCAGGTTGAGCAGCTCGAAGAAGAGCCAGAGCACCGACGACCAGGCCAGCATGGTGAGCAGCGACGTCGGCCGCCGCAGCCGCGGCGACCGCCCCGCCGACAGCGCCAGCGCGCCGTAAAGCGCCAGCAGCGTCGAATACCAGGCAAACAGGTAGAAGGACGTGGCGAATGGCTCCACGCCCTTCAGCATCAGCAGCGTCGAGCCCGCCAGCAGGCCTGCGCCCACCGCGATCGCGGCCCAGCCCTTCCCTCGCGGACGCGCATGGCCGCGGGCATAACCCCCCGCGGCCAGCTCACCACCCCCCTGATATCCCCTCTGCCTCGCCAGCTCCGGCATCCTACTCCTTTATCGTACTCCGTACTCCGTACACCGTACTCCGTGCTCCGTACTCCGTACTCGGTACTCCGTGCACCGACCACCGATGTGCAGAGCAGTAGCCCCTGCTCCGGGCCCATGCACCTGCTCGTGCACGTATGCCCTGCTCCTGCTCCGTCGTTCCGTTCAAATGTGTATCGCGCGACCCAGCGCGGCCAATGCCGCCTCCCCGATCGCTTCCGACAGCGTCGGATGCGGATGAACGGCGCTATCCATGTCCTCGACCGTGGTCTCCAGATGCCGCCCCACCACGAACTCCGCGATCATCTCGCTCACGTGCGCGCCCACCATGTGCGCGCCCAGCAGCTCGCTGTACTTCTTGTCCCGTACGATCTTGACGAAGCCGTCGGTTTCACCCGCGGTACGCGCCCGGCCGTTGGCGCTGAAGGGGAAGACCCCCACCTCCACGTCGTACCCCTTCTCCTTCGCCGCCTGCTCGGTCATACCCACCGACGCGACTTCCGGATGACAGTACGTTACCGCCGGGATGTTGCCGTAGTCGACCATGCCGTGACCGACGCCCGCGATCCCCTCGATCACCGCCATGGCTTCGTGCATTGCCTTGTGCGCCAGCAGCGGCGGCCTGGCGCAGTCGCCGATGGCGTAGACGTTGGGCGCCGTCGTCCGCAGCTGGTCGTCCACCTTGATGAAGCCACGGTCCGTCTGCACCCCCGCCTTCTCCAGCCCCAGGTCGTCGATGATTGGCGCCCGGCCCACCGCCACCAGCACCCGCTCAGCCTGCACCGTCTTGTCCGCCCCGGCCTTGTCCTTCAGCGTCAACGTCACGCCCTCCTTGCCCGCCTCCGACTTCTCCAGCCGCGCGCCGGTGAAGACATCGATCCCGCGCTTCTTGTAGATCTTCTCCACCACCTGCGCCGACTCCGGGTCCTCCAGCGGCAGCACCTGCGGCAGCGCCTCGATCACCGTGACCTTGCTGCCGAACGCGTTGTAGACGTCGGCGAACTCCATGCCGATCGCGCCCGCGCCCACCACCGCCAGCGACGCCGGTGTCGCCTTCGGGAACACCGCCGTGTCGCTGCTCCAGATGCGGTCCTCGTCGATCTTCAGCATGGGCAGGGACTTCGGCCGCGACCCCGTCGCCAGGATGATGTGCTTGCCCGTGATCGTGCGCGTCGTGCCGTCCTTCGCCGCCACCTCCACCTTGCCCCCGCCCGCCAGCCGGGCCCACCCCTCGATGCTCTCCACCTTGTTCTTCTTGAACAGGAAGCCGACGCCCCGCGACCCCTGCCCCGCCACCTGCTTCGCCCGCTTGCCCGCCTGCGCCAGGTCCAGCGTCACCTCGCCCACGGTCACGCCAAAGTCCTTCAGGGCGCCTACTTTACGGGCGTACATGGCCGCTTCCAACAATGCCTTGGTGGGTATGCAGCCCACGTTGTTGCACACCCCGCCCAGCCCGCCCGACGGCCCGCCCGCCTCCACGCACGCCGTCTTCATTCCCAGCTGCGCCGCCCGGATCGCCGCCACGTACCCGCCCGGCCCCGCCCCGATGACGACCACGTCGAAGTTGTTGTCCGCCACGCCTCCACCTCGGTCTCGAGTTGACCCCGCGAACGGGGCGGAAAGTTACGGGCCACGGCGCCGGGCGACAACGGCGGACGGCCCACCTCCGCCGGCACGGGCATCCACTGCGTTCACCTCCTAGGAAACAAACCTCATCACGCAGAGGCGCCGAGCACGCGGAGGGCGTCGGGCCACCACCACGGACGACCGACGGCGCCGGGCTCGGCACGGATC
>JADGQX010000090.1 GCA_017881445.1 Gemmatimonadota bacterium | reverse complement strand
CGAGCGCGGCGGCGAGCTTCAGCAGGGACGCGCCCCGGAAGCGCCGGGCCGAGACCTGCCCGAGCAAGCGCTCCCGCGCCAAGCGGTCCGCCAGCGAGCGCCAATCGGCGTCGGCGGGCTCGATCGGCCCGAGCCGGGCGAGCGCGGCGGTGTCCTGGCGCAGGTCCGCCAGCTCGGCGCGACAGGCTTGGCACTCCCGCAGGTGCGCCGACTCCGACTCGTCCGGCGGTTCGTCCACGAGGCGCGCCAGCGCCTCGAGCATCAGGTGTTGCATACGGCCCCCTCGTTGTTCCATGCCCCGGCCACCGGCCGGAGCATCACCCGCATCTGGGCTCGCGCCTTGAAGAGCTGGCTCTTGGAAGTGCCGGGAGCGATCCCGAGCGCGGTCCCGATCTCCTCGTGCGTCATGCCATCCACGTCGTGCAGCACCAGTACCTGGCGCATGCCGTCGGGCAGCCGATCCATGGCGGCCTGCAGGCGACGTCGCAGCAGCGCATCCCCCGTCGTCCCCTGCGAGCCGGCCACCTCCAGCGCCGGCGGCAGCGGTTCCTCGTGTCCCGCCCGCCGCCGCTCGGAGCGGCGCACGTGCAGCGCCGTGTTCACCGCGATCCGGTGGATCCAGGTGCCGAACGCACTCTCCCCGCGGAAGCGCGGCAGCGAGCGGATCGCACGGATCCACGCCTCCTGCGCGCAATCCGCCGCGCCGTCCTCGTCCGCAGTCAGGCGCCGCACCACGGCCAGCACCCGTCCGCCGTAGCGGTGGTACAGCGCGTGGATGGCGTCGTGATCGCCCTTGCGGGCGCAGTCGATGAGCTCTCGCTCGTCGGTGGTCGTTGGCATCGGCACCAATATGACGCCGCTGACCGGTGCAGGGGTTGCCTGTGATTCCAACGGCGACCGGCCACCGGCTTCCGGCCACCGGCTTCCGGCCACCGGCTTCCGGCTTCCGCCCGGTATATTGCCCCGGACCCCACCGACAGCCATCCCGGGAACGCCATGACCGAGCAGACGCCGAAGAACAAGATCCTGGCCATCGGCGCGCACGCCGCCGACATGGAGCTCACGGCGGGGATGACCATGGCGAAGTACATCCGGGCGGGTGGCGCGGGGGCGTTCCTGCACCTGACGCCGGGTGAGAGGGGTCACCCGACCAAGAGCGCGGACGAGTACCGGGAGCAGAAGCGGGACGAGGCCGCCCGCGCGGCGGCGGCGCTGGGCGCGCGCATGCAGATGTTCGACTACCGGGATGGCGAGCTGCCGTACAACGACGAGGTGGCGTTCCGCGTGGCCGATGTGATCCGTGCGGAGAAGCCGGACATCATCGTCACGCACTGGAAGCACAGCATGCACAAGGACCACGCCCGGACCTACCAGATCGTCCAGGACGCGGTCTTCTACGCGGCGCTGCGCACCATCGAGCGGCCGCTTCCGCGCCACGGCATCCGGTCCATCTACTACGCGGACAACTGGGAGGACCAGCAGGACTACGTGCCCGACGTGGTCGTGGCCATCGACCCCGAGTCCTTCGAGGCCTGGCGGCAGTGCTGCTCCGCCTACCAGCTCTTCCGGGGCGGCGTCTCCAACTTCCGCTACCGCGAGTACTACGAGGCCCTCGCCACCACCCGCGGCTGCGTGGCCTTCACACAGCGAGCGAACGCCTTCAAGCTGTGGGAGGAGCAACAGGTCCGGGGCGGCGAGTGGCTGCCCATCCCGAGGAGCTGAGAGCGGGAGAGTGGGAGAAACGGCGTAGTCTCCCGCTCCGAAGCTCAGCGCTCGTTGTCTTCCAGCAGCAGCTCGCCGACGCGCTTCATGCCGTTGCCGCGCTGGACCAGTACCCGGCCGAGCTGCGCCAGCAGCCGGTCCGGCGCCCGCTCGGGCTTCTGACGGTGCTCGCGCAGGTCGGCGACGGACACGCCCAGCGCCAGGGCGAGCTCGTCCTCGGAGCCGAAGAACAGGTCCGACGCGCACTTGAAGTCCAGGGACATCCGCCCTCCTCGATGCGCCCGCCGTGACGGCGAGCGGGGTGCTCCGCGGTCCGCGGGGCGCCCTCTGACCCGGTCCCGTCACGCAAGCTTACCCGTCCGACCGCGGCACGCAACCGTTTGGGCGATGGGAGGCGGGGCGGCGGTCGCGGGGCCGCGCCGGGGTCACTATCTTGAGCGCGTCCGACGACCTTCTTCCCGATGAGTCCGATGTTCCCTGATCCGAGCGCCGGCGGCGCGGCCTACCTCGAGTGCACGCGCTGCGGCGCGCGCCACCCGGCGGAAGCCCGGCTGCGCCTCTCACCCTGCTGTGACAAGCCGCTTTACGCGCGCTACGACCTGGACTCGATCCGCGAGCGCTTCCAGCCGTCGGCGCTGGTGGGCCGGGAGCCCACCCTGTGGCGCTACGCGGAGGTCCTGCCGGTGCGGGACGCGCGCTTCCGCCTGACGCTGGGCGAGGGGTTCACCCCGCTGCTGGACGCTCCGCGACTGGCGGCGGCACTCGGGCTGGAGCGGGTGTGGGTGAAGGACGAGGGCCAGAACCCGACGGGCAGCTTCAAGGCACGCGGGCTGGCCCTGGCGATCGCCCGCGCCTGGGAGCTGGGCATCGGGGTGGTCGCGATCCCGACGGCCGGGAACGCGGGCTCGGCGACGGCGGCGTATGCGGCGGCCGCGGGGCTGGAGGCGCACGTCGTCGCCCCGCAGGACACGCCTCGGGTCATCGTGGAGGAGATCCGGGCCCTGGGCGCGGATCTGGAGCTGGTGCCGGGACTGATCACGGACGCGGCCCGGCGAGTGGCGGAGGGGGCGGCGTCGCACGGCTGGTTCGATCTCTCGACGTTGAAGGAGCCGTACCGGGTCGAGGGGAAGAAGACCATGGGCTACGAGCTGTTCGAGCAGCTCGGCGGCCGGCTTCCGGACGTCATCGTCTATCCCACGGGCGGGGGTACGGGTCTCGTAGGCATGTGGAAGGCGTTCGAGGAGATGCAGTCGCTGGGCTGGATCGGCCCCGAGCGGCCGCGCATGGTCTCGGTGCAGGCGGACGGCTGCGCTCCCATCGTGCGGGCCTGGGAGGCCGGCGTGGAGGACGCGGGCGTCTGGGAGAACGCCCACACCTATGCGGCCGGGCTGCGGGTACCCCGGGCCGTGGGCGACTTCCTGATCCTCAGGGCCGTGCGCGCCTCTCACGGCGCCGCCGTGGCCGTAAGCGACGAGGCCATGGCGGACGCCGTACGCCTGATAGGCCGCACCACCGGCATCTTCGCGGCCCCGGAGGGCGGCGCGACCGCGGCGGCGCTGCCGGTGCTGATGCAGCGGAAGCTGCTGCGTCCCGAGGAGGAAGTCGTGCTGTTCAACACGGGCAGCGGCCTGAAATACGTGACTCCTTGAGGCGCATGGAACGGGCACGGCGCGTGCGTGGCCGGGCGACGGAATGCAGCATCTCGTAATTCGCACCGGCTCCCGCATCAGGAAACGCCTGGGCATCCTCCTCGCCCTGGCGGCTCTGATCGTCGCCGTCGTGGTCCTGCTGCGACCGCCGCGCTGGTTCGGCCGACCCGCGCTGGAGCTCGTGGCGCTGGACGCGGGCGGCCTGTTCCAGGACTCGGTCTCGCTGCCCCGCGAATGGGCCGATACCTCCTTCAAGGGCGCCTACGGCGCCACCGCCCGCGTCCCCCTCGTCTTCGGCGTCCGCAACGTGGGCACCGTCGAGGGCGGGGCACGCAGTCTCCGGCTGAGCCTGCCCGCCCGCTACCGACTGGAGAGCGCCGACGGTCACGAGCTGCCGCACCAGTCGGAAACGGGCAACCCGCTCATCCGCTACACCATCGAGGGCCCGTTCCCGCCCGTCGAGCCCGGGCGCATGCCCGGGGTGCTGCCGGCGGTGGACACCGTCTGGCTCGAGCCGATCGTGCCGCAGTTCTACTGCGTCGCCGGGAGCGACTCCGTGCCCGAGTTCGTTCCCGCCCCGGAGCCCGATCCCGAGGCGCTGTCCCACATCCGGATCTTCTTCTCCTTCGAGGGAGGCGTTTCCAGGGGCCGGGAGGCCGGGCTCCTCTCCGTCCACCTCGACCCCTCCCTGGTGGCGCGACCGCCGGCCCAGGCGCCACCGACGTTCCCGACCCGCATCCACGAGCCCGCCTGGCCGCTGCCGGCCATGGGCGACCTGCGGCGTGTCGGAGCCGCCACCGCCCGCTGCGGGCCGCCCGAGTCACCCATGGACGTGCAGAGCACGATATGGCAGGGCGACGGCGGCGGCCGCCTGATCGTGCTGTCGTACGGCGGCAAGCCCCGGAAGTACCTCATCGACCTGGACGGCGACAGCCTCGTCGACCTGGAGATGTGGGATGCGTCCGGACACGGGCGCTTCGACGCGCAGCGCGCGGCACGGTTCCCGGTACCGCCATTCCTGCTGCCGCCCTCCCCGCCACCCTTCAACGAGGCCGTCTTCGCGGGCCTGCCCGCCGACAGCCTCGCCCGGCTGTATGCGTTCCGGCGCGCCGGGGACTTCAGGCCGACCACGGCCCCGCCCGACAGTGCCACCGCCCTCGATCCCTTCCAGCACGCCGGCAGCTACGTGCCCCGCACCGGCCAGGGCGCAGCTGCCTTCGCCGGGGCCCCGGGCTCGGGCGGCCCGGGGCAGCCAGCCGCCGGCTTCGTGCAGGGCGCCGCACCCCGGGCCGGCGCCGGCGCCCGGCTCCTGGGGCGGCCCGCCGACAGCTCCCTCGTCCGACCCCGGCCCGACAGCGGTCGCTGAGCGTCGTCGTCGCGCCGCCCCGTTGACGCCTCCCGACGGCCCGATCTAACTTTACCGGATAGACTTTCCCCTCAATCAGACAGAATCCGCGCTTGATCCCGTTCGTCACCGGCACGCTGGCCGCGGCCGCCGCCTTCTTGTTGACGCGGCGGTACCTGGCCGCGCGCGCCACGCGCACGCGGCTGTCGGACGATGCGATTCGCGACATCGAGACACGGGGGCGGGTGGAGCTGGACGAGCCTCTGGACCTGCGGGAGGTGGAGCAGGAGGAGCGGCGGTTCTGGGAAGAAGAGACATGGGACGAGTCCGAGGAATGGTGAGGCGCGCGAACGGGTTGGCGCTGGCGGCGGCTGCGCTGCTGGCCGGCGCCGGTCCGGCCGCGGCGCAGTCCGGAGGCGCGCGGCCGGCCGCCCTGGCCGCGGCTCCCGTCCCGTCCTCGGGCGTCACGGTGGACTACCTGGTGCGCGGCGGAACGATCGTGGATGGCACGGGCGCGCCGGGCTATACGGGCGACGTCGCCATTTCCGGTGGCCGGATCGTACGCGTGTCCCGGGTACCGCTGGATTCACTGGCGGCGCGGGTCACGGTGAACGCCCGCGGGATGGTGGTGGCGCCCGGTTTCTTCGACGCGCACGCCCACGTGGAGCAGCTGGACCAGCGGCCGCTGGCGGAGAGCTTCCTGCGCCAGGGCGTCACGACGGTGATCTATGCCGCCGATGGCGGCCAGCCCTGGCCGCTGGCGCCGTACGTGGCGCGGCTGGACAGCCTGGGTCACGCGCCCAACGTAGCGTTCTTCGCGGGACACAACGCGATCCGCTCCCTGGTGATGGGCAGCGCCAACCGGGCGCCGACGCCCGCCGAGCTGGCTCGCATGGAGGCGCTGGTCGAGGAGTCCATGAGGGCCGGCGCCGTGGGGCTGTCCAGCGGCCTGCGGTACGTGCCGGCGATCTTCTCGACGACCGAGGAAGTGATCGCGCTGGCGCGGGTGGCAGCCCGCGACGGCGGCATCTACTCGGCGCACATGCGCGACGAGGGCGCCGGCTCGGTGGCGTCCGTGCGCGAGATGCTGAGGATCGGGCGCGAGGCGGGGCTGCCCGTTCAGATTACGCATCACAAGCTGATGGGCCAGGCGCAGTGGGGGCAGAGCGTGCAGACGCTGGCGCTGGTGGACTCGGCCCGGGCACGCGGGCAGGACGTGACGCTGGACCAGTACCCTTACGACGCGACCTCTACCGCCATCACGACGATCTTCCCACCCTGGTCACTGGCGGGCGGTTCCGACTCCCTCAGGGCGCGCCTGGCGGAGCCGGCCACGCGCGCGAAGATCGTGGCCGGGATCGAGGCGACGATCGAGCGTGAGCGCGGCGGTGGCGATCTCTCGCGCATCCAGCTGGCGTCCTACCGGGGCAGGCCGGAGTGGAACGGCCAGACCTTCGCCGGCATCCTGCGGCGGCGCGGCCAGGCGCCGACGCTGGCGAACGCCGCCGAGCTCGCCATCGAGATCCAGACCCACGGTGGCGCCACGGGCGTGTGGCACGTGGTGGACGAGGCCGACATCCGGCGCATCATGGTGCACCCCTGGACCATGTTCTCGTCGGACGGCGAGATCGGCGTGCTGGACCACGCCCATCCCCACCCGAGGAACTACGGTGCCACGGCGCGCGTACTAGGCCAGTATGTGCGGGAGCAGAAGGTACTTACACTGGAAGAAGCCATCCGGAAGATGACCTCGCTTCCGGCGTGGCGCTTCGGCCAGCGCGATCGCGGCCGGCTGGCGGAGGGGATGTGGGGCGACGTGGTCGTCTTCGATCCGGCGCGGGTCCGTGACCTCGCCACCTACGCCGACCCGCACCGCTTCTCGGTGGGCGTGGAGTACGTCTGGGTCAACGGCGTGCCGGTGCTCTGGAGCGCTTCACTGACGGGAAACAAGCCGGGCTCGGTGCTCAGGAGGCAGTTTCCGGCGACCCGGGCCAATCCGTACGCTGCGGAGCGTCCGATGCCCTGAACGGCCGCAGGGGCAGGCGCAGGCGCAGACGTTCACGTAAACGTAACCGCCTGCGCCTGCGTCTCCGGTAGTCTGGACCCGCTCAGACGCCGGGGTTGTCCGTGGACGCCGTGCGGGTACCATCCTCGCGGGCGACGATCTGGAAGTCGCCGAAGAGGGCGGGGGCCTCCTCCTGCAGGATCAGCAGCACCGCGATGGCGGCGCGGCGGATCTCGGTATCGGCGGAGCCGGAGGCGCGCATCTCGACGAAGTGGCGCCAGGCGCGGGCATTGCCCGTGACCACGATCTTGGTCTCGGTGGCGTTGGGCAGTACGGCGCGGGCGGTCTGGCGGGCGCGCTTGCGGCGCAGCGTCGCCGAGGGCTCGTCCCTGACCTGCTCCTCGACCAGGCCGAGCAGCTCGCGGTAGTCGTCGTTGGCCCGGGCGCAGGCGCGGTGCCAGACGTCGTAGGCGGGAGTGCCCTCGCGGATTTCGGGCGGCAGGACGAAGGCGACCTCGGACTCGTCGACGTAGCGTTGGGAGAGCTGGGAAAAGGAGAGGTGCCGGTGGCGGACCAGCTCGTGGCTGAGCGCCCGGCTCACCCCCTCGAAGAGGAAGGTCCAGACCGCATGTTCGATGACGCTGCCGTGCTTGACCCCGAGCACGTTGCTAAGGTAGTCCGCGTTGCTGGTCCGCCCGGCGATGAGCTTGTGGCCGCCCTCGAACCCGGCGTCGGCGCCGAAGGAGAGGTAGCAGAGGCGCCCGGCGAACTCGGCGAGGGCCTGGGCGGGCACGTCGGTGTCGCTGCGCCACTGGATGTGGGGCGCGCCCATGAACTCCTGCCGTGCCAGCAGGGTGATGCGCGGCTCGCGGAAGATCTGCATGACGGGGGCCTCGCGCGAAGGTGGGGGTCGAACTTGCGGAAGGATAGGTGCCGCGGCGGCGCCGGGGCAAGAACGGCGGAGCGGGGTCGCAGGGCCCGCCTGCTGCTGCTGCCGGCGCTGGTGCTTCTGGGCTGGCTCCAGCCCCTGCCGGCGGCGGGCCAGGCGCCGAGCAGCTTCGTTCCCGATACCGGCGCCGTGATCGCGACGGCGCCGCACTGGGCGGGTGAGTTCGCGGTGTTCAGCGGCAACGCGCTCCTGTCCGGCGTCACGGCGGGGCTGGTACAGAAGCTCCGGGGCGGCTCGTTCCGCGACGGCTTCACGCGCGGCGTGGTGGGGGGCGGCGTGGTCTACGCCGGCAAGCGGTTCGCGGCGGAACGCTTCGATGGGGCCGGTCTGCTGGGCCGGGAGGTGGCCTCGGTCGGCACCTCCATGGTCCGGAACGCCTCCGAGGGCGCCGGCCTGCTGGAGCGCCTGACCTTACCCGTCGGCATCGCACGCGTGTACCTGGACCGGGGCGGACCGCGCCCGGTGCGGCTGAGGTTGGACGCCTGGGCCACGGCCTGGACGCTGTACGGCATCTCCCAAACGCAGCTGGACTTCGACGCCCGGGCGTCGTTGTCGGCGGGCACGCCCGTGTTCCGCACGCGCAACAAGGTGCTGAGTGCGGGAGACATCAAGGCGGGCGGCTACGCGAAGGCGGGCGTGGTGCTGCTGAGCGACGTCCCGGCCTGGGGGCCGGTCTACGCCACCCGTGCACTGCACCACGAGCTGGAGCACGTGCTGCAGGAGGACCAGATCCTGGGCATGTGGCTCCGCCCGCTGCAGTCGGCCTTGCTGCCGCGGCTGCCGGGCGGTCGCGCGCTGGACGACTGGCTGGACCTGAACCCCAGCACCGAGGTGCTGGACGGCCTGTCGAACCTGGTGCGGGATCACGACGTCCGGCCGTGGGAGCTCGAGGCCGACTACCTGGCCAAGCGCCGATGAGCCGCCCCGGATGGGTCCCTCGGCCTGGAGCGCTCGCCCGCGGGCTGGTCCCGCTGCTGGCGACGCTGCTGGGAGGGTGCATCGACTTCCTCGATCCGCAGCTGCCGCCGCCGAGCGCCGCCGTGGCGCAGTTCTTCATCCACATGTCGCGGGGGCAGGTCCAGCTCGAGGGCCAGGTCCAGCCGGGCATGTCGCTCGCCCACGAGTGGCGCACCTTCCCGAACGATTCGCTGCTGGTGGAGGGGCAACCGGTGGCGCCGCTGACCGTGCACGCGAACGGTGCCCGTGACTACTCGGTCACCCTGCCGCTGCCCACCCTGGTGGGGCCGGTGACCGTGCAGGTGCCCATCGTCGCCGGCATCCCCGATCGGCCGGGCGAGCTGCGCTGGTATGGCGTGCGCCGGCTGGACCCGGACACGCTGGTGCTGGCCGTGGGCGCGGACCTGCACCTTCACCTCGACACCAGCGCTCCGCCCCAGACGCCGCCGCCGACGGGGGCGCAGTGGTTCCTGCAGCTGGCGGCGGGCGGCCACATGTTCCAGCTGGGGGCGGACGGATTGCCGCCGGCCGACATGCGCGTGCCGCCGGAGTTCATTCCCGGCGATTCGACCAGCGTCGTGAACGCGACGCTGCTCCTGCTGCACAGCGGACAGGCGAACATCGCCGGAGGCGGCTACCTGCTGAACGTCAGCTTCGACCAGACCCTGACCTGGACCGTGGTCCGCCCACGGAAAGGAACCACTCCATGACGGCTAGCGAGCGCGAGGTCTACGCGGCCCGGCGCGAGCGGGTGCAGCGGCTACTGGGCGAGGACGGCGTCCTGGTGCTGGCGGCGGGGCCGCAGCTGGTGGCGGGGCGGGACAACGAGTTGCGCTACCGGCCGGACGCGGACCTGCGCTACCTGACGGGCTACACCGAGCCCGAGGCGGTGCTGGTGCTGGCGCCGGGGGCGGATGCGCCCTTCACGCTGTTCGTGCGCGGTCGCGACCCGGAGCGCGAGCTCTGGACCGGGCGGCGGGGCGGGGTCGAGGCGGCGCTGCGATTGTAATGGGCGCGAATGTAACTCAAATAGGTGGCATCGGCGAGCGCGTTCTGAGTGATGATATAGACGTCGCGCCGGTCAAACTTGGGGTCTCGTCGCTTGGCGGGCGGGATAAAACTCTCGCAAAAAATCATGTACGTGGGGCAGAAGCGTCCCGGGTCGGTGCCGCCGAACAGAATGGTGTCGCGGGTCATTTCCGGATAGAGCGGTTTTCCATCCTTGCCGTTGAAGGGCGGGGTGAACATGTCGTGGCCGAACCAGAAACCGAAGAGGTGTCCATGTTGTTCGTTGTCCCACCAGTGGGAGAGGGCGGTGTGCGCCGGCATGAGGGCGAAGACGGCCAGCAGGATGGGCATGGGCGCCTTGGAGCGCGCGAGCAACAGGGCGGCGACAAACGCGGCGGCCAGGATGACTCCCAGGTAACCCGGGTAGTGGAGGTAGGGATTGGCGCTTTCCAGGGCTTTGGACAGGCCATAGATCGCGAAGCCCGCCGCCACGGCGCCCGCGCAAATAAGTCCATATCGGTACCGCTCGTATTGCGTGGCCAGCAAGCCGCCGATCAACGTCAGACCATAACCGATCCACATGGCCAGCATGACGTACGAGGCGGTGAAGAAGACCTTGACCAAGTCGCGGCTTTGCTTGTCGGTGGAGGGATTGATCAGGACGTCAAGCAGCACGCCCAGGCAAAGGAAAATGCCCAACAGGCCCGCCATCCAGTTGCGCTCCCGTTTCTGCATGCGAAAGAAGAAGAAAAACGGCACGACCGCGATGAGCAGATAGACGATATTGAATTCCTCGACGGCGCCTTCCCAATAGACGCGCGTGGCATCGAAAACCGCTTGAAAACTACCGGAGGGTTTGACGCGGTCATATTGTCCCCGGGTCAGGGCGTGAAAGAATCCCTCCACGGTGCGTGGGTAGCCCCAGTTCATGGGCGGATTGGTCATCGAGGTGATGGGCAGGAAGAAATAGAAGGCCAACCCGGCGACCAAGACGCCCGTAATGCTCAGCACCGATTTCCATTCCGATAGCAGACCCTTGGTTTTTATGACCAGCCAGACGCAGTGGCTGATCGACCACAAACCCACCAGGTTAAAGATGATAAAAATCGAGGTGTTATCGAGCGAGGCGGTCGTCCGGTTGGCTTTCAGGATCAATCCCAGAAAATAGCAAAGGCTGTTGCCCAGGAGCAAATCGCGGCCCAGCTTGGGATTGACGAGGATGATGGCGAATTCGATGCCCATGGCCGCCACCACCAGGCTCTGATGGTTGTTGGCGCAGATGGCGAATGCGAAAAACGCCAAGTAAAGATAGCGGTTTTGGGTGGGCGCGTAGATCCAGCGCATGAGACAACAGAGCACGCCTACCATGGATAAGGCGCTGAAGGTATAGACCTCCACGATGATGGCCTGGCTCCAGAAGAAGCCGTTAAAGCCCATGATCATGCCCGCGACCAATCCCGACACCACGCAGAGGGCGTTTTCCCAGCGGCGTTCGAGGTTTTTCAACTCGGCCATGCCTTCCACGATCATACTGCTGCCGCGGGATACCATCAGGCCGATCAGACCGCAGGATAGCGCGCCCGCCACGGCCGAAGAGAGCGCCACGCGAAAGGCGATATTGGAGATCGGAACCAGCACGGTGAACAGCCAGGTATAAATGGTCCAGATCGGATAGCCGGGAGGATGCGGCACGCCCGCGTAAAAGGAACCTACCGCCAGTTCGCCCGAGTCTTCCAGCGTCAGGTCCGGCGCCAGGGTCGCCAGATAACCAACAAAAACAACCAGGGTCGTGAGGAAAAACGTGACCCAGTCGATGGTGCGGAAAAGTGGCGGCAGAGGCGGCTTCGCATGGGAAAGGGTGCGGCTGGTCGAAACCGGCTTTGATTTTGCGGTCGCGGGTGACGGTGTTGTTTTTTGGTTTTCCATACTCATTAATTAGCGCCTCTGGCCATTGGTGCCCAAAAGCAAAAATGAGGCTCTACTTGAAGGGAAAAGACCCCCGTTTGTCCATCGAATAATGGGTTCAGGCAGGGCATTCCGATCGCTGTGCAGGGTGGCGGTGGCATAACAGGCCAGATCCTGGTTACGCCAGTCGGTGTTGGCCCAAAGACCGGAAACCGAGGGTTGGTTATGAATATAACTGATTCCAGTCCAATTGGTTAAAAACGCCATGATCAACAAGCCGTAGGTCAGCGCCGGGGTCCACCAGAGTGAAACCCGGGCCATCGCCGGCGCGGTTGTTGCGGGTGTGGCACGGGCAAAGATTTGTTCTTTAAGTGCCGAGGCAGGGCGGCGCGGGATCCAGCGGCGCAACCGATTTTCCCAGGGAGTCGATGGCTTCATAATGTTTTCTCTCGAAATAAGTTCGTATTTTTTGAATGCCGTAGCGGTAACGTCCCGCCGCGGTGTTGGGCGAAACCGCCAGCAAGGCGCCGATTTCTTCGAAGGTCCGGTCGTGCCAGATTTTGAGCACGATGACCTCGCGTTGTTCCCGGGGCAACCCCGCCAGGCAACGCATCGCGGCCTGCTCGTGCGGCGTCTCCTCGGCCACGATTTCGAACCACCGATGGGATTCGAACTCACGCCGGATTCGTTGCCAGAGATGGCGCCGGTAATTTAAGGCGCGATTCCGGAAGCTGCGCAGACCGTAGTGTTCGGGGCGCTCCGGCGGGGCGGCCAGCTTCAACAAGGCGATAAAGGTTTCCTGCAGGACATCCTCGGATTCGGCATGACTAAGGCCCAGCGCCCGGCCGTAGAGGATCAGTTTCGCCGCCTGATCCTCATACAGTTGCTCGCACCAACCATTATCGTTTATAGGGCCGATATGCACCTGATTCAACCAATAGACACAGGATTGGGGAATTTTGTATAAAAAATCCGCTACAATTTCGCGCCGGGGCAAGCACTTGTGTTCGCATTCATGGTGGTTCCGGGCCGCCCGACCCACAGGACCGACCCGGTCGGTCTCATCTTGAAGAATTATTCTGTGGACAGAGGCGGCTTCTGGAGTATTATCCCTGCAATCCCTTCTGAGCTCATGCTTGGTTTGGGGCGAGCCTGCGGCTTGCTCTCCAGGCCTGGACGCTTCAGCACGGAGGTGGGATGCAGGCGTTGGGTTGTCAGGGAGAATCTATTGGAGGTCGGCGGACTCGACGATTGGTTCCGTGCGGCGCCGTAATCAGAACTGAGGCCAAGTGAGACGAATAACTATCTTGTCAGTGGCGGCGGTTTGGTTTTTGGGGGTGGCATCGGGCTACTCGGCGGACCCGCCGGAGCCCTCTCCGGCTGCCCCGATGGATCTGACTCTCAGCGGGTTGGTGGGGCGCGTGCTGGAGAGAAATGAGACGATCCAGAGCAAGGTCCTCGATTTTGAGGCGCAGCGGCGGCGATCCCGCGGCGAGTGGGGAGTGTTCGAGCCGGAGCTTACCGGTTCGGTCGGGCACGAGGTGAACAACCGGAAGAATACCGCGGAGCAGCAGACCTCGCTGCTGACGCCTTCCTTCCACGAGACTAACAACGTGTACGAGAGTGGTTTGGATGCGCTGATTCCCACCGGGGCCCGGCTTCGCCTGGGCTACAATCTTCGGGACCTGCATAACAATCTGCAGCCGCTCCGGGGTACCACCAATGGCGAATACCAGAGCTTCTTCGGGTTTTCCGTCACTCAGCCGCTGCTCAAAAACTTCGGCACCGCGGCGACCATGGCAGCCATCCGGCTGACGGCCATTTCAAACAACCTCGCCTTCCAGGAGTACCGACGGGGGTTGATGGCAGTAGTTTCAGCGGCGGAAGGGACCTATTGGAACCTCTTTCTCGCTCAGGAGCAGATGCGGTTTTTCGAGGAATCCGTGAAGACCGCCGGGACGATCCTGAAGGACAACCGTACCCGGCTCGAAGCGGGGAAGGGGTCCGAGCTCGAAGTGATGGAAAGCGAGGCCGGACTGGGACTTCGCCGTGCCAAGTTGGGTGAAGCTCGCCAGAAAGTGCTCGAAGCTGCCAACCGCGTAGTCTCGCTGTATGCCGAGGAAGTTTCCCCAGGCTGCGGGATGGTGCGGGCGGCCGATACGCCCGCGTTGCGCCAGGAGTTGCCAAACTATCGCCAGTTGCGCGAGGTGGCCTTCGACCTGAATCCGGATTACCTGGCGGCGGCGGCCAGGATCCAGCAAAGCCTGGTCCGGCTGGGCTACGCCCGAAACCAGCGTCTGCCCCAGTTGGATCTCAAGGGCAGCTACGGATTGAACGGGCTGGGCCGGATCCCGGGGGATGCCTGGACGGATATCGAGCATCAGGATGAGCCATCCTGGTATGTCGGCGTCGAATTGCGGATCCCGCTCAGCGGTGGAATCCGGAGCCGGCACGAGCTGGCGGCGGCTCGGCTGGATTTGGATTCTGCCCGATTGTCTCTGCTCGGGCTGCATACCGAGATTGTCAACGGGATGGACACGGCCTGGCACAAGCTCCAGAGCACGCAAGCGAGCGTGAGCAATTACCAGGCTTCGGTGCAGTATAACCGGAGTCTGCTGGACTCGGCCCTGGCCCGGCTGGAGGCGGGCAAGCTGGAGAGCCGTAAAGTGTTCGAGATCGAGGCGGATCTCTTTGAATCGCGACTTTCCGTGGCCGAATCGCTGGTCCGCTATCAGTTGGCGGCGCTGGAACTCGAAATGATCCAGGGGGCGCTGCTTCAGCGGCGGCATCTGGAAATCACCCAAGCCGAGCTGCAGGCCGCCACCAAGGGGTTGCTCCGGAATCGCTATGGATCGAGAAACTAACGTTCGGACCCGCCGGTGGTTGACCTTCATCGTCGGGGTAACGCTGGCGGCAGGTTGCGCGCTGGCCGTGCCAGCCAGGGCGGAGTCTTCATGCGGCACCGGCATCACCGAGGCGGTGTTCGATGTTACCTTGAGCATGCCGGTGCCGGGAATTATCCGGACGCAGTCGGTTAAGGAAGGTAGTCTGGTCCACACCAACGAGGTCATCCTGGCGCTGGACAACCGCCTGGAAGAACTCGAGGTCGAGCGCCGGAAGCTGGTGATGGACAACCGTAAAGCCGACTGGGAGAGTACCCGCACCGTGTTTGAAAAGAGCTCCTCCGTCAGCCGGGACGAGCTGCTCAAGAAGGAAGCCGAGTACAAAGTTGCCCTGACCGAATATGAGACCGCGCAGGAACAGCTTCGCCGACGGCACCTTCTGTCCCCGGGAGAAGGGGTGGTGGCCGAGGTGAAGCTGCATGTCGGCGAGGCCTGCGCCGCTTATGAGCCGGTCGTCCGGGTGGTGGATACCCGGCGCTGCTATTTCATCAGCCATATCGAGGCGCGAATTTCATCCGGTCTCAAGGCCAACCAACCCATGCGCCTGGAGCTCGAGGACGGCAATTCTTCCCTCCGAGTGGAGGCCAGGATCGTTTTCATTTCCCCGGTCGTCGATCCGGCCAGCGGGCTCCAAAAGGTCAAGGCCCTGTTCGAAAACGCGGACGGGAAAGTGCGTCCCGGCCTGGTGGGAAAAATGTTCCGCGAATAGAGCGCTATGGCGAATCACCCACCCGCAATGCTGGGAATGGAGGCGGCTCTGGCCGAACTCGGGCAGTTGCGGCAGTTTGCCGGGCCGGCCGGGGAGTTCTGGCCTCGCTTTCTAGCCGTGCTGCAGCAGTTGACCGGGGGCGACCAACTGGTCCTGATGGCGCGCCGGGAAGGTCAACCCTGGCAACGGCTGATGGAATGGCCGGCCGAGTCTTCTCCTTCGCGCATGCTCAGCGCTTTCTTCAGCCAGCTCGAGGAATTCGCGGGCAAAGCCGCTGCGGCCGGAGGGGTGGTGGCGCCGTTGGACGGCCAAGCTTCGCCCGCCTCCCGGACTTTCCTGGCCGGCAGCCGCGTGGAACTCGACGCCCAACAGGAGTGCGTGCTGACGGTGCTGTTGTCGGAGGTCAGCG
>JADGQX010000294.1 GCA_017881445.1 Gemmatimonadota bacterium | reverse complement strand
CCGTCGTTGTCGAAGTCGTACAGCCCCGCCCCCCACGACTCCGCCCCGTCCATCAGCCGTCTGATGCCGCTCCGGGCAGTGACGTCCTCGTATTGGCACGGCCCAGTCGCCCGGTAGAGGCTCTGGTAGGAAAGGTCAGTCACCAGGATGTCGAGCCACCCGTCGCCGTCCACATCTCCAAGCGCCCCGTGCATGTGGCCGGTGCCAACGCCGTCGAGATTGACGGCCACGCCGGCTCCCGCGCCGATCTCCACGAACTTCCCTCCGCCCAGGTTGTGGAAGAGGAAATTCGGCTGGTGGTCGTTGGCCTGGAAGATATCGAGCCGCCCGTCGCCGTCGCAGTCGCAGACCGTCAGCCCCATCGCCTTGCTCTCGGGGTAGTAGAGGCCGGCCTCCTTCGTCACGTCGACGAACCGCCCGTCGGGACCCCGCTTGTAGAGGATCGACGCCTGCCCCTTGTACTCGGCCGGCGACGGCATCCGCTCGGGCGAGTCAGGACTCAAGTAGAGCGGGTCGAACGCAAGGAAGTTCGCAACCATCAGCTCCAGCTTCCCGTCGCCGTCGGCGTCGAATACCACGGCCTCGACGCTCCACTTCACGAAACCGTTCAGGGTCTCGGGACCCGCGAGGCCGACCTTCTCGGTCCAATCGGAGTAGGTCCCATCGCCGTTGTTGTGGAGAAACGTGTTGGGCCCGTAGTTCGAGAGAAAGATGTCCTCGAGACCGTCGCCGTCCAGGTCGGCGATCGTGGCGGCCATCGCCCAGTGCTTGCCGCCCACGCCGGCCTTCCCGGTCACGTCGGTGAAGGTCCCGTCGCCGTTGTTCCGATAGAGGGCGTTCCGGGCATTCCGGAAGACCTGCCCCTTCGGGTCGCTCGCCCCTTCGACGTATCGGCCGTTCAGGAAGAGGATGTCCATCTTCCCGTCGCCGTCGTAGTCGAACACCGCGACCCCCGACCCGCTCGACTCGAGGATGTTGTCGTACGTGAAGTCGCCGAAGGTGTACCTGAAGGAGATCCCGGCCTTCGCCGTGACGTCCTCGAACAGCGGGCCGGCGGGAGGTGAGGCGGTGCAACCGACCGAAAGGATGATGGCGGAGGCGATGGGAAAGAAGGCCGGAACTCTCACGAGAGCCATTCGGTTCAAGAAGGCCGTGTTCAATCTACCCTGCGCGCAGCTGGAAGCCGCCGTGGCCACGCTCGCTGGCTATCTCCGCGACGAGCCCGCGGAGACCCAAGCGCATGTTGCCGGCGATCCTGATCTGACGCCGCTGCTCGAACCCCCGCGCTCAGGGCTGGCAAGAGCAGCAACGCAGGCGATGTGCGCATCACGCTGCGAGGGCACGCGCTGGCTCACAGCTCTCCGTCCCCGGATGGACTCTATCCTCCGGCGCTCCTGGATATGCGACTCCAGATCTATCGGGCCTCCCGCAGGCGCGAAAGGATCCCCGATCTCCCCACCGGCAACGCGGCCGTCTGCCGCCGCCGCCGGCCCACCGCCACGCCGCGCCGGGGGTCGTCCGGGGGAACTACCCTGCTGGTGAGACCAGGGGCAGCTCCAGGTAGCTGGCGCTGGCGGGCGCGTGGAAGATGCGCATTGTCGCCTTGCGAAAGTCGGTTGGCTTCGCCCAGAAGATGTTGGGCACGAACGTCTGCGGGTTGCGGTCGTAGAGCGGGAACCAGCTCGAATGCACCTGCACCATGATGCGGTGCCCCGGCAGGAAGACGTGGTTGGCGTTGGGCAGCGCGAAGCGGTACACGAGCGGCGAATTCGGGGTGATCGGCTGCGGGGTGGAGTAGCTCTGGCGGTAGCGGCCGCGGAAGATGTCGGCGGAAACCATGAGCTGGTAGCCGCCCATCTCGGGCTGATCCGCCACCTCGTCGGGGTAGACGTCGATGAGCTTCACCACCCAGTCGGCGTCGGTGCCGGTGGTGGAGGCGACGAGGTTCGCGACCGGGCGTCCGGCGATGCGCACCGCCTCGGTCAGGACGGGCGACACGTAGGCCAGCACGTCCGAGCGCGCGGCGGCATCGCGCTGGTCGGTGGTCAGCCAGTCGGCCCAGAGCGCACCGGAGCTCTGGACCGGACGACGCACGTACGTGACCGGCCGGGCCGGGTCCGACAGGTACTCGTCGTATGGGGGCCCGGACGCGGCCGGAGCCGAAAAGCCGACGGCCATCCCGGGAAGCAGGTAGAGCGGCGTCGGCCTGGGCGTGCAGGCTCCGGCGCACGCGGACGGCCACGTCGGCAGCCGCTCCCAGGTGTTGGTCCCGCTCACGAACGCCGTCACCGGCGCGATGCTGCCCTCTGGCGCTCCATCCTTCAGGTAGTGCGCGAGGAAGGGCGCCAGGATGTGCTGGCGGAAGTACAGCCCGGTGTCCATGCCGAGGTGCAGCGGACCCAGCGTGCTGCCCTCGCCGATCTCGCCGCCGTGATGCCACGGGCCGAGCACGATGAAGAGATTGGCGCGGTCGGACGGCTGGGCATAGAGCGCACGGTAGACCGCCGGCGCGCCGTAGATGTCTTCCTGGTCCCAGAGCGAGTGGACCAGCATGGTGGGAACGGTGAGCGGCTCCTTCGCCAGGATGCTGTCCATGGCCTGGAGCTGCCACCAGCGATCGTAGCTGGGGTGCGCCAGGATCTGGCGCCAGAAGCCGACCTGCTCGGCCCCGTGCTCCCGCCCGGCCTCGCCCGCGGAGCCGGCCTGCATGAACTCGTCGTACAGGTCGAAGTACCGGGAGTACCACGGATAGTCGTTGGTGCGCGAGGCCTCCTGCTCGTAGATGTACGACAGGCCGGGCTCGCGGAAGGCGCCGTTGTGGAACCAGTCGTCGCCCATCCAGCCGTCCACCATGGGGTTCATCGGGATGGAGACCTTGAGCGCCGGGTGTGGGTGGACGAGCGCGGTGAGGGCGAGGTAGCCGTCGTAGGAGATGCCCAGGATGCCCACGCGGCCGTTGGACTCGGGCACGTTCTTCACCAGCCAGTCGATGGTGTCGTACGTGTCCGTGGACTCGTCCACCTCCGTCGGGTTGAGCGGCCCGATCATGGGGCGGTTCATGACGTAGTCGCCCTCCGAGCCCCACTTGCCGCGGATGTCCTGCACCACGCGGATGTAGCCGCCCTGCACGATGACGTCGGTGGCGTTGTCGTAGCCCTGGAGGATCGGCCCGAGGTGCGCGCTGGCGGCGTGGCTGGTCAGCCCCGTGGCGTTGTAGGGCGTGCGCGTCATCAGCATCGGCGCCCCGTGAGCCCCTTTCGGAACCAGGATGACGGTGTGCAGCTTCGTGCCGTCGCGCATGGGGATCATGACGTCGCGCCGCTCGTAGTCGAGGAAGGGCGTCACGGGCGTGAAGTGCGCCGGCGTTTCGCTGGGCAGCGACGTCGCCCTGGGTTCCTGCTGCGCCGCCGCCGGGCGCCCGAGCAGGGCCGCGGCAGCGAAGGCGATGGCGATCGTCGCGCGCGCGCCCGGCGTCCTCGGGTCGGCCAGCACCGCGAGTGCACGGGCCCGGTGGATCGTAGTCATTCGACCGCGCTCTCCCGTAACATGGTTGGGTGGGGAGGACAGGGTAGCGGAGCGGCCGGCGCCCGTGCAAGACGTGGAGTGTCGCGGGAAAGCGTCCGTACGCCGACCCGCCCCGCCATGGCATCGCCCCACACCGCGCCAAACCGTCGGGGGCATGCGCGCCTCCACACCCACTCGCCCGATCGTTGACCAGGTGCCGCTGACGGATCGATCTTGCGAGGGAGCGCGAAATGGCGTTTGGATTCCCTATCCCCGGCCGATGACGGCAGCCGCACACTGTTCCCGGTCCAGGAGTGGCGCGAGTAGCGATGGCAAGGACGGGCGCGGCACCCAGCCGGAAGCTCATCGTCGTCAGCGCGACGGCGATGCTCGTGGTCTGGCCGGCCGCGGCGCTCTTGCTGCTCCACCCCCCCACGGTCGGGCTGGCGGTCTCCCTCTTTTTCGCCGGACTCTCGCTCGGGCCTTGTCTCCTCGGCTATGCCCTGGCGCGCACCCCGCGCAAGCAGCTCTGGCGTCGGCTGGTCATGGCCGCTGGCGCGCTCTCGGTCCTCGCGTTCATGCTGGTCGACAGGATCAATCTCGATCTGGACGGCTTCTTCGAGCTGCTGCTGGCCGGCACGATGGGCACTGCGATCGGGCACACGATGGTGACGACGCTGCTCGGCCCCGTGTTCTTCGGTCGGTTCGGTTGTGGCTGGGGCTGCTGGCGCGCGATGGTCCTCGAGGTCTTGCCGGTCGGCCGTGGCCACGGCAGGCGGCGCGGCCTCTGGAGGTGGACGGCCTGGCTCGGTCTCGCAGCCAGCGTGGTCGCGGCGGTGCTATACGGGTCCGTGTGGCACCTCCAGCCGGGCGGGGTCCCCGGCCACGTGCGCGGCGACAGCGTCGGTGCCGTGGCGGCAGGCATTCTCGTGTACTACGTCGCAGCGATCGGGCTCGCGCTCGCTCTCGGGGACCAACGCGCGTTCTGCAAGTACCTCTGTCCCACGGGCCTGGTTCTGCGCCTCACGAGCCGCCGCGCGCTCCTGCACGTGGCCGCGAACGCTGAGCTCTGCACCGATTGTGGGACCTGCACCGACGTCTGCCCGATGGACATCCCGGTGGCGGAGCGCGTGCAGGCGCACGTCCGTATCGGCGCAGGCGACTGCATCCTCTGTCAATGCTGCGTGATCAACTGCCCCAGCGGCGCACTGTCCACGACGTTCGGCCCCGGCCACGCCGCGGCACCGAAGGCGCGCGCTGGACCCATTCGTGCGTAGTGGCGTACCTCCATCGGGCAGCCAACTGGAGTAACGCCATGCGGATACGGATCACCATCGGCCTCGTCCTCGGGGGGCTCGCGCTCGGCACGGCGGCCAGGGCCCAGGCGCCGGCGGGAGCGCTGGAGATCACGGGAACGTCCACGATACGCGACTGGACGTGCCGGGAGACGGGCATCGAATCGACGCCCACGGCTCCGGCCGGCTCCGCCGACCGCGTGCGGGCGGGACCGAAGGCGGTGAGCGGAGTGACGCTGACCTTCCCGGT
>JADGQX010000293.1 GCA_017881445.1 Gemmatimonadota bacterium | reverse complement strand
GTCGTACGGCTTGTCCAGCACCAGCTTCACGGCGTCCAGCGAGAACTGGTTCTGGAAGCGGTCGTAGAGCCGCCCGGTGATGGTGCCACCATTCGGGTGGTCGGAAACCGTGTACGAGGCCTCCGCGTAGCCGCTCAGCGTCAGCCCCGCCAGCGCCGTCAGCAGGGCCGTGGGCGCCGTGGGCGCCGCCCTGGCGGAGTCCGGAGCGGCGCCGTGTGCCCCACTGTCCGAGACCGGCGGCGCTGGTGCCGGACTCTGTGCCAGGGCCATGACCGGGCACGTGAGAAGCAGCGCGCCGGCCAGCAATTGCGATCTCATGTACGCCTCCCTTTCTGCAGCCGGTACTGCAGCGCCAGCGCCGCACGGACGTGCGGGCACGGTGCGCCGCAGAAGGGGTCGGAACTCGAAACGACGCGGGGGGCGGCGCCGAGCGCCGCCCCCCCTGTGCGACAGGTCCGGAGCCTGGTTCAGACGTCGTGGTAGAGCGCGAACTCGTACGGATGCGGCCGAAGCTGCATGGGCTCGACTTCACGCTGCTGTTTGACCGCGATGTAGCTCTCGATGAGGTCGGGCGTGAACACACCGCCCTCCAGCAGGAACTGCTGGTCCGCCTGCAGGGCCGCGAGCACCTCCGAGAGGGAGCCGGGCGTGTTCTTCACCCTGGCCCGCTCCTCCGGCGAGAGGTGGTAGAGGTCCTTGTCGATGGGCGCCGGCGGCTCCAGGCGATTGCGCACCCCGTCCAGCCCCGCCATGAGCAGCGCCGCGAACGCCAGGTAGGGGTTGGCCGAGGGGTCCGGCGCCCGGAACTCGATGCGCTTGGCCCGCGGCGACGACGAGTACATGGGGATGCGGCAGATGGCCGAGCGATTGCGCTGCGAGTACATCAGGTTGATCGGCGCCTCGTAGCCGGGGACCAGCCGCCGGTAGGAGTTGGTGGTGGGCGCGCAGAACGCCAGCAGCGCCGGCGCGTGCGCGATCAGCCCGCCGATGTACCAGCGCGCCGTGCTCGAGAGCTGGGCGTACCCATCCGTGTCGAAGAACAGGTTCGCCCCGGCGGTCCACAGGCTCTGGTGCACGTGCATGCCGGAGCCGTTGTCGCCGAAGATCGGCTTGGGCATGAACGTCGCCACCTTGCCCGCCGCGGCGCACACGTTTTTCACCACGTACTTGTAGGTCTGGAGCTGGTCCGCCATGCGCACCAGCGTCGAGAAGCGCAGGTCGATCTCCGCCTGGCCCGGCGCCCCCACCTCGTGGTGGTGCACCTCCACCTCCACCCCCGCGGATTGCAGCTTCAGCGCGATCTCGCTGCGCAGGTCCTGCAGCTTGTCCGTGGGCGGCACCGGGAAATAGCCCTCCTTCACCCGCGGCCGGTACGCCAGGTTCGGCGAGCCGTTGCGGCCGCTGTTCCAGATGCCTTCGTCGCTGTCGATCTCGTAGTGGGCATGGTTGGCGCCCTGGTCGAAGCGCAGCGAGTCGAAGATGTAGAACTCCGCCTCCGGCCCCCAATACGAGGTCGTCGCGATCCCCGTGGTGGGCAGGTACGCCTCGGCCTTGCGCGCCACGTAGCGCGGATCGCGAGTGTAGGGATCGCCGGTCGTCGGATCGACGATGTCGCCCACCAGCGACAGCGTCTTGATGCGCAGCACCGGATCCACGAACGCCGTCGCCGGGTCCGGCATCAGCAGCATGTCGCTCTCGTGGATCTCCTGGAACCCCCGGATCGACGAGCCGTCGAAGCCCAGCCCCTCCTCGAACGCATCCTCGTGCAGCATGTCCAGGGGGAGCGAGAAGTGCTGCCACGTGCCCAGCAGGTCCGTGAACTTCACGTCCACGATCTGCACGCCCTGCTCGCGCGCCTGCCGGAGGACGTCGGCGGCCGAGGTCGCCGCTCGGGCCGATTCGACGTGGACCGTGACATCCGCGTCTCGTATGACCGTGGCCATCCGCTCCTCCCTCCTCGATCTGCGCGCGTTGGGCTGTCGGCGGCCCCTGGTGGACCGGCCTGCCGTTGCTCCCACGGAAGGTGTGTCCGGGGCGGCCGCACAACCACGCGTCAATGGGCGGTTCTACGCAGGGATTCGGATGGGGAGCTGGTACCGGATCGGCGGGCCGGGCTACCCGGACGGGTGGGTCGCGGCCACACGTCCGGTCCGTCGCGAGCGTCAGGTAGAGTCCATCGTGGGTCGAACCGCTGCCGGGCCCCTCCAACGAAATGCGCCCGCGCACCATCCAAGGCGTATCGGGCGCGCCTCGCCCGGCAACCCACCAACAATTCCCGCGGACAGACGCTACTGGAGCGTGGACCGGATGCGATTCCTCCTGGCTTTGGGCGCGGTGGCCTGCCTGCTGTTTCCGGTTCCCGCGCTGGCGACGTCGCAGACACCCCAGCTGCCGTCCAGCAGCCTGGTGCTGGAGCTCGACAGCGTGCTGCAGCTCATCCGGCACGTGCATCCCGCGCCCTACCGGCGGATCCCGCAGGCCGCGTTCGACAGCCAGGCGCGGCAGCTGCGCGCGGAGATTCCGCGCCTGACGGAGGAGCGCGCGGTGGCGGGTATGATGCGCCTGGTGGCGAGCCTCCGGGATGGGCACACCACGCTCCTGCCGAGCGCCGCGGGCGGCTTCGACCGCTGGCTGCCGGTCCGCTTCTACCGGTTCACGGATGGCGTCTACATCACCGCCATCGATTCCAGCCGGGCGACGCTGGCCGGCGCGCGGGTGCTCCGCATCGGCCGGCTGCCGGCGGCCGAGGCACTCGATTCCGCGGCCTCGCTCATGGGCTACGACAGCGACCCGATGAGGCAGGAGGTCGGGGCGCTCATGCTGTCCTCGCCAGCGGCTCTGCATGCGCTGGGAATCACCCCTGACTCGCTCTCGGCCACGTTCGTCCTGGAGACTCGCGCGAACGGGCTACAGACGGTGCAGATCGGCGCGGTCCAGGGAAGTCCGGACATGGGCTGGCGCTTCTGGGGCGAGATGTTCGGGCCCATTCTGAGCACCCGCGACCGTTACGGCAGCGGCTACGTCTCGGCCATCGCGCATGAGCGGCCACTGCAGTACCGCACCCTCGACCCGGCCATGCCCCTGCACCTCCGCTACCGGCTGTACTACTACTTCGCGCCCCTGTCGCCGCAGGGCGGCGTCTACGTCCAGATCAACTTCCTGCAGGAGGATCCACGGGAGTCCTTCGCGGACTTTCGCAAGCGGCTCTGGGCCTACGTCGACTCGGCGGGAGTGGACCGGCTGGTCCTGGACCTGCGCTACAACAGCGGCGGGAACGGCGACCTGAACCTCCCCTTCGTCCACGAGATCATCCGCCACACCTCCATCGATCGGCCGGGCCACCTCTACGTGCTGCTCGGGCGCAAGACCTTCAGCGCCGCGGTGATGCTCGCGGCCGAGCTGGCAACGCACACGGAGGCGGTGTTCGCAGGCGAGGCGTCCGGCGCGGGCGCCAACCACGCAGGCGACGCCATCACGGTCACGATGCCTCGCACGGGCATGCAGTTGGGCGTCTCCACGCTCTTCTGGCAGCTCGGCCATCCGGCGGACACGCTGGCGTACATCCCCGTCTCGGCGGCGACGCCTTTCTCCGCGGCCGACTATTACGGGCTGCGCGATCCGGCGCTGGACGTCGTCCTCGGGGGCGGGGCGCGCCCGCTCACCGGCATCCTGCAGGGCGAGGGCGCGGCAGCGGCCAGGAGCGCCTATGCCGAGCGGCGCGCTCGCTACGCCGGGTACCCCTGGTGGCGGCCGTTCGACGAGCGCCGGATGAACGAAACCGGCTACGAGCTGCTCGCCGCCGGCCGGGTCGCGGACGCGGTGGCCGCCTTCGAGCTGAACACGGCGGAGCACCCCGGGAGCTGGGGCTGGTGGGACAGCCTGGGGGACGGGTACAGCCGGGCGGGCGCCCTGGCGCAGGCCCGGGAAGCGTACGCCCGGGCCCTGTCCCTCAATCCCAACGCCGACGATACCCGCGCCAAGCTGACGGCGCTGAAGTAGGCGCGCCCGGCCCGCCGGCCTTCCGGGCGGCGCACGCCGGTCACCGACCCGGGACCCCCTCGCCCGCCAGGCGGGAGCGATCCTCCGGCAGGTCCACGCCGGCGGGTGCGTCCAGGTCGAAGGGCGCAAGGACGAGCCGGTCTGGCTGCGCGGCGATGACGCCGCGGGCGCCCTCGTCGCCCCGCAGCCGGAGCAGCTCCGGGAAGAGCGCGCGCCGCACTCAAGGAGCGCCCCGGCAAGGACATGCTGATCTTCGGCAGCGCCGATCTCTCCGCCGCACTCATGCGCCACGGCCTCATCGACGAATACCGCCTCGGCCTCGTGCCCGTCGTGCTCGGCGCCGGCACGCCCCTCTTCAAGCCGTCCCCGGAACGGACCCGCATGCAGCTGCTGGACGCCACCGCGCTCGAGTGCGGCGCCGCAATCGTTCGCTACCGCGCCACGCCGGCGACCTGACGCCGCCTCAGGGCCCGGGCGGCGGCGCCTCGTCCGGTGGGTCGAAGTGGTCGAAGGGGAACTCCCGGTTGATCCGCGCCAGCGTCTCCATCAGCGTCCGGCCGTTGCCCGACACCCGCCGCGCCGCCACCAGGTGCGAGCGGTAGTAGGCGCCCCGCTCGCTCCACAGATCGTCGAACCGCACCCCGCCGCCGCTTGACGACGAGTGCAGGATGCGGTCGTTGCCCGCGTACAGCGCCACGTGGCTGATCGTGCTGCTCCGGCCGCGAAACAGCATCAGGTCGCCTTCGCGCAGGCTCGCCAGACGCGGCCGCACCGCCTGCCCCGCATGGGCCATCTGCCGCGACGTCCTGGGCAGCGGCACGCCCTGCCTCTCGTACACGTATTGCACGAACCCTGAGCAGTCGAAGCCATCCGGCGTCGTGCCGCCCCACACGTAGGGCACGCCCAGGTAGCGCCCGCCCGTCACCACCGCCGCGCGGGCGCTGCTGCTGGACGAAACACCGCCGGTCGCGACCCCGCCCCCGCCCCCGCCCCCGCCCCCGTCGCCTCGGGCGACGCCGCCTCTCACCACGCGGCCGATGCCGGTCACGGCC
>JADGQX010000089.1 GCA_017881445.1 Gemmatimonadota bacterium | reverse complement strand
GGCTCGCTGCTGGTCTACGAGTGCGATGGACTGGCCATCCACCGGGCGCGGCCGCGGGCCGTCGTCCTGCCCCGCTCCACCGAGGAGACAGCCGCGGTGATCCGGCTGCTGGCGCAGGCGGGGATTCCCTTCGTCCCCCGGGGTGCGGGCACAGGGCTGTCCGGGGGCGCGGTGGCGTTGAACGGCGCCGTGGCCATTGGCCTCACGCGCATGGACCGGGTGCTGTCGGTGGACGAGGTGAACCGGCGGGCCCGGGTGCAGGCGGGCGTGGTGAACACGAAGCTCATGCGGGCGGTGGCGCCGCTGGGGCTGACCTACGCGCCCGACCCCGGCTCGCAGTCGGCCTGCACCCTGGGCGGCAACGTGGCGGAGAACGCGGGCGGGCCGCACTGCCTCAAGTACGGCGTCACGCTGAACCACGTGACCGGGCTGACCGTGGTGCTGCCGGATGGTGAGGTGGTGGAGCTGGGCGGCGGCGCGGGGGAGCCGGCGGGCTACGACCTTCTGGGCCTCTTCATCGGCAGCGAGGGCACGTTCGGCATCGCCACCGAGGTCGAAGTGAAGCTGACGGCCATGCCCGAGGCGGCGGAGACGCTGCTGGCGCTCTTCGACCGCATGGAGGACGCGGGGCGCGCGGTCTCGGCCATCATCTCGGCGGGACTGCTACCGGCGGCGCTGGAGATCGTGGACCAGGAAGGGATCCGGGCGGTGGAGGCGTCGGTGTACGCAGCCGGCTGGCCCACGGACGTGGGGGCGGCGCTGGTGGTGGAGTTCGACGGCCCGCGAGCGGGTCTGGGCGAGGACGCCGACCGGGCGCGGGCGATTTGCGAGGCGGAGGGCGCGCGCGAGGTGCGGCGCGCGCGGGACGACGAGGAGCGCATCCGTTTCTGGCATGCGCGCAAGAAAGCGTTCGGCGCCATGGGCCGACTCGCGCCGGACCTGCTGGTGCAGGACGCCACCGTGCCGCGCAGCCGCCTGCCCGAGGTGCTCACGCGCATCATCGCCATCGCGCGGCTGCACGACCTCCGCGTCTGCAACTACTTCCACGCCGGCGATGGCAACCTGCACCCGAACCTGCTCTTCGACCGCCGGGACGCCGACATGGTGCGACGCGTCGAGCTCGCCTCGAAGGAGATCATGAAGGCGTGCGTGGACGCCGGCGGCACCATCACCGGCGAGCACGGCGTCGGCATCGACAAGAAGGAGTACATGCGGCTCATCTTCGGCGACGAGGAGCTGCGCGCCATGTGGGGCGTGAAGCGCGTCTTCGACCCGGAGCTGCGCGCCAACCCGGGCAAGGTGCTGCCCGAGGTGTCGCCATGAGCCCGGTCGCCCATCTGCGGGAGCTGGCGGGCCTGGACGCGCGTCCGGGAGAGAGCACCTCGCTGCGCGTGCACGGCCTCACGCCGGCCATGGTGGTGGCACCGGAGAGCGCCCGGGCTGCGGCGGCCGTGCTGCGTCTGGCCAGCGAGCTGGGCTGGCGCGTCGAGCTGGCGGGCCGGGGCACGCTGGGCGATTCGGGACGGCCGCCCGCGGGTGTGGACGTGCTGCTCACCACGGAGCGGCTGCGGGAGGTGCCCGAGTACGCCCCCGCGGACCTGACCGTGACGGCCGGCGCCGGCGTGACGCTGGGCGAGCTGGACGCGCGCCTGGCGCCCAACGGGCAGTTCCTGCCGCTGGACCCGCCCGGCGCCGCCGGCGCCAGCCTGGGCGCCGTGGTGGCCCGGGCCGATTCCGGGCCGCTGCGCCTGGGCTACGGCACGCCCCGCGACCACGTCCTGGGGCTGCAGCTCGTCACCGGCGATGGCCGCATCCTGGAGCTGGGTGGCCGCGTCATGAAGAACGTGGCCGGCTACGACCTGGTGCGGCTGGCCGTGGGCAGTCGCGGCACGCTGGGCCTCATCACCCGCGTCACCGTGCGCCTGCGCCCGCTGCCCCGGGCGGATGCCACGCTGGCGCTGCGCGCGCCCAGCGCGGATGCCTGCGCCGCGGCCGCGCTGCGCCTGCGCGCCCAGCGGCTGGATGCCGTGGCCATGGAGATCCTCTCCCCCGAGGCCTCGGCCCACGTGGCGGCCGCCGGCGCCTGGACGCTGCTCGTCCGGCTGCAGGGCGCCGCGCAGGCGGTCGAGGATATGGCGGCGGCGGCGCATGCCCTGGGCGAGGAGGTGGGTCTCGCCGGCGAGCGCCTGGAGGTCGCAGCCGCGGTCACGGCGTGGCAGGCCCTGTCGCAGCTGGAGGCTGCGGCCCCGCTGAGCATCCGCCTGGCCGACCGCTGCTCCGAGCTGCAGCGCACGCTGGCGCTGGCCGGCGAGCTGGCGGCCGCCGGCGGCGGCTGGGCGCGCCTGGCCCACGCGGGCGATGGCATCGTCCGGGTGATGCCGCTGGCCGGCGGCAGGGACGGCCGGGATGAGGATGTGGCGGCGGCCGTGGAGGCGGCGCGGCAGGCCATGGCCGCGACCGGGGGGAGTGTCATCGTGGCCCGCGGCCCGGCCACGCTGCTGGCGCGCGTGGATCCGTTCGGCCCGGTGCCGGCGGTGTCGCTGATGCGGGGCATCCGGAAGACGTTCGACCCGGCCGGAGTGCTGGCGCCGGGCCGATTCGAGATATAGGAAGGCCATGAGCACGCTTGCGGCAACCGACCCGCGCGCCTACCTGGCGGCGGCGCTGGCGCAGGAGGAGGAGAAGCTCCTCGCCTGCGTCCACTGCGGCTTCTGCCTGGACTACTGCCCCACCTACCGCCGCCTGGGTGACGAGGCGGACTCGCCCCGCGGCCGCATCTACCTGATGCGCGCCGTGGTCGAGGGGCGGCTGGCGCCCGACGACGAGGCCTTCACCCGTCACATGGACCTCTGCCTGGAATGCGTGGCCTGCCAGACCGTGTGCCCGTCGGGCGTGCCCTACGGCGAGCTCATCGAGCGCGCCAAGGTGGTGCGCGTCCAGGCCTCCGGCATGCCCCTCATCACGCGCGGCCTGCTGCTGGCCTTCGGCAGCACCGGCATGGCCCGCATCTCCAATGCGCTGGCGCGGTTGTTCCTGGCGACGCGGCTGCCCACGCTCCTCGTGCGCTTCCTGCCCCGCTGGCTCGGCAGCGCCCGCTTCGGCCTGGCCATGATCGAGGGCACGCGGCCCTGGCGCGGACTGCGGAAGGCGGGGACCGCAACTTCACCAGCGGATGGGGGGATGGGGGGATGGGGAGATGGGGGGAACCGGGCGTCTGACGGCGCCGGCGTTCCCTCGACTGTCGCGGCGTCCGCTGAAACGCGGACGCCCGCGGTCGCTGGTGTCTCCCCATCCCCCCATCCCCCCATCGTCCCATCAAACGCCCAGGCGTCCGTGAGTTCGCGCAAGAACTTCCGCGTCGCCCTCCTGAGCGGCTGCGTCCAGGAGGGTCTCTACGGTCGGGTCAACCGCGCCACCGAGCGGGTGCTGGCGGCGAACGGCTGCGAGCTGGTCAGGGTACCGGAGCAGCATTGCTGCGGGGCGCTGCACGGCCACACCGGCGACCTGGAGCATGCGGCCGTGATCGCCCGCGCCAACATCGAGGCGTTCGAGGCCGCGGGGATCGACTACGTCGTCTCCAATGCCGGCGGCTGCGGCGCTATGATGAAGGAGTATCCCGAGCTGCTGGCGCACGATCCGGCCTGGGCGCAGCGGGCGCGGTCCTTCCGCAAGAAGGTGCGGGACGTCTGGGAGCTGCTGGCGCAGATCGGGCCGGTCACGGGCGGGGCGGTGCCGCTGCGCGTCACCTACGACGCGCCCTGCCACCTCTACCACGCCCAGGGCATCACCCGGGCGCCGCAGGACATGCTGCGGGCCATACCGGAGCTGCAGCTCATCCCCCTGGCCGGCATGGAGGAGTGCTGCGGCGGCGCGGGCACCTACGGCATCACCCACCCGGAGCTGGGCGACCGCATCCTGGGCGACAAGATCGCCGCCATCCAGGCGACGGGCGCCGATGTGGTCTGCAGCTCCAATCCGGGGTGCATGATGCAGATCGGCGCGGGACTGCGCCTGGCCCGCGACCCCATGCCGCTGCTCCACGCCATCGAGCTGGTGGACGAGAGCTACCGCAGAGGCGGGCTGTACTCCTGACCGCGTTTCCGCCTTGACGTGCCCGGGCGCGAGGGCTGCGCTTCCGCGCCCGGGAAATGATGGGGCGATGGGGTGATGGGGGGACCGGCGGCCGCGGACCGCCCGGTGGTCCTTCGGTCGCCGGAAGGCCGAGGGTCCCCCGAACGCTGGCGGGCGCCCGGATTCCCCCCATCACCCCATCGCCCCATCGTCCGTTCGACGCCGGAGGCCTCATGAGCGACCCCCGCATCCCCCTGCCGAGCGCCGCGACGCTTCCGAGCGCCCTGGCGCGACTCCAGCGCCTGGTCGAGCTGGAGTCTCCCAGCGGCGACGAGCGGCGCGTGTTGGCGCTGGCGGCGACCATCGCCCAGGAGCTGCGCGCGCTGGCGGTGGAGGTGACGGAGCGCCGGGCGCCGGGCTGGGGAGTGCACCTGGAGGGGCGCCTGCCCGGTGCCGAGCCGCAGCAGTCGCCGCTCCTGCTGCTGGGACACATGGACACGGTGTTCCCGGCGGAGACGCTGGCGGCGCGGCCCTTCCGCGTCGAGCAGGACCGGGCGCTGGGGCCGGGGGTCTTCGACATGAAGGCCGGGATCGCGGTGCTGCTGGAGGTGCTGGCGCAGCTGCGCGCCACCGGCGCGCAGCCGCGCCGGCCGCTGCGCATCCTCCTCACCTGTGACGAGGAGGTCGGCTCGGGCAGCTCGCGCGCGCTGATCGAGGAGCTGGCCGGCGGTGCCCGGGCGGTGCTGGTGCTGGAGCCGTCGCTCCCGGGCGGCGCGGCCAAGACCGCCCGCAAGGGCGTGGGCGACTACCGCCTGCTGGCCACGGGCCGCGCCGCCCACGCCGGGGTCGAGCCCGAGAAGGGGATCAGCGCCATCACCGAGCTGGCCCACCAGGTGCTGGCGGTGCAGGCGCTGGCGGCGCCGGCGCTGGGCACCACCGTGACCGTGGGCATGATCGGCGGCGGCAGCGCCCCCAACGTGGTGCCGGCGGCGGCGTGGGCGGAGGTGGACGTGCGCTTTTCCACCGCGGCGGAGGCGGCGCGGCTCGATTCCGCCATCCGCTCGCTGGCGCCGGCCGTGGCGGGCGCGACCCTGGAGGTGACGGGCGGCGTGAACCGCCCGCCCATGGAGCGTACCGCCGCCACCGCCGCGCTTTACCAGTCGGCGCGCGAGGCGGCCGCCTCCCTGGGCTTCGAGCTGGGCGAGGGCTCGACCGGGGGCGGGAGCGACGGCAACTTCACCGCCGCGCTGGGCGTGCCCACGCTGGACGGGCTGGGCCCCGACGGCGGCGGAGCGCACGCGCTGCACGAGCACGTGCTGCTGGCGGACCTGCCGCGGCGCGTGGCGCTGCTCCGGGCGCTGCTGCTGGCGCTCTGAGCGCCCGGCGGCCGGAGGGCGGTGCAGGCGCTTGCGCGCCCGACATCCCGAACCACGATGGGGAGATGGGGAGATGGGGGGATCGGGGGAAACGGCCGCCCCCGGGTCCCAGCGGCGCGCCGGCCCCGGGCGTCCGAGGGAACGCCGGGTCATCTCGGCGCCCGCGAACGACGCCCCATCGCCCCATCTCCCCATCTCCGTTCGAGAGAAAACGCGGAGGGCCCTTGCCCCAGGAAAGCTCTTCCTGGCCCGATGACGCTCCCCTGACGATCCGCCCGCTGGCCGGCGCCGCCGACCTGCGGGCGTGCGTGGCGCTGCAACGGCTGACCTGGGGCGAGAGCTTCGCCGATGTCGTCCCGCCCGCCCTGCTCCTGGACGTGCAGCGGCTGGGCGGCGTGGCGGCGGGCGCATTCAGCGCCTCGGGCGACGGCGGCGAGGTGCTGGTCGGCTTCGTTTTCGGCCTGCCCGGGCTGGAAGACGGCCTGCCGCTGCACTGGTCGGACATGCTGGCGGTGCGACCGGAGCTGAGGGACCTGGGCATCGGCGAGCGGCTCAAGCGCTGGCAGCGGGATGCCGTCCTGGCCGGGGACGTCCACCTGGTCCGCTGGAGCTTCGAGCCACTGGAGGCGCGCAACGCCAGGCTGAACCTCTCCCGCCTGGGCGCCACCTGCCGGGAATACGCCACCGACCTCTACGGCGACATGGGCTCGCCCCTGAACGCGGGCATCGGCACGGACCGGCTGGTCGCCGGCTGGCGCCTCGACTCGGAGCGCGTACGGCGCCGGCTGCGGAAGGAGGAGGGCGGGCCGCGGCCGGACGACGTCGCCGACGTGCCGGTGATCAACCCGGCGCGGCCGGGCGGCGGCTGCGAGCCGGCCGCGCTGGAGCTGGATGCGCCCCGCCTGCTACTGGCGATCCCGGGCGACCTGCAGGCGCTCAAGGCGGATGCGCCCGGCCTGGCGCAGGAGTGGCGCGGGCGGACGCGGGCGGCGTTCCAGGCCTACTTCGCGCGGGGTTACGAGGCGGTGGAGCTGGTACGCTTCGAGGGGTGGGCGGCCTACGTGCTGGTCAGGGGCTCCGCGTCCGCGGAACCGGACCGGCCCTTGGCGCGGTAGAGCGCGCGGTCCGCGGCGGCGATAAGCTGGGCCGGGGTGTCCATGGACGGGTCGTACTCGGCGATGCCGTAGGTGAGATCCAGCGGCGCGCCCGCTCCGGCGACGGCCTGGCAGAAGCAGCTCCGGGTTCGCTGGGCGAAGGTCTCCGCCCCCGCGCTGTCGGTGTCGCTCATGAGGGCCAGGAACTCGTCGCCCCCGTAGCGCGCGGCCAGGTTCATGGCGCGGCACTCCTGCAGCAGCACGCCACCCAGGGTGCGCAGCGCCTGGTCGCCGGCAATGTGGCCGAGCGTGTCGTTGAAGCGCTTGAAGCCGTCGATGTCGAAGAGCACGGCGCTGAGGAGGCGGCCGCGGCGCGCGGCGGCGAACTCGCGGGCCAGGTCGCGCTCCAGCGCCCGGCGGTTGGCCAGCCCGGTGAGCGGGTCGAGCAGGGAAAGCGCCTTCACTTCCTCGAAGAGCTGGGCGTTCTCGATGGCCACGGCGGCCGTGTCGGCAAGCGACGCCAGCATCTCCAGGCGCTCCTCCCGGAACGGCCTCGGGCGTCCAGCGACGACCAGCACGCCCAGGGCGCGCTCGCGGAAGAGCAGCGGCGCAACCGCGGACCAGCCGGCGCCGAAGAGGGCGAACTCCCGGCCCGGCGCCTCGGGACCCCCGGGCCACTCCTCGACCATTCGCAGCCGGCGCTCACGGACCACGGCGCCGGTCAGGCTGTCGCCGGCCGGCAGCACCTGGCCGAGCGCGCCGGCGGGCAGTCCGGAGATCGCACTGACCTCCAGCGTCTCCTCGTCGGCCGAAAGCAGCAGGATCGCCGCCGTGCGCGCGCCCGTCAGCCGGTTGGCCCAGCGCGTGGCGAGGTGCAGCGTCGGCTTGAGCTCGACCGCCCCGGCCAGCGCCCGGCTCAGCTCGGCGAGCGCCCGTGTGTTCACCAGCTCGCGCCCCTGCTCCTGGCGGCGGACCTCCGCCCGCAACCCCAGGCCCACACGGACCGCCAGCGGCGCGGACAGGAACCAGAGCGCCAGGGAGATGTCGGCGCCCACGTAAGGCCGCAGGGCATGGTCCAGGCCAAGGGCGCCCATGTAGAGGGCGCCGGCCGGAATCAGGAACCCGCCCATGGCCGCGGCCACCGGCCCCGGGTTGGGGGGTGTCCAGCGCGGGCCGAGCGCCCGGGCGGATACGCCCGCGAACATCAGCCCTGCCCAACCCGCCAGCCACAGGACATTCATCCAGGGCGACGTCTGCCCCGGCTGTGGCCCCATGAGTGTGATGGCTGCATTGCCGCTGGCGAAGATCACTCCGCCGACCACCAGTCCGGCCACGGGCGCGATCTGCAGCGCCGGGTTGCGCCACACCAGCATCAGGCCCAGCAGGAACATCGAGAGCGCGGCGCTCAGGTGCGTGCTCAGGATCCGCAGCATCGGCACCGGCTCGAACGCCGGCCCGCCGTGCTGTGCGCCCAGTTTCAGCGCGAATAGCGCACCGGCCGTGATCACCAGCGCGAGATCGAGCAGCAGCACGCCGCCCAGGCTCCGCCCGCGCAGCGGCGGAATGGCCATGGCGGCACCCGCGGCGATGACCAGGTGCGCGGCCAGCAGCAGCCCGAAGGCGATCACGCGGACGGAGGCGGGGTCCATGCCGGGCGGCGGGGCGAGCTGGAGCACCTCCCGCAGCACGATGGCGCCCGACCCCATGGCGAAGTGCAGCCAGCTCATGCGCAGCGATGGCGCCCCCGACTGCCCCGCCCGCAGGCAGGCTACCGCCGCCGCCAACGGCGCCGCCGTCAAGATGATGGGCGCCAGTAGCGGAGGCGCCGCCCCGAGGTTCGTCAGCAGGACGAGGCCGGTGCTCAGCGCCGCCCAGAGCGCCACCACCCAGCCGCCGATCAGGAACCGGCGCGCCACCTCCTCGGTCCAGCCGGGCGGCGGCCGGATCGCGGGGGATGCGACGCTGGAGAGCGAGGGTGTGGTCACCTGCTGGGGGCTCCATTGGCCGTGCGTCGGCCGGTTCTCCGATTTTCCTGAGGGCGTCCGACAAACGTAAACATCAGGAGGCCGAACAACAAGAATGACTTTGCGTTGTTGCCACTGTCGCGGCACCCGCCTAGCTTGCAGCCTCCTTCGGCACAGACAATGGCCACATCCATCTCGCTCTTCCCGACCCCGGCGGAGCGCTACACCGTGCTCCTCGAGCTGGCGCGGAGGATTTCCACGTCCTTCGTGCCCGCCGAGCTGTGTCGTGCCATCTACGACAACGTAGCGCGGGTGCTGCCTGTCACCTCCTTCACGGTCTCGCTGGCTGGCGCCGGCGGCGCCCTGGTGCCGCAGTTGCACGTGGGCGCCGCGCCCGCCACGGTGGATCTGACCTCGAGCGAGAGGGAGCACCTGCTGGCGGGCGACTTCGTGGTCCGCACTACCGCGACCCACGTCGAGCTGCTGGCGTCGCTGCTCGCGGACCGGCGCCTGGTGGGCTGCCTCGTGGCCCGGCGCGGCGCCGTCCAGCCCTTCGATGCGGCGGATGCGCACTTCCTGTTGGCCGTGGGCGCACTGTCCGGCGTCGCCCTGGAGAACGCCCGGCTCTTCCAGGAGCTGAGCCGCCGCCAGCAGGAGGCCGAGCTGCTGGAAGCGGTCGCCCGCGACCTGGGCCGCTCGCTGGAGCTGGAGGAAGTGGCGCGGCGCATCGTGCTGCGCGCGGCGGAGGTGGCGGAGGCGCCGGCGGCGCTCTGGCGCGTGAGCGGCGATGTCGCCAGCACGCTGGCGGCGGCGCCCGAAGCCAGCCGGGGCGAAGGCGAGCGCCGCCTCCCCGCCGGTGCGGCCGAACGGATCGCCGCCCGTGTCGCCGACGGCCATGGCGCGACGCTGCTGCGGGCGCCGGTGGAGGGCGTGGGCGAGCCGAACACCCTGCTGCTCCCCCTGGTCGCCGGCCGCCGGCTCGTGGCTGTGCTGGTGCTGGAGCGGCCGGAGCTGAGGGAGTCCGGAACCGAGCGCGTGCTGGAGCGGCTGGCCCTGCACGCCCTTTCCGCCATCACCAACTCGCTGCTGCACGAGGAGGTGCGGCTGCTCTCGCTCACGGACCCCGTGGTCCAGCTCCCCAATCGCCGGCAGCTCGACTTCTTCCTGGAGAAGGAGTTCGCCGCCGCACAGCGGGGCCGGCCCGTCAGCTTCGTCCTCTTCGACCTGGATCACTTCAAGGACTTCAACGACGCCCACGGCCACCAGGCCGGCGACCAGGCACTGATCCGTTTCGCGGACGTGCTGCGCACGGAGACGCGCGCCATGAACCTGGCCGCGCGCTACGGCGGCGAGGAGTTCGCCTCGGTGCTGTCCGAGACGACGCGCGCCGGTGCCCACGGCTACGCCCAGCGCGTGCGCCGCCGCATGGCCGCGGCCTGGGAGGGTAAGCTCACCGTGAGCGCGGGTGTGGCCGTGTACGCCGAGTCCATGACCACGGCCGCGGAGCTGGTGGCCGCGGCCGACCGGGCGCTCTACCGGGCCAAGCAGGAAGGCCGCAACCGCGTCTGCCTGGCCGACGACTGACCGCTACTCTCCCGCCAGCTCCTGCAGTAGCTCCCACGCTCGGCGGACGTGCTCCTCCCGGGTCCGGATGTTCCCCACCGCCAGGCGGATGGCGTAGCGCCCCTTCGCCCGCGTGTGCGACAGGAACGCCTCGCCCGTGGCGTTGACGCGCTCCAGCAGCCGCGCGTTGGCCGCGTCCAGCGCGGCGCCATCGTCCAGCCCCGGCGGGTGCCAGCGGAAGACGACCACGGAAAAGGGCGCTGGCGCCAGGCGCTCGAAGGCGGGGCTGGCATCCACCCACTCCCGGAAGAGCTGTCCCAGGCGGATGTGCTCCGCCACCCGCGCCTCGAGGCCGGAGGCGCCGAAGTAGCGCAGGACGAACCAGAGCTTGAGCGCCCGGAAGCGCCGGCCCAGGGAGACGCCGTAGTCCATGAGGTTCAGGACGTCGTCCCCGAGCGACGTCGCCAGGTACTCGGGCGTGAGCGAGAAGGCGCGCCGGAGCACGTCGGGCCGGCGGGTGAATAGGGCGGAGCAGTCCAGTGGCGTGAACAGCCACTTGTGCGGGTTCACGACCAGGGAGTCCGCGCGGCCGGTGCCGTCCATGACCCAGCGCATGGCCGGGACGACCGCCGCGGAGCCGCCGTAGGCCGCGTCCACGTGCAGCCAGAGCCGCTCGCGCTCGCAGATGTCGGCGATCGCGGGGACCGGGTCGATGGCCGTCGTCGATGTGGTGCCCACGGTGGCGACGACGGCGATCGGCCGCACGCCCCGGGCGCGGTCGCTCGCGATGGCGCGCTCCAGCGCCCGCACGTCCAGCCGGTAGTCGTCGTCCATGGGGACGCGCCACACGCCGCTCAGCCCGAGTCCCAGCGTCACCACGGCCTTGTCCACGCTGGAGTGCGCGTCCTCGGAGCAGTAGACACGCATGGCCGGGATGTCCGGGCGGCCGGCCAGCCCCTCCTGGCGGATGCGCAGCTCGGGCGCCGCCTCCCGCGCCGCCGCCAGCGCGTACAGGGTGCTGGACGACGCCGTGTCATTGATGGTGCCCATGAACCCTTCGGGCAGGCCGATGAGCTGCCGCAGCCAGTCCAGGGCGACCTGCTCCAGCTCCGTGGCCGATGGACCCGTCCGCCAGAGCATGGCGTTCACGTTCAGCGCCGCCGCCAGGTACTCGCCCAGGATGCCCGGCCCCGAGGTGTTGGACGGGAAGTACGCCAGGAAGCCCGGGTGCTGCCAGTGCGTGGCGTTGGGCAGGATCAGCCGGTCGAAGTCCGCAAGCAGCGCCTCGAAAGGCTCGGGCTCCGCCGGCGGCGCGGACGGCAGGGCCGCGCGCAGCTGCCCGGGCTCGACCGCCGGGACGACCGGTCGGCTGGCCACGTCCTCGAGGTAGCGCGCAATGAGCTCGGTGACGGCGGCGGCGTGGCGGCGGAACGCGTCGGCGTCCATGTCGCCGAGCTGGCGCTGGGCTGGATCCAGCGAGGGCACGGTGCCTCCCGGGAGCGAGCCGACCGCCACGCCCGCTTGACGCGCGTGTCGAAGCTCGCCCAATTCAATGTGATACGGCAACGCGGCCCGCCGCCCACGGCGGCGGGCCGATTGCCGCAACCTAGCACCGGCCCGACGGAGCGTCCACGACCCGGCCGGCGCCAACCCTGCCGGAGTCCCAGGAGGACCGGACATGCGCCACCCGATTCCCGCTTCCCTGCTCGCGCTCGCAGTGGTCGCAAGCCTCGCCTGCGAGAAGAAGGCGCCCGCACCCGCCCAGCAGCCGGCAGCAGCCCCACCGGCAGCGGCCACACCGGCAACGGCCACACCCGCAGCGGGCACGCCGGCGGCGGCCCCGGCCGATCCGGGGGCGATCGATGCGAACGTGGTCGCGGGCCGGGCGGGGCTGGACGCCGCCGGCCTGGCGCGCGTCGCCCCGCACATCGCCGGCATGAACGCCGAGCGCGCCCTGATGCACGCGCTCACCGGCGCGGTCGGCCCGACGACCCCGGACAGCGCCAAGAACCGGATCCACAAGGAGCTGAGCGCGCACCTCGCCGCCTTCGACAAGCATTGGACCGAAGCGACCGCTGGCATGAGCAAGACGCAGGGGGACGCCTTCGACGCCGCCATCCGCGAGCAGATGGGCGCGCGCACGGGGCCCGTCGGCAACCCCCACGGCAAGCTGTCGCCGGCGCACCCGAAGCTGAATCCGCAGGGCGGGCCGGTGAAGAAGTAGCTTTTCGGGCCCGGGCCCGGGCCCGAAATCCGGTCTTCCTCTTTCTCTTCCTCCTGCTCGTGCTCGCGCCGTATTATGCCGGGCATGAGAACCATCAACGCCCTGCCCGTGCTGGCGGCGCTCCTCGGCGCCTGCCTCCCCCTCCGTCATCCGGCGCCCCGGCCCCTGGGGCTGGCCGGCGTCGTGGACTCGGTCACCGCCTCGACCGCGCTGCGGCACACCACCTTCGGCATCGAGGTCTACGACCCGGCGGCGGGGCGCGTGATTTACGCGCACAACGCCGACAGCCACCTCATGCCCGCGTCGAACACCAAGCTGGTGGCGACGAGCGCGGCCATGGCGCTGCTCGGCCCCGACTGGCGCTACCGCACGGACGTGTATGCCCTCGGCACCGGCGCGGGCGGAGCTACCCGGGGGCTGCTGCTGGTGGCCCGCGGCGACCCCACCTGGGCGCCGCCCTTCCAGCCGGGTGACTTCACCGTAGCCGCCGCCCTGGCGGACTCGATTCGCGCCGCGGGCATCAAGCGCGTGGACGGCGACCTGCTGGTGGACGCCAGCGCCTTCGAGCGGGCGACGGTGAACGACTCCTGGGAAATCGGGGACCTGATCTGGTACTATGCCGCGCCCACCTCCGCCTTCGCGCTGGGCGAGGGGACGCGCAGGTTCGTGGTGCTGGCGGGGGTCGCGCCCGGCCTGCCGGCGGGCGTGCGCTTCATCGGCCCCGAGCCGCAGGGGCCGGTGCTCAACGCCATCACCACGGTGAGCGCGGAGGGGAACGCCCGGCCGAACATCGACCCGGACCGGCTGCCGGGCATGGACACGCTCTTCCTGCGCGGGACCATCCCGCTGGGCGCGCCTCCGGATACGGAGACCGCCACGGTGGCGGATCCCGCGGTCTACGCCGCCCGGGTGCTGCAGGGTGAGCTGGCGGCGCGCGGCATCCAGTTGGCGGGCACGGTCCGCGTGCTGCGCGACACGGCGGAGGCGCGCGCGGCCACGGCCGCGGGCGCGCCGCGCGCCCTCGCCTCCTGGACGAGTGCGCCCGTGGCGCAGATCGTCGCCGCCTGCCTGAAGCCCAGCGACAACTGGCTGGCGGAGCAGCTGCTGAAGACGCTGGGCGCGCAGAAGGGCGGGACGGGGAGCTGGCGGGCGGGGCTCACGGTCGAGCGCGCGTTCCTGACCGGCCCCGTCGGCCTGGACTCCCTCGACTTCTCGCTGCGGGACGGCTCCGGCCTCTCGGCCCAGAACCTGCTGACTGCGCATGCGATCGTACGCCTGCTGGCGTACGACCGCGCGCAGCCCTGGGGCGAGACCTATCGGGCGGCGCTGGCGGAGCCCGGGCAGCCCGGTACGCTGCAGCGTCGCCTCGTCGCCTACGCGGGCCGGCTGCACGCCAAGACGGGGAGCATCGCCAACGTGAACTCGCTCTCGGGCTTCCTGCGCACCGACGACGCGCGGGAGCTCGTGTTCAGCATCATGACCAACGGCTCGGGCGTGCCGGCGTCGCAGGTGCGCGCCGGCATCGACCGGATCGTCGCCGCCATCGCGGCCAACGGAGGCACACCATGACACGCAGTCAGAAGGGGCTCGCCATCGCGGGCGGAATCGTGCTCGCATTCCTCGCCGGCTTCGGCTGGCAGTTTGCCCGCGCCCAAGCCCTGCAGGGGCAGCTGGACCAGGCGCAGCGCGAGCTGACCTTCCAGCGCCTGCAGGCGACGCTCGGTGCCGCCACCATCGAGGCGCAGCGCGGCGGCTTCGAGCCTTCGCGACAGCTCACCAGCGACTTCTTCACCCACCTCCAGGGCGCGATCGATCAGGCCCCCGAGGCCGGCCGGCCCCAGCTGCAGCAGATCCTGCAGCAGCGCGACCCCATCATCACCCAGCTCTCGCGCAACGACATGCAGGCCGGCGCGGTCCTCGCCGGGCTCTTCGTGCAGTATCGCTCCGCCATGGGGGAGCGGCCGGCCATGCCGCCGCTGCCGCCCGGCGGGGCGCAGACCACCACGCAGTGAGCGGAGGGGCGGTGACGGCGATGGAAGGGAGATCGCCGGCGGAGCGCCTGCCGGGGCGAGCGCGCTACTGGGCGCTGGGCCGGCTGGTAGGGGAGCTGGGACACCGCTTCGCCGATGGCTGGCGTGCCGTGCCCCCCGGGCCGAGGCGCCGCTGGATCGCGTGGATGGTCGGGGGGCTGCTGCTCGCCGCCGGTCTCATGGAGCTGCTGGTCGCGGTCATGCAGCACCTGGTCGCTTCGGGCGCCCTGGCCTGGGAGCGGCCCTTCGAGGCCCACGCCCTGGCCACGTCCACCATGTCCATCAGCTCGGCCATCTGGTTCCAGACCATCGGCACCGACATCACCCTCTGGATCCTCGTCCTGCTCACCGCCGGCATCGCCGTCTGGGTCCGGCGCCCGTTCCGCGGCCTGGCCATCGCCTTCGCTTACCTGGTCCTCGACTGGGTCGTGCGCATCGGCTGGGCGACGTGGCACCGGCCGCGACCCGACCTCGTCCTCGGCGGCGCCATCGCTCCCGGCTTCGCGTCATTCCCCTCGGGCCACACGGGCAAGACCCTCGTCGTCTACGGCCTGCTTGCCTTCTTCTGGGCCAGCGCCTCCCGCAGCTGGATCGAGCGCGTCCTGGCCTTCGCCATCGTCGCCGGCCTCGACTTCCTGACCGCCTACGGCCGCATGAGGATGGGAGCGCACTGGCCCAGCGACCTCGCCGGCGGCTTCATCCTGGGCCTGTTCTGGCTGGGATGGACGATCCTCGCCCTCAAGGCGAGCGGCGTCGAAAGGGCCGCGCAGCGCTAGGTACTACCGTGTCACAAGTCGTGCGCGTGACCCGGCTGCGCCGCAGGTTGGGCAGCACGGGAGGCGCGCGATCAGCGCGCGGGCGTAGCGGATCCGCTGGGTGCCCGGCGCTCGCCTGCTCGACTTTCCGTTCCGGCGGGGCGAATGGCCGTTCACGTGGACGGCGACGCGGCCCCTCTCCGAACCCTCGCTGGGCCCCGCCCACGCTTACGAAGACCCGCCACTGCTCCCCGGACACCGGGTGCCGCCGTCGACCTCAGCGGCCGCCCACGGCACGCTGGCTGGCGGCCGGGTCGCCCTCCATCCGGCTGTCTCAACGGACCATGGCAACGCCCCGCTCCCGAACCGATCCTGTCCTCAGGAGGCGGCCTCGGACCTTCCGGACGCGCAGGTGGTGCGGAGTCGCGCCAGTTGCCGCCCTGGCCGAATGCGCCTGTCCACCCGATTCCGGCAACGCCCGCAATAACTGC
>JADGQX010000015.1 GCA_017881445.1 Gemmatimonadota bacterium | reverse complement strand
CCGCCCGCCGGCGCGGGACCCCGGGGCGGCGCGCAGGAGGCCAGCAGCGCAAGGGAGAGCAGCGAAAGGAGCAGGCGCTTCGTCACGGGAGCCTCGCGGAATTCGGGCAAGAAAGGGCGCCGGTAGAATATCATCGCGGGCGACTTCCGCGCGAACCCTCAACTCCCAGGGCGACCCGACGCTCATCTCACGCGAAGAGGCGAAGGGGCGAAGGAGCGAAGTCCTGCCTCACGGCGTAACCGCGGACCTCCGGGCGTCCGAAGCGCCCCTCTCTTTGTTAAACAACAACCAGAACATCCTGCGGCGCCGGCATGCCAGGGGAATCCGAGAGTCCCGCGGCCGCGGACGGGATGGCTTCGGCCCTTCGTGACTTCGCGTGAGATGAGGCTTCCGTCGCCCTGGTTGCCGGAGGTGACTCAGGTGTCGCCGCAGATGGCGTTGAGCGACTCGAAGCCGAGCAGCACCTCCCGGGGGCGCGAGCCGTCGGGCGGACCGAGCACGCCGGCGTTGTGGAGCTGGTCGATGATGCGGGCGGCGCGGCCATAGCCGATGCGGAGCCGCCGCTGCAGCAGCGAGGTGGAGCCCTGGGAGAACTGGATGCAGATCTCGGCCGCCTCGCGGAACAGCTTGTCGCGCTCGCCATCGAACTCCTCCATGCCCTCGTCGGCGCCGGCCTCGGCCTCGCGGGCGCGAACGGTCTCGAGCACGTCCTCCTCCAGCTCCCTGGGGGAGGCGATGGCGACGGCCTGCTCGCGGTACCAGGCCATCAGGCGCTCGGTCTCCTCCGTGGAGAGGTAGGCGCCCTGGATGCGCACGGGGTCGGAGCTGCCCGGGGGCAGGAAGAGCATGTCGCCGTTGCCCAGGAGCGCGTCGGCGCCGTTCTGATCCAGGATGGTGCGGCTGTCCACCTTGGCGCTCACGCGGAACGCCAAGCGGCAGGGGAAGTTGGCCTTGATCAGCCCGGTGATGACGTTCACGCTGGGGCGCTGCGTGGCCACGATCAGGTGGATGCCGATGGCGCGGGCCTTCTGCGCCAGCTGCGCCAGCGGCTTCTCGATCTCCGCCTGTACGGCCATCATCAGGTCGGCCAGCTCCTCCACCACGACGACGATGTAGGGCAGCGGACCCTCGCGGTAGATCCAGCGCTCGGGGTCGGTCTCGTCCAGCGACGCGGGCGTGGAGCGCCGCAGCGTCTGGCCCTCGGCCAGCCGGCGGTTGAACTCGAGGATCGAGCGGGCGCCGTTCTCCGAGAGCATCTCGTAGCGGCGCTCCATCTCGTAGACGGCCCACTTGAGCGCGATGGCGGCGTCCTGCGGGTTGGTGATGACCGGGTGGCGCAGGTGGGGCAGGTCGGCGTACATGCTCAGCTCGACCATCTTGGGGTCGATGAGCAGCATGCGCAGGTCGCGGGGCGTGTGCCGGTATACGAGCGACGTGATGATCGTGTTGACGCACACCGACTTGCCCGAGCCGGTGGCTCCGGCGATCAGCAGGTGCGGCATCTTGGTCAGGTCCGCCACGTAGGGCCGTCCCGTGAGGTCCTTCCCCAGCCCGACCGGCATCTGCCCCTTGCTCTTCTGGAAGGCCGGCGCCTCCAGGATCTCCCGCAGCACGACGATGTCCGCCTCGGGATTCGGCACCTCCACTCCCACGGCTCCCTTCCCCGGGATGGGCGCCACGATGCGCACCGAAGGGGCCTTGAGCGCCAGTGCCAGGTCGGCGTCCAGGGCGGCGATGCGGTTCACCTTGACGCCGGGCGCGGGCACCACCTCGAACTGCGTGATGACCGGCCCCGTGGTGCGGCCCACCACCTGCCCCTCGACCTTGAACGTCCGCAGCGTGCGGACCAGCACCTCGGCCAGGGCGTCGAAAATGGCGTCGCTGGTGGCCATGTCCCGCGGCTTGGGCGGCGTCAGCAGCGTGAGCGGCGGAAGGTCGAGGCTGGACGGGTCGCCGGAGTCGGGATAGGCCGTCACCGTCTCCTTCCGCTGCCGTCGCACCCCGACGTTCCGCCCCGCCCGCGGCGCCGCGTCCGCACCCGCGAGCACGGGCTCGGGCGCCGGTAGCTCGCCGAAGGGATCGTCGTCCTCGGGCAGGGCGGCGAGCGCGTCGGGGATGGCGACGTCGCCCCCGGGAATGCCGTCCGGCCCACTGCCGCCACGGCGCAGCAGGCGCCGGAGGAGGCGGCCGAGGGGCCGCAGCGGGTTGGCGCCGATGGTGAGCACGCAGGCGACCACGGCCAGGAACGCCAGCAGCAGCCCGGCGCCCAGCGGACTGAGCAGTGCCACCAGCGGCAGCGCCACGGTGCGCCCGATCCAGCCGGCGGTGCCGTCGGACAGCAGCGCCAGCCCGGGCGCCGCCAGGGCGGGGGTGAAGAGCGCCAGGAAGGCGGGGAGCAGCACGGCCAGCGCGGTGAACAGCGCGCTCCAGCGGAAGGCGCTGTCCCAGGTGATCCAGGCAAAGCAGGCGGCGCCCACCAGGGCCAGGACGGCGGGCAATGCCGGCAGCCCGGCGCCCAGGAGCGCGGCACCGCCGTGGCTCACGCCCAGGCCGACGATCCCCATGAGGTTGCCGGAGGCGAAGAAGCGGGTTCCCGCGACTCCGGCCGGCACGAAACTGAGGAGGAGGAAGAGGGCCAGGGCCAGGAGGCACAGGCCCAGCACCTCGCGTCGTCGCTCCACGCTCGCCATCGCCAACCCCTCCGCGGGTGCTACAGCACGACCTGGCGGTCGCGGACCTTCGGTACCACGTCGTAGTGATCGAGCTGCGCGCAGTAGGTCACGTCGGCGCCCAGCCCCAGCTCCATGAGCTGCCGCCCCGCCGCCGTGCGCCGCAGGGTGCGCTCAACGGACGGAAGATAGCGCCGGGCCAGCTGCGCCGCCGCCAGCGCCGCGTCGCTCCAGTTGCGGCGCCGGCCGAGCCGGCGGTAAAGGCGCAGGGCCAGGGTACCCGCGCAGATGGCGTCCTCGAGCGCGAAACGCCCTTCCCGGCCGGCGCAGACCAGCGTGATGGACTCGTCGTCCACGGCCAGCTCGCGTGCCACGGCATCCACGTTCAGCAGCGACGCGATCAGCACGCGCCGGGAAGCCGTCACCGCCGCCAGCGCCGCGGTGCCGTTGGTGGTGGTCATGATGAGCTGCCGCCCCGCCACGCGCTCCGCCGTGAACTCGAGTGGCGAGTTGCCCAGGTCGAACCCCTCGATGCGCACGCACTTGCGCTCGCCGGTCAGCAGCGCGCCGTCCCGGCCGATGTTCTGGGCAATGCGCACGGCCTCTTCGGTGGTGGCCACCGCGGTGATGCCGCGGGCGTCGTTGGCCAGTGCCTCGACCATGGTGCTGGTGGCGCGCAGCACGTCGATGACCACGACCGTCTGATCGACCAGTACCGCCGGCGGCGGCAGCTCCCCGGGCGTGAAGGCGACGTCGAGTCTCATGTCGCACCCGCCTTCCGCTCCGCCATGAGCCGGTCCACGAACTTGGTGTCGATGTCGCCGGCCACGAAGGCCGGCTCGTCGAGCAGCTCCCGCAGGAAGGGGATGGTGGTGTGGATCCCTTCGATGATGAACGAGTCGAGGGCCAGGCGCATGCGGGCCAGGGCTTCGTCGCGGGTGTTGGCGTGCACGATCAGCTTCGCCACCAGCGAATCGTAGTAGGAGGGCACACGGTAGCCGGCATAGACGTGCGTGTCCAGCCGTACGCCGGGGCCGCCGGGCGGGTGGAAGATGGAGATGACGCCGGGGCAGGGCGCGAAGTTGCGCGCGGGGTCCTCGGCATTGATGCGGCACTCGAGGGCGTGCCCCCGCAGCTCGACGCCGGCAGCAGGCACGCCCATCGGCTCCCCCCCGGCCACCCGGATCTGCTCCTTCACCAGGTCCGCGCCCGTCACCAGCTCGGTCACGGGGTGCTCGACCTGGATGCGGGTGTTCATCTCCATGAAGTAGAAGCCGCCATCCGAGTCCAGCAGGAACTCGATGGTGCCCGCCGACTGGTAGCCGATGGAGGCCGCACCCTTCACGGCCGCATCGCCCATGCGCTTGCGCAGCTCGGGCGTGACCGCGGACGAGGGCGCTTCTTCGATCAGCTTCTGATGCCGACGCTGGATCGAGCACTCGCGCTCGTCCAGGTGGATCACCCGCCCATGCGAGTCCCCCAGCAGCTGGAACTCGATGTGCCGCGGGCGCGCCAGGTACTTCTCCAGGTAGACGGAGGCATCGCCGAAGGCGGCGGCGGCCTCGTTCTGCGCCATGGTGAACATGCCCGCGAAGCCGGCCTCGTCCTCCACCACCCGCATCCCCTTGCCGCCGCCGCCGGCCGCCGCCTTCACCAGCACCGGGAAGCCGATCTCCCGCGCGATGACCAGGCCCGCGTCCACGTCCGCCACCGCGCCCGGACTCCCCGGCACGGTGGGCACGCCCGCCGCCGCCATGGTGCGCCGCGCCTCGACTTTGTCGCCCATGAGCCGGATCTGCTGCGCGCTGGGACCGATGAACGCGATCTCCATGCGCTCGCAGATCTCCGCGAACTCCGCGTTCTCCGCCAGGAAGCCGTAGCCGGGGTGAATCGCCTCCGCGCCCGTGATCTCCGCCGCCGCGATGATGCGCGGGATGTTCAGGTAGCTCTCGCGCGCGGGCGGCGGGCCGATGCAGACGTCCTCATCGGCAAAGCGGACGTGCAGCGACTCCCGGTCGGCCTCGCTGTACACCGCCACCGTGGCGATGCCCAGCTCGCGGCACGCCCGGATGATCCGCAGCGCGATCTCGCCGCGGTTGGCAATCAGGATCTTTCGGAACATTGCACCATTATCGCGTGGAACGGCGCGGGACCGGGCGCCGCCGCCGGACGCTCCCCGCCCCCGCGCGCCGTCGCACACGAGGCGAGGGGCGAGCGGGGGCGGAGCTGCGGACCGGCGGCGCCAGGGCGCCGCGCCTCGATTATCGCTCCGTCGGCTCGACCCGGAAGAGCACCTGCCCGAACTCGACCGGCTCCGCGTTCTCCACCAGCACTGCCCGCACGATCCCCTCCACCTCGGACTCGAGCTCGTTCATGAGCTTCATCGCCTCGAGGATGCAGAGCGTCTGGCCCTTCGTCACCTGGCTGCCCACCTCCACGTAGGACGGCGCCTCCGGCGCCGGCGAACGATAGAAGGTACCCACCATGGGAGACTTGATCTCCAGCAGGTCCGTCCGCACCGAGGGCTCCTCGGCCGGCGCCGGCGCCGCCGACGCGGGCTGCTGCAGGGGCGGCGCGCTCATCACGGCCGGCATTCCCTGGACGGACACCCCGGCCGGCGCCGGCGGCGGCGTCTTGGAGATGCGGATGCGCGTGCCGGCGCGCGTGATCTCGATCGAGTCGATGCCACTGGCATCCACCGCGCCGATCAGGCCGCGCAGGAACTCCAGGTCGATCATGGCGTGCCCCCCCGCCACAGGTTCCTCGAGGCTGCTCGCCGCCGCGGCTCGCGCGGAAGCCCGCTCGCGGGACCGCCCGTTGCGCGGCTCGCCTGCCGCCGCCGGGCCCGCGCCGCCCCGTCCGGCGCGTCCGGTCCGCGGCGGCGCCTCACCCTGCCCCGCCCCCGCTCCCGCCCCGGCGGTCGTCCCGTGTCCCCCGGACTTCCGTCGTCCCGTCCCCGCCATCAAGCCTCCTCCGTTCCACGTGCGTCCGCCCGCAACCGCAGCGTCAGTCCCCGCAGCCCCAGCAGGTAGCTGTCGGCGCCGAAGCCCATGACGATGCCGGCCGCGCGCGGCGCAAGCAAGGAGCGCCGGCGGAACGCCTCCCGCCCATGGATGTTGGAAAGATGCACTTCGACGAACGGGCGCCCGACCCCGACGAGCGCATCCAGCAGCGCGATGCTCGTGTGGGTGTAAGCGCCCGCATTGATCAGGAAACCGTCCACGCGGCCGGCCAGCTCGTGGATGCGGTCGATGAGCGCACCTTCCACATTGGACTGGTACGTCTCGACCTCGATCCCCAGCTCCGCCGCGAGCGCACGAATGCGCTCGTCGATCCCGGCCAGCGTCTCCCGCCCGTAGACCTCCGGCTCCCGCGTGCCCAGAAGGTTGAGGTTAGGTCCGTGCAGGACCGCGATCCTCACTTCTTCAGGCTCTGGAGCCACGCCCGGAACATCTCCAGGTCGTCGTCGTCGCCCGGCGCCTCCGGCGCATCCGGCCCGGGGGGCGCAGGCGCCGCGGGCTGCACCGGCGCCTCCGGCGCCAGGCCGTCCGGGCCCGTCAGCCAGGCCAGGTCCTCGGTGGCCGCAGGCTCCACGGGTTCCACCGGCAGACTCGGCTCGGACGTCCACGGCTCCGCCGCAGCCTCGTCGGCCCACGTCGGCGCGGCCGGCTCGGGCGCGGACCCGGTCCATGCCGGCGCCTCGTAGGGCGGCGACGTCTCGAAGCCCGGCGCCTCGTACTCCTGCGGCGGCACGTACGGCTCGTAGCTTTCGGGCGACGCCGTCCAGTCGGTCACGGGCTCCGGCGGCGCCTCGTAGTACCCCGTCTCCTCCACCGGCGCGGCGGGCTCCGACGACGCCCAGGCCGGCGCCACCGTGAGCCGCCAGGACAGCAGGCCGTGCAGGTACGCGGATACCGGCGGCCCGGCGTCCTCCTCGGCCGGCCCCGCCTCCCAGGCGTACGGCGTCGGCTCCTCGACCGGCACGTCCCCGCCACCCATCCACACCGGCTCCGGCGCTTCCGCCGGCGCGACTTCCTCGACCACCGCATCCGTCCACGGCTCCTCGGCCACCGACGACTCCGCCTCCAGGGCGGCGTAGCCGAACGACTCCACCGCGGGCACCGGCTCCTCCCAGACCGCACCCTCGGGCAGCTCGGTGAGGCCGGCGCCTTCCCCGTCCAGGGCCGGCGCGGCGAAGCCGGGCTCAGCCACCTCGGGCTCGGGCACGACGGCCTCCGCGGTCATTGGCTCCAGCGGGGCCGACTCCGGCGGCTCCTCCGCGGCAGGAGCGAGCGACTCCACCACCTCCACGGCCGCGGCGGCGAAGTCCTCGGGCTCCTCGGGCGTGAATCCCTCCGAAGGCGCAGGAGCCGCCTCGGGCGTCGCGTCCGGGGCGGCGTCCGCGACCGGCTCCGGCGCCAGGATCGCCAGCTCGACCTCCAGCAGCTTGCGCTCGAGCTGCTCGTCGCCGGGGCGCTGCCGCAGAAGGGCGCGGTAGACCTCGGCCGCCCGCTCCAGGTGGCCCTGGCTGCGGTAGAGCTCGGCCATGGTCTCGGTCACCAGCTCGGCCGGCTCTTCGCCGGCCGGGCCGACCGGGCCTTCCGCTTCCTCACCGGCCAGGCCCCAGGCGGGCGGCGCGGGGGATTCGGCGGCGGGGAGCTCCGGCGTCTGCGGCGCCTCCTGCTCCGGCTGCGGCTGCTCCGCGACCACGCTCGCGTCGGCCTCTGCGGCAGCCTCCGCCGCGGGAGCGGCCTCGCCCCCGGGCGCGGCCCAGGCGGCTTCATCCTCCCCGGCGGGCGCGGGCCAGCTAACGTCCAGCGACGGCAGCTCCGCCGCGGGCTCGGGCGCGCCTGCCGGCGAGGCTTCCACCGCGGCAGCCAGGCCCCCCAGGTCGAAGACCGGCGGCGCGACTTCCGCCGCGGGGGCCGCCTCGGCCGCGGGCGCGGGCGGTGCGGCTTCCTCGAAGGACACGGTCGCAGCCTCGCCCTCCGACTGATACGACGTGGCCTGGTATCCCTCCATGGCGACGGGATGCGAGGCGCCACGCTCCTCGACGGCAGCGGCAGGCGCGGCGGCCGCTGCCCGTTTGATCTCCGTCACCAGTGCCTCGACGGCCTCGTCGGAAGGGTCGAGGACGAGAAGCTGCTCGAAATGGGCGAGGGCTGCGTCGGTGCGGCCGGCCGCATGGGCGAGATCGCCGAGAGCTCGTAGCGCCACGCGGTTTTCGGGGTCCAGATCGAGCACCCGCGCGAAGGCGCCTGCCGCTTCCGTCGGCTGGTCGAGGTCCTGCATCACCCGGCCGAGGACGACGAAGCCGCTCGCGGAATCAGCGTGCCGGCGCAGCCCGTCCTCGAGCACCTCACGGGCCCGGACCAGGTCGCCGGCCTTTCGATACGCCTCGGCGAGGTGCGTGAAGACACGCCCCTCCGGATTCGCGGCGTACATGGATTCCAGCTTGGCGATTTCGTCGCGGTGGGACTCGGCCATCGCCCAACTCCACGGGGATCAAGGGCTAACGGGCTCTAGGGCGAGAAGGCAAGATATGGCGCGCCGCGCGGGGATGTCAACGCGCACGTCCCGCCCGGGGCGGGGGAACCTCATGCGCCGGTGCGGGTTGAAAGTCTTCCGGAGGCTCGCTAGATTTGCCTGTTTCCCAACTCGACTCCGAACACGCCCACGCCGGCGGGAGCAGTCGTCCGATGATGCGTCAGATGCGGGACAACATGAAGGTGATCATGATCATCACCTCGGTCGCCTTCGTGGGTCTCATGGTGTTTGGCTGGGGGATGGACATCGCCGGCCGGGGCAAGGGCGGGCCCGGCGTGCTGGGCAAGGTCAACGGCCTGCCGGTCTCGTACGAGGAGTTCAACTCGACGTACCGCAACCTGTACGACCAGGAGCAGCGGTCGCGGCAGGACCCGATCACCTCGGCGGTGAACAAGCAGTTGGAAGACGCGGCCTGGAACCAGATCGTGATGCAGAAGCTGATCGGGCAGGAGCTGGACCGCCGGGGGATCAAGGTCACGGACGAGGAGGTCCGGGAAGCGGCCAAGTATGCACCGCCGCCGGAGTTCCAGGAGAACAAGGCCTTCCAGACCAACGGTCAGTTCGACATCCACAAGTACCAGCAGTTCCTGGCGTCGCCGGCGGTGGACAACACGCTGCTGCTGCAGCTGGAGGCGTACTACCGGGACGTGATTCCGCGCAGCAAGCTGTACTACCAGGTGACGTCGGGCGTGTACGTGCCGGACAGCTACCTCTGGTCGATGTGGCGGGACGCACACGAGACGGCCAGGATCCGCTTCATCGCGCTGGATCCGCGGGCGCTGGTGGCCGACAACCAGGTGAGCGTTTCGGACGCGGAGATCTCCGCCTACTACGACAAGCACAAGAACGACTTCCAGCGCCCGGCGGTGGCCCGGGTGGTGGCGCTGGCCATTGCCAAGGAGCCGACGGCGGCAGACACGGCCGCGGTGCGCGACTCGTTGCTGGCCGTCAAGAAGCAGATCGCGGCGGGCGCCGACTTCGCCGAGATGGCGAAGAAGGTGTCCAAGGACCCGGGCTCTGCCGCGCAGGGCGGCGAGCTGGGTGCGATCAAGAAGGGGCAGACGGTGCCGGCCTTCGAGCAGGCCGTGTTCTCGCTGCCCCTGAACCAGCTGAGTGACCCGGTGCTGACGCAGTTCGGCTACCACCTGATCGAGGTGGAGAGTCGGACCGCGGACGAGGCGAAGGCGCGTCACATCCTGCTGCCGGTCACCGTCGCGGGCGCCCACCTCGACCAACTGCTGGCGCGGGCCGACACCATGGAGAAGCAGGGCGAGCTCCGGCCGCTGGCGGACGTCGGCCAGCGCATGGGGCTCACGCCGCGCAGCGCGAACCTGACCAAGGAAATCCCATCGATCCCGGGCGTAGGCCGCGTGGACGAGGGGGTGGACTGGGTCTTCGGCGACGCGCAGCCCAAGGAAGTCAGCCAGGTTTTCGAGAGTCCCAACGCCTTCTACACGCTCGAGCTGGTCAGCCGCACGCAGGCGGGCACGGAGCCGCTGCAGGCCGCCACGCCCACGATCCGCACCGTGCTCATGCTGCAGAAGAAGCTGGAGCGGGAGCGGGACCTGGCTCGCCAGATCGTGGACCAGATCCGCGCCGGCCAGAGCCTGGACCAGGTGGCGGCCACGCACGGCCTCCAGGTGCGGGATGCCGGTCCGTTCACCCACCGCGACTTCGTCCCCGGGCTCGGCCAGGCCAACGCGGCGGTGGGCACGGCCTTCGGGCTGAACCCCGGCCAGGTCAGCGGCGTCGTCGAGGCCAGCGACATTCTCTTCGTCGTCCAGACGGTCGAGAAGCAGCCGGCGAACCGCCAGGAGTTCGACCAGCAGAAGGAGATCGAGCGCACGCGCATGACGCAGGCGCTGGCGGAGCAGCGCTGGCAGCAGTTCCTGGTCGCGCTGCGCCAGACCGCCAAGATCGTGGACAATCGGGACAAGGTGCTGCGCCCCGCCAAGGACACCACGGCCAACGCCGGACTCTGAGGCGGCGGCCGAGCGGAAGAAAGGGCGCCCGGGCGAATCGCCCGGGCGCCCCTTTTTTCCGCCCTCCCCTGCCGCGCCCCCCGATCAGAACACCAACCAGGCCACCAGGTAGAGCGTGTTGTTGGCCGACGCGTTCCGGCCCGAGCCGTCATAATTCGTGCTCGCGCCGTTGAACTTGCCGTACCAGACGTACTGGGCCGAGAAGCGCGTGTTCAGCCACGGATTGAAGTCGAACTGGCCGATGAGCCCGGTGCTGTTGGGCGACCCCGTACCGCTGCCGCTGACGGCCGCCGCCGGGTAGAGCCCCGCGTCGGCGTCGCCGCTGGTGGTGAAGAAGCCGAGCGTCGCCCCCAACCGGCGTTGGGGCCAGAAGAGCGACCCGTCCGCCCGCAGCGTCCGCAGGTGGTCCACCACGTTGTCGGCGCCACCCGCCCCCGCCGTCGCGTCCAGCGTCTGGCTCTCGTCGATCCAGGTGCCGTGCAGCGCCACCAGCGTCGGCCCGGACTCCACTTGGTACTGGGCATCGAAGGCGATGTCGCGGAACCGGTCGGTCGGGCCCGCTACACCCTCCGGGTACTGCTTCACCTGCATGCCGTAGGTGCCCACCTCGAAGCTCTGCGCTCCCGACTGCCGGTTGAGCGCCACGCGCCAGTACGGCGCCACGCCCCGGATCGTGCTCGTGGAGGTGGAGTCCGCCGGGTGCGGCCCGCCCTGCGGCGCCGAGCGGTATACGCTCAGCTCCGCATAGAGCAGGTTGTTCCAGAAGCCGTAGGCGCCCAGCCCCGCCACCCGCTGGCCCAGCCCACCGTCCACCATGGTCGCCGCCGCCGGCGTCGGCACCACCGACGAGCTCGCGAACGGGAAGCCCCAGGCCGGCACCGTGTTCCACACGTCCTGCACCGTCGGGTTGTTGTTCAGCGTGATCCCGAAGATCAGCGGCTGCGACGCGAAGGTGGTGTGGTTGGCAAAGCGGATGTCCGCGTTGTCCCAGCCCAGGGCGCCATCCGCCGCCGTGTACGTGAACTGCAGGAAGGTGCCGAGCTTGGGCGTGATGGCCTCGCCTATGAAGAGGCTGAGCTGCTGGGGGAAGTCGACCTGGTCGTTCTGCGTCCCGGCCGGCGCCTCCGAAACGTGCGACACGGCCGCCTCCGCCATCACGGACACGGGGGGGATCAGGTCCAGCGCCAGCACGGGCGCCTGGGAGGTGTCCAGCTGCGACCGGATCTGCTCGATTCCCGTGAGCGTGTAGCCGTTGAGCTTGAACAGCCGGCCGAACGCGGTGAGCTGCGGGAACGTCGTGTGACACGCGGTGCATGGCAGCCGCGTCTGCCGCGAAAAGCTCGGGATCGGAGCATCCGGCGCATCCCGCAGTGCCACCGCCCGCCCGCCTCGCCAGAGCCCGGCGTGCGCGCCGGGCGCCGCCGGGACACCGGCTCCGACCGCCGGGCCCGGCAAGAGGCCCGCCACAACGGGTACTGCAACGACGACCAGCCAACGACGAGTCCGAACCATGAGACCCTCCCTCGCTTGGGCGATATCGGTCCGCCCTGGTTCGTCGCGCGCCTGGGTACCGCCTCCTAGGGGGCGGATGCCGCGACCGTCATCGTGCCCTTCATACCCATCGGCCCGTGCGGCGTGCACAGGTAGCCATAGGTGCCCAACGGGAAGCGCCCATCGATCACCAGCTGGTACGCCTCGCCCTTCGAGGTGAGGTAGCCGCCCATGTCCGCGCCGCCCAGCCGCGCACCCTTCGGCTTCGATTCGAACTGGACGTTGTGCGGCGCCACCGATTCCTGGAGCCAGCGCACCGTGTCCCCCGGCTGAACCGTGATGCTCGCCGGCTCGAAGCGGAACTGCTGCCCCGCCACCTCCACCATCTTCACCACGACCAGGTGCCCCGCAGCCTTCGGTGCCTGCGCCGATGCACTCACCGTGCCCACGAGCCCCATCAGCAGCGCCACCCCGATCCCTCCCAGTGCCTTTCGCATCGTCGACTCCTTACAGCATGAGCCCGCCACCTGCCCTCTGCGGGTTACTCTACCGCAATGGCGGAGCTGCTTTCCTCAGGAGTTTGACGGATCAGCTGTCGGGGGATCGCCGCGTTTCCGTGTCCAGATTTCCCACCTCGTCGTGCGGAAAGTGGCCCTATCTCAGGAAGGCGGGACCGACGGGATTATAGAAGCCCCCCTGCACCCGCGGAAAGGCAGGCGCAGGGGGAAGGCAACGTCACTCCGGCGGAACGGATCCGGCTGCTGCTAGACCTGCGGCGGCCGGGGCGGCAGCTGCGTCTCGTCCTGGGGCGCGGCCGGCGCAGCGGGAGTCGGCGGCGCGGGCGTCCCGTACGGCTGCGGCTGTTGCGGCGCGCTGTACTGCTGCGGAGCCTGGGGGGCGGCGTACTGCTGGGGTGCCTGGGGCGGCGCCACGTACTGCTGAGGCGGCTGCGGAACCGCGTACTGCTGAGGCTGCTGCGGAGGCACGTACTGCTGGGTCGGCGGGGGCGCCTGCAGCTCGCCCGTGACCTCGTTGATGGACTTCTTGAATTCGCGGATGCCCTTGCCCATGGAGGCGCCGATCTCCGGCAGGCGCTTGGCGCCGAAGACGAGGAGCACGATGACCCCGATGAAGATCATCTCGCCCATGCCGAGATTGCCGAACATAAGCCCTTCTTTCCGAGGTCAGAGCCGAGCTACAGCCAGGAGCGCATGACGAGCGCCACCAGCAGGATACCGACGAGGCTCAGCGCGTTGAGGTTGAGCGTGAGCGGACCGACCGCGAAGGCGACGGCGATCAGGTCGATGCCGAGGGGCCCTATCGACGCGGAGACGGACGTGGTCAGGAATTCCCGGGCCGCGCTCTCGGGCATGTAGAGCACCGCGAGCTTGGTGAAGAGCGCGCCGAGGAACAAGCCGACGACGATCGTCCACAGGAGCCGCGACAAGCTACGCCTGCGGGGACCGATCATGTTCTACAGTCCTGGGTTGCACGAGTTCCGCCAATCAGCGCCGCCGATCGATGACGTATGCCACGGCCTCGCGCAGCGAAGTCGTGGCCGGCTCGTCGGGCAGGCCAGTGAGCGCATCCACGGCCCGGGCGCCGAAATCCTCGGCGCGACCCCGGGCGTACTCCAGGCCGCCGTGCTCGCGCACGAGGGCCACCACTCTGGCGATCCCGTCGTCGGACGGCTCGGGATCGGCGAAGAACTCCTCCACCTCGCGTCGCGGGGCCGCATCCATGACGCCAAGCGCATGGATGAGCGGGAGCGTCATCTTGTGCTCCCGCAGGTCCTGTCCGGTCGGCTTGCCCGTGACGGCCTCGGTGCCCGTGTAGTCGATGAGGTCGTCGGCGATCTGAAAGGCCATGCCGAGCTGGAAGCCGTACCGGGCGAGGGGCTGCCTCCAGCGGGCATCGCCGGCGACGGCGCCCATCTCGCAGGCCGCGGACATGAGCGAGGCGGTCTTGCATTCGATCAGCCGGTCGTAATCGGCCTCGGTGTAGCGGATGGCGTCGGCGGAGACCAGCTGGCGCATCTCGCCGATGCTCATCTGGTTGGCCGCACGCGACAGCACCCGGATCAGCTCGTTCTCGCCGAAGAGCGCCAGCTCCATGACGGCGCGGGAGTAGAGGTAATCGCCCATGATGACGGCCGTCTGGTGGTTCCAGAGGGCGTTCACGGTGGGCATGCCGCGCCGGAGCACGGAGTGATCCACGGAATCGTCGTGCACTAGCGTCGCCAGGTGGACGAGCTCGACCACGGAGGCGAGGGTGACGGCACGCTGGTGGCGTCGGCCGCCCAGCTCGTTGGCGAGCAGGAGCAGCGTGGGCCGGAACAGCTTGCCGCGGGCCCAGAGGAGGTGGTCGTTGACCTCCTCGATGGGCGTGAAATCGGTCAGGACGATGCGCCGCAACTCCTCGACCACGGCCTCGAGACGGTCGCGAACGGGGCGCTGGATCTGGGGCAGTTTCGGCAGCGTGCGAAGCATCGTCCCGTTCAGGCCCAAGTCGCGGAAGCATCAAAAAATACCGGCATTTGCCGGGGTTGTCAAAGGCGTGCGAGGCGTTCGGCGACGTCGTCGAACTGGAGGTCGAGGCCGACCACGCGCTCGTAGGCATCGCGGGCGGCCTGAGCGCTGCCGAGCTCCTCGTGGCAGCGCCCGAGCAGGTAAAAGACCCCCATGTACTCCATTTCGGTCCGTCCGGTGAACTCGAGCGCCTGCTGCAGCAGGCGCAGCGCCACGGTGGGCTGCTCCTTGAGCAGGAAGCAGCGGCCGAGCTCCTCCAGCACCTTGAGGCGGTCGGCGCCGCCGCGCAGGGCCACCTGGAACTCGGTGATGGCCTCGTCCAGCAGGCCCATCTCCTTGTAGGCGAGCCCCAGGTCGTAGTGCGCCTGGGGGTCCTCGCCCATCTGCTCGGAGACCTTGTCCTTGAACTGCTCCAGCATGGCGACGAAGTCCTGCTCCTCGTCGCCCGAGGGCACCTCTCCCGGCACCACGAAGCGCGTGGTCTCCTGGAAGTCGTCGTCCTCCATCAGCAGGGCGCCCAGGTCGATGAAGCCGCCGTCGTCCACCGGCCGCGGGCGGGCGTCCCGCTCCCGCCGGAGGGCCGCGCCGGCCACGGCGTTGAACGGGTCGATGTCCAGCACCTGCAGGTAGACGACGGAGGCCTTGGACTCAAGGCCGGCGCGGGCCTGCGCCTCGGCCATCCCGAGCAGAGCGGGCACGGCGGCCCGGGGCCCGCCCAGGCGGTAAGCGCACTCGACGCGGCGGTGGTGCACGTCAAGGTCGTCGGGCTCCGCCAGGGCCAGGGCATCGAGCAGCTCCAGGGCACGGCGCGCATCGCCCGCCCGCTCGGCGTTGCCAATGAGCCGCTCGAAGGCGTTGCGGCCGGCGGCGCGCTGCCCCCGCCCGTACAGCAGCCGCACCCCGGACAGCTCGTCCTCGGGCGCCACGCACCAGGGGTCCTCGTCCAGGCCGGCCGCCCAGGGCGAAGGTTCGGGCTCGGGGAGGGCGACTTCGAAGGGCGGCAGCGGCGGCGGCGCGGGCTCGAGGCCCGGGATCTCCAGGGGCGGAAGCGGCGAGCCGCCGGCCGGAGGCTCCTCCAGCAGCGGCAGCGGTCCGAGGATGGGCTCCTCCAGCAACGGTAGCGGCTCCGCGACCTGCTCCTCCTCCTCGTCGTCGTCGCCCATGTTCCAGAGCATGGGGAGCGGCGGGGAGAAGGGATTCTCCTCCTCCACCCGGGCCGTGACCGGCGGCAGGCCGGCGTCCTGGTCTTCCTCCTCCAGCAGGGGCAGGGGCGGCAGCGGCTCCAGATCTTCCTCGTCGCCCAGGTCCAGCCAGGGGAGCGGAGGCGGCAGGTACTCGATCTCCGCCGGCTCGCCCGCACCCTCCTCGGGCTCGTCCAGCGCCATCAGCGGCAGCGGCTGCGACAGATCCTCGGGCTCGGGCTCAGGCTCGGGCTCGGGCTCGGGCTCGGGCACGGGCTCGACCTCGGGCTCGGGCTCGGGCTCGACCTCGACCTCGGCCTCGGCCGGGACGGGCTCCGGCCCGGCGGGCGAAGCCGTGAGCGCGCCCAGCTCGCCCATGGCGGTGGGGTCGAACCCCTCCGGGGCAGGTGGCGCCTGCGCCGCGGGCGGCGCGGCCACGTCCGCGGAGCCCTGCGCCACCGGGGGCGGAGCGCCCTGCTCGAGGCCGGCGGCGCCGGCGGCGGTCTCGAGGCCGAGGGGGGGGAGCTCGTCGAGCAGGGGCAGCCCGTCGAAGGTTCCCCGCGCCGCCGGCGCCGCCTCGAGGTGCTCGTCCAGCGTGTCGGCGGCGTCGGGGTCCAGCGCCCGCACCTCCTCGCGCACGGCCTCGGCGCCGATCAGGTCGGCGGCGCGCAAGTGCGTGGCGTAGGCGCGCGCGAGCTCGGCCACCGCCTCGGCGGTGCGGTCGTGGGCGTGGAGCTGGCGGGCCAGCAGCTGGCGCACCTCGGCGTCGTCGGTGAGATCGGCGAGCTCGCGCAGGCCGGTGAAGGCCTCGTCCAGCGCCCCCCGGCGGATCTGGCGTTCGGAGTATTCGACGAACCAGCGACGGGCGTCGGTGAAGAAGCCCTGGGATGCGCTCAGCCGGCCGAGCTTGCGGTAGAGCTCGAGGCGCTCGGGGAGGTGGCGCAGCGCCTTGTTGCAGAGGGCGATGGCGTTGGCGTACAGCCCGTCGGCCGCGTAGTGGTCGGCGGCCTGCTCGTAGAAGGCGACGGCATCGGTCGCCTTGCCCAGCCGCAGGTAGATGTCGCCGATGCGGTTGTAGAGGCCGAGCTCACCGGCCGCATCGCCCTCGTCCTCGGCGGCGCGGATGGCCTGCAGATAGAGCTGGGCGGCCTTCTCCCACTCCTCCTTCTGCTCGTGATTGCGAGCCTGGTCCTTGAGTTTGTTGATCGACTTCATGGGACGAAGATACGGGCGCAAGCGGCGCGGTCACAAGCGCATCAGACCACCCGGCGGCCGCGCTTCCACACTCCCTGAACGAGGTTCACGCCGTAGCGATAGGGGATCATACGGTGGTCGTCGGCGCGCCAGACCACGAGATCGGCGGGTGCACCGGCGACCAGGGTGCCACGACCGTCGTCCAGGGCGAGGGCGCGGGCGCCACCCGCGGTGGCCGCGACCAACGCCTCGAGCGGGGTCATGCCCATCTGCGAGCAGGCGGCAGTCATGGCCAGCGGCAGGCTGGGCGAGGGCGACGCGCCCGGGTTGAAGTCGGTGGCCAGGGCGACGGTGGCGCCCGCGTCCAGCAGCCGGCGTGCGGGCGCGTACTGCTTGCGCCCCAGGAAGAAGAGCGTCGCGGGCAGCAGCGTGGCCACCGTGGTTGAGCGCGCCAGCGCCCGCACGCCCGCATCGCTCACCGCGCCCAGGTGATCGGCGGAGACGGCGCCCAGCTCCACGGCCAGCTCGGCGCCGCCGCCGGACTCGAGCTCGTCCGCGTGCAGCTTGGCCCCCAGCCCGTGGGCCTGCCCCGCCTCCAGGATGCGCCGGGCCTCCGCCGGCGTGAAGACGCCGGGCTCCAGGAAGACATCGCAGAAGCGAGCGAGCCTGGCCTCCGCCACCGCAGGGATCATCTCGTCCACGAGCAGGTCCACGTAGCCGGCGCGGACCGAGCCGCGGTGCTCGGGCGGGAACTCGTGGGCGCCCATGAAGGTGGGCAACAGGTCGAGCGGGCCTTCCTGGTGCAGGCGCGCGATGGCGCGCAGCATCTTCAGCTCGTCGTCGGTACGCAGGCCGTAGCCGCTCTTCACTTCCGCCGTGGTGGTGCCGCGCTCGAGCATCTCCCGCAGGCGCGGGCGCGTCAGCTCGACCAGCTCGTCCTCCGAGCGCCCGCGCAGGTCCTGCACGGACGCGTTGATGCCTCCGCCCTTGCGGGCGATCTCCATGTACGACTCGCCCCGGGCGCGCAGCTCGTACTCGTCGGCGCGCCAGCGACCGAACACGGCGTGCGTATGCGAGTCCACCAGCCCGGGCGTGGCGACGGCCCCGCCGCAGTCCACGCGCTGCGCCGCCGGGTAGCGGCCGACCAGCTCGCTCTCGGGCGCGATGGCGGCAATGCGTCCGCCGCCCAGGGCGATGGCGACGCCGCGCAGTACGCCCACGCCCGCGTCGCTCGACAGGCCCGTGACCAGCTCGCTGAGGCCGGTGACCAGGACCATGTCCTCGGGCGCGCCGGGCATGGCGCTCATGCGTCCTCCCGGGCGAGACCGATGAAGGCGCCGGCGCGCACCGCGCGCTCCAGGCGCTCGATGTCCGGCGAGAGCGAGCGGTCGCGTGCCAGCGGCATCACCTGCTGGCGCACGCGCTCGTACGCCTGGCGCACGCCCAACCCCGGACGCAGCGGCTTCACGAACTCCAGTGCCTGGGCGGCGGTGAGCAGCTCCAGCGCCAGCACGGTCTGCAGCAGCCGCACCGATTCCCGGGCCTTGAGGGCCGCGGCCACGCCCATGGAGACGTGGTCCTCCTTGTTCGCGCCGGTGGGGATCGAGTCGGTACTGGCCGGCGTCGCCCGCAGCTTCAGGTCGGTGACCAGCGCCGCGGCCACGATCTGCGCCATCATGAGCCCGGAGCTGACCCCGGGCTCCGGCGTCAGGAAGGCGGGCAGCCCGGAGAGGGCGGGATCCACCAGCCGGGCAATGCGGCGCTCGCTGATGCTGCCCACGTCGGCACAGGCCATGGCCAGCAGGTCGAGGACCTGCGCCACCGGCTGGCCGTGGAAGTTGCCGCCGGAGAGGATGCGGCCATCCTCGGGGAAGATCAGCGGGTTGTCGGTCGCGCTGTTGGCCTCCACCTCCAGCACCTGGCGAGCGTAGCCGAGCGCGTTCAGAGCCGCGCCGTGCACCTGGGGCATGCAGCGCAGCGAATAGGCGTCCTGGACGCGTGGATCGCCGTGGCGGTGCGATTCGCGGATCTCCGATCCGGCCAGCAGCGCCCGCAGGCGCGCCGCGCTGGCCGCCTGGCCCGGGTGCGGGCGCACCCGCTGGATCGCCTCGTCGAAGGGCACGGGGGTGCCCCGCAGCGCTTCCAGCGACATGGCGCCGGCCACGTCCGCCGTCTCCAGCGCCCGCTCGGCGTCCAGCAGCGCCAGGGCGCCGATCCCGGTCTGAACCTGCGTGCCGTTGTTGAGGGCCAGCCCCTCCTTGGCCTCGAGCACGACGGGCTCGAGTCCGACGCGGCGCAGCGCCTCTCCCCCGTCCAGCCGCTCGCCGGGCCCGTCCAGGCCCACGAACGCCTCACCCTCGCCCAGCAGCACCAGCGCCAGATGCGACAGCGGCGCCAGGTCACCGGACGCGCCCACGCTGCCCCGCTCCGGGATTACCGGATGCACGCCCCGGTTCAGCAGCTCGAGCAGCAGCTCGATGATGACGGGGCGCACGCCGGAATGGCCGAGGGAGAGCACGTTGGCGCGCAGCAGCGTGACCGCCCGGGTCTCGTCCCGGGGCAGCGGCGCGCCCACACCGGCGGCGTGGCTGCGGATCAGGTTGAGCTGCAGCTCGCGGATGCGATCCGGGGGGATCACCACCTCCGCCAGCGCGCCGAAGCCGGTGGTCAGGCCGTAGACGACGCGATTCTCGGCGACCGCGCGCTCCACGACGGCGCGGGCGGCCTCGACGCGCCCGCGGGCCACCTCGGACAGGGACACGTCATCGAAGGGCGGCCGGGCCACGCGCTCGATCTGCTCGAGCGTGAGGCCACCGCCCAGGAGCTCGATGTGGGCAGGCATGGGCGCGAAGATAAGGCCAGCGCGCGGAGGCCGACAGCCCGAAAGCGGAGACACGCTGGACCCATGCACCAGGGGCGTCGACAGGCTCGGTTCACGCGAAGGGGCGAAGTGCCGAGGCCATCGATGGGGGCGATCGACATACCGGGCGAATCCCGCGCGCGTCGTTGTTTTCTGTTGAACAAACAGACAGATGCCTGTAGCGCCCCGTCAGCTGCGGGCGACGACGCCGACTGTCTTAGGCCCTTCGTGTTCTTTGCGTGAACTGAACCAGCCAGGCCCGGATGTGAGCGGGGAGCGAAGGCCATGGCCTCAGCTCCCCGGCGTCTCCGCGTGGAACCGTCACCCGGCTACGGGTTCGGGAAGCCGTTGTTGATCTGCTGGAAGGAATCGCCGCCGCGCTGCGAGTAGTCGAACTTCAGGTCCGGCTGCGCCTTGAGGCTGACGCGGAAGGAGAAGGAGAAGTTGCCGTTCTGGGCCCGGATGAAGTCGAAGTTGGCCTCCCAGTCGTGCAGGTCGCGCGAGAACGTCAGCACGTGGTCGGCGAAGCGGCCGTCCGAGAAGCTGTACCCCGTCTGCCACTGTACCCGCCAGGCCGTGGTGGGCTGGAAGCTGAGGTTGCCGCGCACCATCTGGGTCGAGCTGGACTGGCTGCAGCCGCCGAAGATCGGGCTGCAGCCGGTGTAGATGCCGTTGCTGGTGGACGGCAGGCCGCTCGGCCGCTGGCGCGACAGGTCGTAGGTGAAGGACGCGTTCCAGGTGCCGACCCCCCTGGTGGTCGGCGTGGGCGAGGCGTTGTGGGCCCCGGGCACGATGCTCTGGCCCAGCCCCTGGCTGGCCTCGGCGGCCGCCGTGGTGGTGCTGGTGGCCGTATCGACCGTGGGGATCTCCTGGTCCGGGCGGGCAAAGGCGTGAGAGGCCAGGCCCAGCATGCGGAACACCCAGGACTTGTCGTTGAGCGAGAAGGACGTGCTCGCGTTGGTCAGGAAGGGCGAGAAGTGCCGGGGACGCGAGGTCCCGAGCGAATCCGGCCCCGAGTAGATGAAGAGGTCGTGCGTCAGGGTGAACTGCAGCCCCGGGATCAGGTCGGAGGCCACCGTGTTGGTCATGGTCGGCGCCTGGAAGCCGATGCGGCGCCCCGTGCGCGGATCGTTGGTGAAGTCGTAGGCCACGCTCGACGTGCTGAGCGACAGCAGCGTCATCTTGCGCGCCTGCGGCAGGCGCCGTGGCTCGCCCTCGAGGTTGGTGGTCGTGTCCTGCGCCGGCGCCGACGAGTCCGGCTTGGCGCTTTCGCGGTACTTGGCCTCGAAGGTCTGGTTCAGCCCGATGGTGATGCTGTTGCGCTCCCGGATGCTGTCCCGGCCGAACACCTGCGCCTGTAGCGCCGACAACCGGCTGGGATCGATCGCCGGGGAATAGCCGTAGCTGAACGAGGGCGAGAGCTTGTGCCGGACGCGGCTGAAGGGGCCGACGCCCGGCCAGAAGCCGTACACGTCCATCTGCGTGCTGGCGCCGAAGTCCATGCGCCGCGGCCCGGCCACCATGCCCGTGTGCACGTTGCCCGTGTCGACGCTGATGGACTGGCCGCTGATGGACAGGTTCGGCGTGATGGAGCTGGTGCCGATCAGCCGCTGCTGGAAGCTGAGCGAGGTGCTCCAGCCGACCTGCCCCCGGGCCCTGGCCGGGATCGAGTCGACAGTCACCACCGTGTCCTTGCCCGCCGCGGTGCGATCGGTCCGCTGGAACACCGGCCGCAGCAGGCTGCGGTCGTCCGTGTAGTTGAACGACTGCGACCAGGACAGCTTGCCCAGGTTCAGCGAGGAGCCGAGGGAGCCGCTGGCGTTGCGCGTGGACGGGTCGGGGCTGAGCTGGTAGTTGGTGCCGTCCACCCGGGTCGCGGTGTAGCTGCCGTTGCCGTTCCAGGTCAGCAGCGCCGAGCCGTCCGCGCGCTTGAAGAGCGAAACCGGCATGGGCGAGAACGAAACGGACGGCAGCGTCATGGTGACGCGATCCGTCTGCAGGTACTGCTGGCGCCGGCCCGAGAAGTCGAGCGAGCCAAAGTCGAAGCGTCGCTGGAGGGCCAGGTTCGAGTCGATGCTGCGGTTCAGCTCCCGCGGGTCGAACGATTGCGCCAGCACGAAGGAGCTGGACGTGGCGTAGCTGACGTTGAGCTGCACGTTGGTGCGCTCGTCCGGACGCCAGCCGTTGCGCGCGCCCAGCGTCATCTCCGTGCTGCCGTTCTGGCGCCAGTACTGCCGCGCTTCCAGCCCGCCCTCCAGGAACTGGCGCTTGAAGCTGTAGTCGAAGGCGCCGTGCAGCGCCGTGTAGTTGTTGCTGAACCAGTCCATGCTCAGCAGCGTGCCCAGGTGCTCGTTCGTCGCCCAGTAGAACCCGACGTTCTGGATGCGGCGCTGGTAGTTGGCGTTGGTGCGGGCGATGTCGTTCAGGTCGAAGCGCGGCATCAGCAGCCCGGTGCGGCGCCCCTGCTCCATGCTCTGCAGCATGAAGGGCAGCCAGAAGACGGGCACGTCGGCGAAGCTGAGGGTGACGTCCCGCGCCACCAGCACCCTGCCCCTCACGATCTTGAGCTCGCGGGCCGTGAAGTGGTAGTGCGGCTGCGTCAGGTCGCAGTCCGTGAACTCCGCGTCGCGGCCGAAGACGTTGTCCGATCCCGACAGGTACACCTTGTGGCCGTCCACGTACCAGGCGGTCGCGCCCTCCTGGAACTTCGTGCGCGCTCCGAAGGCCACGCCCAGCCGCTTGTCCACGTCGTAGCAGACCTGGTCGCTGCTCACCGGGTTGCTCTGCCCGGCGCCGGTGAGCACCGGCTTGCCGAAGCCACACGCGACCTGCGTGTTCTCGTTGTAGATCAGCGTGGACTCCGCCGTCATGGCCTGCGCGCCCTGCGCCACCTGCGCGGGGCCGGTCAGCACGAGCTTGCCCGTGTCCGACTCGAAGCGCGCCGCCTTGCCCGTGTACTCGGTGGCGGTATAGCCCCCGAGCAGCGACAGCGCCTTCATGATCGAGTCTTCCTCGATGTGCACGCTGGCCGTCGCTGCGCGCCCCGGATCGCCCGCGGTCGGGGTCGCGATCCCGGCCGAGTCCGCCGCCGCGGAGTCGCGGTGCACCGTGTCGGGCCTGGCGTCCAACTGCTTGACCCGCTTCAGGATCGCGTCGCGGGGGCTGAGCTTGGCCGCCGCCGGCGGCGCAGTCGTCGGCTGCTGCGCGGCAAGGCCGGCCGCGCCGCCCAGCAGGGCCAGCGCCAGCGCCGCCGCCGTCCGACCCGTCGAAAAACGCAAGACGGACATCACGTCCCCTCGGCGGCGAGATCGGCCATGTCGGCGGCATGCACGCGGGCGCGCCGGCGCTCGACCATCTTCGCCAGCAGGATGCTGAACTCGTAGAGGATCATCAGGGGAGCCATCAGGAAGATCGTCAGGGAGACGGCGTCCCCTGGAGTGAGCAGCGCAGCCGCGACCGCGGCCACGACGATGGCGTAACGCCGCATCTTCACGAGGAAGCCGGAGGTGACGAGCCCAAGCGTCGCCAGGATGAGAACGACCACGGGCAGCTCGAAGACGGCACCGAACGCCAGGATGATCTTGACCACGAATCCCATGTACTCGCTGACGATGATGTTCTGTTCCAGGCTGGACGACTGGAAGCTCATCATGAAGCGCAGCGTCAGCGGGATGGCGCCCCAGTAGGCGATGGCGGCGCCGATGAGGAAGAGGACCAGGCCCATGTAGAGCGCGGGCACGATGGACCGCTTCTCCTCCTTCTTCAGCGCGGGCGCGATGAAGGCCCAGAGCTGGTACACGATGATGGGCAGCGCCAGCAGGATTCCGACCGTGATGGCGAGGTTCAGCGTGATGAAGAAGGGGTCAGTGGGGTTGAGGTACTTCAGCTTGGTGCCGTTCAGGAACGGCTGGATCGGGAGAATCAGCAGGCCCAGCACATCGAATCTCGTGACCAGCCAGAAGCCGGCCAGCGTGGAGAGCAGGAGCGCGGCCAGACTCCAGATGATGCGCCAGCGAAGCTCTTCCAGGTGATCCAGGAAGGGCATCTCCTCGGAGTGCTCGGCGCGGTTCAGCTTCATTACGATGGGCTCGAAGCGGCTATAGCGGCAGTTCCGCCTGGTTTTCGTTCAGTGCGGCCCGCGCGCGGCGCAGGCTGAGCTCCCGGAGCTCCTGTTGGAACTCGTCGAGGTCCTGGAAGTCCCGATATACGGACGCGAAGCGCACATACGCCACGTCGTCGCGAGTGCGCAGCTGCTCCATCACCATCTCGGCGATGACGCGGCTCTCGATCTCCTCCTGGCCCAGATGGCTGAGGGCGTCCTCCACCTCGTTGACGATCGCCTCCACCAGGGGTGCGATCGGGCGTTTGGCGCAGGGCAGCCGAACCGAGCGCAGCAGCTTGTCGCGGTCGTACGGCTCGACCGTACCGTCGCGCTTGAGCACCTGCAGGGCGCGCTCCTCCACGTACTCGTAGGTGGTGAAGCGTCGCTCGCAGCTCAGGCACTCGCGACGGCGCCGGACCGCGCGGCCCTCGCGGCTGGTACGCGAGTCGACCACGCGATCTTCCGTCTGATGACAGAATGGGCAACGCATCTACGCGCTCATTCGTCGAGGGCGCCCGTGCGCCCGCTCCCGGCTCACGGCGGCGCCTCAGCGCCGGCGGAGCCGGTCGAGCTCCCGTCGGGCCTGCGCGGCTTCGGCCGACCTGGGGTAACGGGCCAGGATGCGTTGGAAGTACTCGCGTGCGCGCGCAACGTTCCCCCGATCGCGCTGGAGACCGCCCGCACGGAAGAGCGCCGCGGGGGCCCGCGGCGAGCTGGGGTACTGCTCGACCACGCGGTCGAACTCTCGTAGCGCCCGGGTGGCGTCCTCCTTGACGTAGCTGCCCGCAATGCCGAGCTGCGCCGCCGCCGCCAGCGTGTCGGCGGGGTAGCTGCGCAGCAGCTGCTGGAAGGCCAGGCGCGCCGTGCCGAAGGCGCCGTTCTGCAGCTGGGCCTGGCCCAGCGTATAGAGCTCGCCCGCGGACGGCGGCGGGCCGGGGCGCAGCGCCACGCCCTGCGATGGCGGCGGCGGGGCCGGGGCGCCGAGGCTCGCGCTGTCGCTGACCGGCGGCGTGGCCAGCGCCTCCTGGCGCTGCTGCAGCTGGGTGTTCAGGTCCTGCAGCCGGCGCTGGCTCTGGCCGGTGAGCTCCTGCACCGCCACCAGCTGCTGCTCCACCCCCAGCAGCTGGTGGCCGAGCTCACCGCGCACCCGCACCAGCAGGTCGGTGGTGACCCGGACGGAATCGAGCAGCTCCCGGCTCTGGCGCTGCGCGCTGCGGAAGAGCGAGTCCTGGCGCGCCTGCATGAGCACGAGCTGCGATTGCAGGTCGCGGATGTCGTGCTTGGTGGCGCAGCCGGGGGCGGCGACGCCGAGCAAGAGCGCCAGCGACCCCAGGCGGAACGTGCGCTTCACCGTCACTGACCGGCGGGCAGAGTGATCTTCTCGCCACCCGCCGTGATCACGAAGTCGTCGCGCCGGTTCTTGGCCCAGGCGCTCTCGTCGTGACCCGGGTCCGTCGGCTTGTCCTCGCCATTGCTCATGCTGGCGAGGCGGGCCGCATCGATGCCGAAGCCGGCGATGTACTGCCGGGCGGCCTCGGCGCGGCGCATGCCGAGGGCGAGGTTGTACTCCTCGGAGCCGCGCTCGTCGGCGTTGCCGTCGATGCGCAGCTTGAGGTCCGGGTTGGCCCTGAGCATGGCGACCTTCTGGTCGAGCGTCGCCTTGGCCTCGTCACTGATGGTGGCCTGGTCGTACTCGAAGTAGATCGGGGCGGCCAGCGCCGCGCGAGCGCTCTCCAGCGCGGCGGCCGCCGCGCGCGCACGGGCCTCGGCGTCCGCGGCGAGGCGTCGCTGCGCATCGGCAGCCTGCGCCGCCCGCAGCGAGTCCTCGTGCGCGCGCCGGATTGCCGCCGTGTCCACCTGGGGTGTGGGCGCGACCGGTGGAGCCTTCTTGTGGCACGCAGCCAGTCCCCCCGCCATCGCCATCGCCATTACCGCGAACGCCACGCGTCGGTCCATCGCCGGAACTCCTTCCCTTGCCTGTTTTTGTAGTCGTCCTGCCCGCGCTCAGCGCGTGCCGGCGCCAGCGCCCGTCCGCAGTCGCGGGGACCAGTCGGGGACGCGGTAACGGCCGCCCGTGAGCACCGGCCGCACCCGTCCGGTCGCGACGTCGATAACATACAGTCCCGAGCCCCCCGCGCGCACCCCGCTGAACACGATGTGGCGGGCGTCGGGCGCCCAGCTCGGATCCTCGTTGCGGCCGTCCGCCGTGATCTGCTGGACCGGGGCGCCGGGGCGCGAGGCATCGGCCAGCATGATCTGGAATTCGCCGCGCGAGCGGCCGTGGAAGGCCACCTGGCTCCCGGCCGGCGCCCAGGCGGGCGACGTGTAGTAGCCGGGCTCTCCGTAGGTGTAGGGCGAGAGCAGATCGGTCGGCCCGCCGCCGGCGGGCATGACGTAGATCGCGGGCTGGCCCAGCCGGTCGGAATTGAAGGCCAGGCGCGAGCCGTCGGGCGAATAGCTGGGCGAGAGGTCCGCCGCGTTCCCCTGCGTCAGCCGGCGCAGGCAGCAGCGCTGGACGACGTCGTAGTCCTGCAGCTCCGTGCCCCGGCCGTTCCAGGAGGAGAAGGCCAGCCGCCGGCCGTCCGGCGAGTAGGCGGGGGTGAAGACCAGGCCGTCGCGGGAAAGCACCACGCGGGTGGCGCCGGTGGCCATGTCCCGCTCGAGCACATCCCAGTGCGAGCCCGTGGCCCGGGCGAACGCCAGTCGGCCACCGTCGCGCGACCAGGCCGGCGACGTGATGTGGCCCGCCGCGCCGGCCACCGTGCGCGCGCCCTCGCCATCGGAGTCCACGACCCGCACGGCGTAGCCGCCCTGGGGCGATCCCACCACGTAGGCGATGCGGGTCGCGGCGATGCCGGGCTGCCCCGTGATCCACTGCACGGCCATGTCCGACGCCTGGTGCACCGCCAGCCGGAAGTCCGGCGACTGGGGCGAAGGCAGCGGGAAGTTCAGCGCCTGCTTCACGGAGCCGTAGACCACGTCGTAGAGCACCAGGTGCAGCGCCAGCCCGGAGCCGGTGGGCACCACGTCGCCCGTGATGAGCCAGACCACGCCCAGGCCGTTCCAGGCCTTGAAGTCCACGGCACCGCCTTGCGCCAGCGCCGAGGGGATGAAGTCCGCCATCTGGAAGCGGTCGCTGTAGTTCAGGTCCCGGCGTACGATGCCCGTGACGTCCGCGGCCAGCGCGGCCTGCGCCGCGGGCGAGCCGAAGGGCCGCACCGCGACCCTCGCCCGTTGCAGCGTCTGGTAAGTCAGCCCGAGGCGCACCCCGGTGGGCAGCCGGGTCGTGTCCTGCTGCGCGGCCAGGCCGGAGCCCAGCGCCAGCAGCAGCCCCGCAACCAGTGTCCCCGCCCTCATGTTCATCCATTCCCTCGATTACGCCTGGAAACACCACATCCTACCGCCGAGTACGCCGAGGACGCCGAGACACCCGCCGAGCCGGGCCGACCGCTGGCCACCGGGCGTCCGAAGCTGTTGTATTTGTTTTTCTTGCGGGCGCCCGCAGCCACCAGACCAACCTCCCGGCGCCCGCGGCCGCCGGATAAAACCCCAAAAAAAGAATCGCTGCCTTGCATGATGCTGCCGTTGACCGGGCTGTCGGAGCGCGCCCGGCTTGACGTTCCTCGGCGTCCTCGGCGCACTCGGCGGTAAGATGTGGTGTCGCTTCATCTGGGCGGCTGGAAGTAGAAGCTGATGGGCAGGCGGTCGCCCTCGAACCCCCTGGGAAGGCGGCCGAACGCCTTGCGCTGCCCGACGGCTTCGATGGCGCCGCGCACGGTCAGGTCGAAGCCGATGTCGCCGGAAGAGCGGGTGACCTGGATGTCGCCCACCGAGCCATCGCGGTTGATGACGAAGTACGCTTCCGCCCGCAGGTCCGGGGAGCCGTTCCAGCGGAAGAAGCGGCTGATCTGCAGGATGATGTTCTCCAGGTAGCCGGGAAAGGGGAACTCCTCGCCCTGCAGCTGGACGTTGATGCCGGAGCCGCCGACGGCGGCGTCCGGATGCGGCTTCCACCCCTTCGCCGGCGCCTGGGCGCTGCTCTTCCCCTTGGCGGCGGCGTCGGCGGCCTTCTTCGCGGCGGCGCTCTGTTTCTGCACGAGCTTCGCGGCCGCCGCGGGGGCGGGCGCGGGCGGCGCCGCCGCCTTCGCATCGGGCCTGGCATCCTTCGAGGGATTGACCACGGGGGGGGCCAGCGTGGGAGGTCCGTAGGCCTGCGGCGGCGGCGAGACGATGTTGACGCGGTACACGCGGAACTCGGTCCGCGGCGCCGCCGGGCCGCGCCCCAGCGACCACCAGGCGGCCATGGCGATGGCGGTGTGCAGCAGCAGCGAGGCGGCGATGGCGGCGCCACCCGGGCGGGTTCCCGGCCGGGCGTTCACGCGCAGGATGCGGGCGACGTCCATCACCGCTCCATCCGCGGCTCCGCCACGAGCCCCACCTCGGCCACATCGAGCCTCTTCATCATGCCCAGCACCTGGAGCACCCGGCCGTAGGGCACGGTGCTGTCGGCCCGCAGGTAGGCCTCCCGCAACCCTTTGCCCCGCACGTACTGCGGGTAGAGCGTGCGGAACTCCTCGAAAGTGGAGACCGGCACGTCGCCCACGTAGATGCGGCCATCGGCCACCACGGACACGGTCACGCCGGACGTGTTGGTGACCGGTCGCGAGTCCGCCCGGGGCAGCGACACCTGCACGCCTCCCTGCATGATGGGCGCGGTGATCATGAAGATGATGAGCAGGACCAGGGCGACGTCGACCAGATTGGTCATGTTGACGTCGGCCATCAGGGAGAAGTCCTGACCGCGCCGCCTGCGCCGGGATGCCATGCTAGAGCCTCCCCTCCCGCGCCAGCGCCCCGATGAACTCGCTGGCGAAGCCCTCCAGCTCACCGTCGAAGCTGTTCACCCGCCGGACGAACAGGTTGTAGGCGATGATGGCCGGAATGGCGACCACAAGCCCGCCTACGGTGGTGATCAGCGCCTCGGCGATCCCAGGCGCCACGGCGCTGATGCTGCCCGTGCCGGCCTCACCGATGCCGATGAAGGCGTGCATGACGCCGATGACGGTGCCCAGCAGGCCGAGCAGCGGGGAGACGCCGCCGATGACGGCGAGCCAGGCCAGGCCGCCGGACATGTCCTCGACCTGCTCCTCCTGCTCCTTCTCCATCATGAGGCGCAGCGCCTGGAGCTGGGCCTCGGACAGCCCCGCCGAGGGCGGGGCGTTCTCGCGCAGCGCGCCCGGGCGCAGCTCGCTGAAGAAGTTCATGCCCTGGCGGAAGACGGCCACGTAGGGCGACTCCGGCAGGCGCAGCACGGACTTGTACACGTCCTCCAGGCGCTGCGTGCGCTCGACCGCGCCCAGGAAGCGCAGCCCCTGGCGGTGTACCCGCCGCAGCTGCAACAGCTTCCAGACGATGATGATCCAGCTGAGCAGCGAGAAGAGCGCGGTGACGACCAGGATGATCTGCGTGGAGAGGTTGCCGCGCAGGATCATGTCGGCCATCCCCGTGGCCCCCACCCCCCGCCCTCCGACCTGAAGCAGCGCGATCATGCCTGGGCTTGTCCCTTGATGTGCTCGTAGGTCTGACGCAGACCTTCGCCCAGGGAAGTGCGCGGTGCCCAGCCCAGCGCACGCAGCCGCCGGTTGTCCAGCGAGGAGTGGCGCAGCTCGCCGGGCCGCGCGGCACCGTAGCCCACCTCGACCCGCCGCCCGGCCACGTCCATGGTGAGCTCCGCCAGCTCGTTGACCGTGGTCTCGACGCCGGTCCCGACGTTGAACGCCCGGGCGTCGATGCCGCCGGCCAGGCCGACGGCGTCCGGCGGCGGCAGTGCGGCGTCGGTGAGCGCCAGATTGGCCGCGACGACGTCGCCCACGAAGACGTAGTCCCGCGTCTGCTCGCCGTCACCGAAGATGGTGAGGGGCCTGCCGTCGATCACATGCTCGCAGAAGATGGCCACAACGCCCGCCTCGCCGTGCGGGTCCTGGCGCGGGCCGTACACGTTGGAGTAGCGCACGGCCGCGTAGGGCAGGGCGTGGATGCGCTCGTAGTAGTTGAGGTAGTACTCGGCCGAGAGCTTGGTCACGCCGTAGGGCGAGAGCGGCGCCTTGGGCGCGGTCTCGGGCGTGGGGCGCACGTCCGGCTCGCCGTAGACCACGCCGCCGGAGGACACGAAGATCACGCGACCCGCCTGGTGGCGGCGGGCGCACTCCAGGACGTTGAGCAGTCCGATGATGTTGATGCGGGCGTCGGCGGCGGGGCTCGCCACCGACTTGCGCACGTCGATCTGCGCGGCGTGGTGGTTCACCACGTCGAAGCCGCCGACCTGGCGAAACAGGTCGTCCAGGCCCGGATCGGCAATGTCCATCTTCACGAACTCGATGCCCGCGGCCAGATTCTGCAGTCGGCCCGAGGACAGGTCGTCCACCACCCACACCCGGTCGCCGCGCCGGAGGTACGCCTCGGCAACGTGACTGCCGATGAACCCTGCGCCACCGGTCACCAGCACCCTGTTCATTCCACCCGGCCTTTCCCCTGTGGGTCTTCCATGTCGAGCTTGAAGAGGTAACGGGCCGCGTCCGCCACGTCCAGCGCATCTCCGCTCGCCGCCGCTTCCCGCAAGCGGGTCGTCGGGGCGTGGAGCATCTTGTTCAGGAGCTGCCGCGTCAAGGCCTCCACCGCCGCCTGGTCCTCGGGCGCCAGGTGCTTCAGCCGACGCATGGCGCGCTCCAGCTCCGCGGCGCGCAACTGTTCACCCCGCCCCCTCAGCTGGCGGATCAGCGGCACGACGTCCCGGGAGCTGTGCCAGGCCCAGAAGTCCTCGACCGCCGATTCCACGATGCGCTCGGCCCGGGGGATCTCCTTCTGCCGCCGCTCGACGTTGTCATCGACGATCTGGCGCAGGTCGTCGATGTCGTACACGAAGAGGTTCGGGATGTCCCCCACTTCCGGCTCGACGTCCCGGGGCAGCGCGATGTCCACCACCAGCAGCGGGTGGCCGGGGCCGTTCGGCAGCGCCCGCAGCACCAGCTCCCGGGTGATGATGGCGTGGGGCGCGGCGGTCGCGCTCACCACGATGTTGGCGTCCCGCAGCAGGCGGGGGAACTCCTCGAAGCGGGCATAGCCCGCGTCCAGCCGCCGCGCCAGCGCCCGGGCGCGCTCCTCCGTCCGGCTGGCCACCACCGTGCCGCGCGCCCCCTCGCCCAGCAGGCACTCCAGCGAGAGCTCGCTCATCTCGCCCGCGCCCAGCACCAGGGCGTTCAGCCCCTTGAGCGGGCCGAAGATCTTGCGTGCCAGCTCCACCGCGGCGGACGGGATGGAGGCCGCGCCCGTGCCCAGGTGCGTCTCGCTCCGCACCTTGCCGCCCACGGCCAGTGCGTGCTGGAATAGCCGCGAGAGCAGCGGCCCGACCACGCGGCCGCCGTCGGGCGTGCCGTTGCCGGCCGAGACCGCCCGTTCGTACGCGTTCTTGACCTGCCCCTGGATCTGGGGCTCGCCCAGGATCATGGAATCGAGGCTGGATACCACGCGGAACAGGTGCTCGACGCCGCGGCGCTCCTCGAAGGTGTAGAGGTAGGCGCGCGCGTCCTCCACCGAGATGCGGGCGTGCTGCGCCAGGACCTCCACGGCGCTGTCGGGGGAGGCGCCCTCGCTCAGGCCCAGGTACAGCTCCGTGCGGTTGCAGGTGGAGAGCAGGACCGCCTCCGCCGCTTCCCCGTGCGTCACCGCCTGCAGCGCGCGCTCGCCCTCGGCGGCGTCGAACACGAAGCGCTCGCGCACTTCCACCGGCGCGGTGTGGTGGCTGAGGCCGATGACCTTCAGCATGCCGGGCCGCTCGCGCTCACAGGAATAGCCGGCCGCCCGTGATCGCGATGCGCAGGATCACGTAGGCCGCGACCACGAGGGCGAAACCGATGACGCTGGCCAGCGCACTCCGTCGCGCCCGCGCTCCCCCGCGACTGCCCACCAGCAATGCGACCAGGAAGATCCACCAGGTGATGACGCCCCAGATGACCTGCGGCGTGGCAAAGGCGAAGGTATGGCGGAACCGGATCGTCCAGGCCCAGCCGAGCAGCAGGTTCAGCGTCAGGGCGGGGAACCCGATCTGCAGCCCCGAGCGGCCCAGGCGGTCGAGGGTCGCCAGCGAGGGAAAGAAGCGGAAGAGCCGGCCGAAGCGCTTGCCCTTCAGCTCGCGGAACTGCAACAGGTACAGCAGCCCGGCGGCGAAGGCGACGGCGAGGCCCACGTAGCCGATGAAGCCGAGCACCACGTGGAAGGCCAGCCACCAGCCGCGGAACGCCAGCACGCGCCCGGCGGGCCGGATGCGGAGCAGCAGCGCCAGCAGCAGCAGCCCGCTCACGATGGGCAGGAGCACCAGCCCGACCGGGCGGTTCTCGCGCAGGATCGTGGTCGCCAGCAGCGACAGGCCGATGAGCAGCGCCAGCGCGGAGAGCGAGGGCGCCAGGCCGACCAGCGGCAGCTCCTGGTAGGTGGCGACGAACGTGGCCAGGCCGGCGGCGTGCAACGCCACCGCGGCCAGCAGGACGACGTCGCCGGCCCGCGGCGCCAGCCGCTGTCCCTGCGCCAGCGAGAGGACCTGGATCCCGGCGGCCGTCGCGTAGAGCAGCAGCGCGGCCGCATGCAGGACCATGATCATCATTCTAAAGACACGGGCGCCTCGCGACGCCCGTTCCCGTTACCGACCACGAGCCTTCCCCCCCGGTTTACGGCACCCGCGCCACCAGCCGGACCTTCAGTCCGGACCGCAGGGACGGCTGCCGCATGGTCAACACGCGCACGGTCGCCGAATGCTCCCCCACCTTCATCACCAGCAGCCGCGCCACGTCCTCCGGCGGCAGCTCGGTCCCCGCCTCGGTCGGCGACGGGCGGGCCGGCGCGAACGCCATCAGCTCGTCCCCCAGCTGCAACCCCTCGGCGCTGCCCAGCGAGACGAAGCCCACGTCCGCGGTCGTGTGCAGCGGGTGATCCCGCAGGAAAGCGACGAGCGTGCCCTCGGGTCCCCGCTCCACCAGCTGCGCCGGCGACGCCGCCGGGGCCCGGAACGCCGGCACGGGCAGCGCGCGTTGTCCCTTCAGCACCAGGCCGAACTGCTTGATCACGCTCGCCACGGCAACACCGTTCCCACTCCGCTCCACCCGCAGCATTGCCGTCGGCTCGATCACGTTGCCGTACGGGGCCAGCCACCGCTCCACGCGCACGAGCAGCATCTCGGCTCCGACCGCGGGCGGCCCGGCATTGCCTTCCGCGCGGATGTAGATCCGATCCTGCAGGATCGCGAGCTGCGCCAGTCGCTCCGCCTGACTCTCCACCCGCACCCGGTCCAGCATCAGGCCCACCACCGGCAGCGACGCCGCATCCTCCAGCCAGGGAGTGGCCATATACTCCGACCGCTCCACCACGGGCCACGCCCTGTCGTCAGGGCCGCCGCTCGACGTGTCCACGGCCGCCAGCCGGCGATAGAAGCGACTGTGCTGCGCCGCGCTGTCCGCCAGGGCGTCCTCCGCCTCGAGTGCCGCCGCCGCGCGGATCAGTGCCGGGATGTCGAACTTCTGCCCCGGGTAGATCCAGTGCGGGTTCTTGATCAGGCTGCGGTTCCGCTCGTAGATCCGCTGCCAGATCCAGGGCGAGCCCAGGTACGTGTTGGACAGGTCCCACAGCGTGTCGCCGCGCTTGACCACGTGCACCTTGACCACCGTGGTATCGACGCGGGGCTGCTCCCGCTGCTGGGCGCGCACGGGTGCAGCCGTCATGGCGGCCGCACACACCAGTGCGCCGGCGAGGAGCCTCTGCCTCAAGGTTCCAACCCTCACGCTCACGGGGGCTCTCCTTCGGAAGGGGTGCGATCCACCCCGGGGAGGATATCCCAAAGTAGGGCGCATCTTCGGGAGAGTCAATCGAATAAGCCCGGACGGCAGGTGGGGAAACGGCCCACCGCATCGAGTCAAAACCCGCAAGCGCAAGCGGGCACGTTCACGTGCACGGCCGGTTGGCCGCTCCGGTGACCTCCGGCGGGCGAGCGCGCCTCCGGCTCACGTGCACGTGAACGCATGCGCTTGCGCTTGCGGCATTTCGGGGCATCGGGTGCCCGCGAAACACTACTTCCGCCGCTTCTTCGCGAACTGCCGGGCCCAGTACGTCAGGATCATGTCGGCGCCGGCGCGCTTGATGGAGGTCAACGCCTCCTCCATGGCGCGGTCGCCATCGAGCCAGCCGCGCTCCGCGGCGGCCATGATCATGGAGTACTCGCCCGAGACGTGGTACGCGGCCACGGGGTAGCCGGTCTCCTGCTTCACGCGGTAGACCAGGTCGAGGTAGGTCTGGGCCGGCTTGACCATGATGATGTCCGCGCCCTCCTCGATATCCAGGAACACCTCGCGCATGGCCTCGTCGCCGTTGGCGGGGTCCATCTGGTACGAGCGCCGGTCGCCGAACTGGGGCGTGCTCTCGGCCGCCTCGCGGAAGGGACCGTAGAACGCGGACGCGAACTTGGCCGCGTACGCCAGGATGGCGACGTTGCTGAAGCCCTCGTCGTCGAGCGCGTGGCGGATGGCGGCGACGCGCCCGTCCATCATGTCGCTGGGAGCGACGATGTCGGCGCCGGCCTGGGCGTGCGACAGCGCCTGGCGCGCGAGCAGCTCCAGGGTCTCGTCGTTCTGGACGTAGCCGTCGCGGACCACGCCGCAGTGCCCGTGCGAGGTGTACTCGCACATGCACACGTCGGTCATGACCACGAGGTCGGGGATCTCCTTCTTCACGGCCGCGATCGCCCGCTGCACCGGACCCTTGGGGTCCTCCCCCGACGAGCCCGTCTCGTCCTTGTATTCGGGCAGGCCGAAGAGGATGATGGCCGGGACTCCCAGCTCCGCTGCCTCGGCGGCGTCGCGCAGCAGCTCGTCCACGGAGGTCTGGGCCACGCCCGGCATGGAGCTGATGGGCTTGCGGAACTTCTGGCCGGGGGCGGCGAACAGCGGCAGGATCAGGTCGTCCACGGAGACGGTGGTCTCACGGACCAGGCGCCGCAGCGTTTCGGTGCGCCGCAGCCGGCGCGGGCGGTACTCGGGAAAGGTCGACATCGACGGCTCTCAATCCAGGGAAGTGCTCTCGGGCCGATCGGGGTCCAGGTCCTTGCGCATCACCAGCGCATCCTCCACGGGCTCCATGTAGTAGTTGCGCCGGCGCCCGACCTCGCGGAATCCATAACTCTGATACAGTTGACGGGCCGTGTTGTTCGATACGCGGACCTCGAGGAACAGCTCGCGCACCCCGCGCTCGCGGGCGCGGCGCACCACGGCGTCCAGCAGCCGCCGCGAGATGCCGCGGCCGCGCCACTCCGGCGCCACGGCCACGTTGCCCAGCTCGCCCTGGTCCAGCACGGCCCAGAAGACGGCGTAGGCGGTGACTTCCAGCTCCAGCGTCTCGGCCACGAAGAGGTCCGCGTCCGTGCGGCGAAACAGGCCGCGGAACGTCGCCTCGGTCCAGGGCATGGAGTAGGACCGGCGCTCGATGTCCATGACCCGGCCGAGGTCGTGCCCCTCCATGCGCCGGATCGTGACCTCTTCCATCAGCCGCACGCCATGCGCTCCGCGCCGGAAGGTCGCAGGTAGGCCGGCTCCCACGCCGCCGCATCCTCCACGCGACCGGAGGGATCGACGTCCACCAGCCACAGTAGCGATGCCGCCCGGACGACCGCCAGATGGGCGGGAGCAACGCGCCCGCCGGCCGCCACGATCCGCTCCCGGTGCTTGAGGGCGCCATCTCCCAGGAAGAGCGGGTGCTCCGCGGCCAGCGCCGCCAGCACCTCCTCCAGCGGGCGCGGCGCCGGCTCCATGAGCGTGCGGGGGGCGCCGCCGCCGAAGGCGTAGGCGGCGGCATAGACCTCCTCCCGCCGGGCGTCGAACAGGGCGCAGACCGGCCGCTCCTCGGCGGCGGCGCCCGCCGCCAGCGCCAGCAGCCCCGAGTAGGCGTAGAGCGGCAGATCCAGCGCGCGGACCAGACCCTTGGCCGCGGCGCCGGCAATGCGCACGCCGGTGAACGAGCCGGGACCGCCGGCCACCACCACGCCCCCGAGCTGCGCCGGCGTCAGCGCCGCGCGCTGCAGCGCGAAGTCGATGGCGGGCATGAGCGCCTCGGCGTGGCGCACGCCTACGCCCATCACCACCTCCGCCAGCAACCGGTCGCCGCGCCCGACGGCCACGCTCCCCACCGGCGACGAGGTGTCCAGCGCCAGGAACGGCCTGCGCTCAGTCATGCTTCCCCTCCCCCTCCCCCTCCCCCACTCCCGGCGCATGCTCCGGCACCTCCACCTCCACCCCGGTCACCCCCTCGAACTCGATGCTCACCTCGCAGCGCCCACCCTCCAATGGCGCCACCAGCGACAGGTTCGGCAGCCGCCGCCCGTAGCCGGCAGAGTAGACGCCCGGCACGACTTCCGCCCCGGAGACGGCGCCGATGACCACCCGCGCGCGCACGCTGCCCGATCGCAGCCCGCAGGCGACGCCGTCGCCCTCGGGCCGCGGGGGCGTCTCCACCTGCACGCCTGCCGCAAGGTTCAGCACCAGCGACGCGGGCGCATCCGCCTCCACCTGGTCCGTGATCTCCAGGCGCGACGCGGTCCAGCGCCATTCCCGGCGGTGGACCACCCCCGGATAGCGACACTCCAGCTGCAGGCGACCCGGCTCCATGATCCGCGTCGTCACCTCGGCGTCCCGCGTCACCAGGAAGACGCTGATCCTGTCCGGCGGCCACTGGCGCTGCTCGCGCCCCGCGACGGCGATCGTGCTGTGCGCGGCGGTGCGCCGGAAGGCGTTGCGCAGCTCCGGCAACGAGGTGTAGACGTAGCTCCCGGCATCCACCACGAACGGCTGCCCGCGCCAGGACAGCTCGAAGGCCAGCAGGTCGTTGTGCTGGTGCCCGCCGGTTCCCTCCGCCGCCACCCGCCCGAAGGTCGCCAGCAGCCGGAGTGAGCCCGCGCGCGCCAGGGCCAGCCCGCCGTGCGGGAAGAGCGCCAGCGAGCCGCCGGACCGTTCCGCGCAGCCCAGACGCACGGCGGCGCCGGGCCGGGCGGGATCGCCCTCCGCCGCCGCCGCGGGGACAGGCCGCGGCGCGAACAGCGCGCCATTGAGCGC
>JADGQX010000292.1 GCA_017881445.1 Gemmatimonadota bacterium | reverse complement strand
CCCGCGGCGCCGGCCAGCACGGCCGCCACCAGCGCCGACTGCAGCAGGGCGCCACCCACCAGCAGCGTGCGCCGGGCGCCGGCGGCCGGCGCCATCAGCGCCAGCAGCCCGAGCAGGGTCGGGAACAGGACCAGGGCGAGCAGCGACATCAGTCCCTGAGCGCCTTGAGCTCGGGGACGCTCATGTGGTCGAACTCCCGGTTGATGTGGAAGATGGCGATGCCCATGACGAAGACGCCCACCAGCACGTCCAGCAGGATGCCCAGCTCCACGAGCGTGGGCATGCCCCCGGCCACGGTCTGGCCGAAGAGGAAGATGCCGTTCTCCACCAGCAGGTAGCCCAGCACCTGCGTCACCGCCTTCTTGCGCGAGACCATGACCAGCGCGCCAATGGCCAGCGTGGCCAGCGCGGAGCCCACCAGCAGGGGCGCGTCCGGCGCGGGGATGGGCAGCTCGTCCGCCAGCAGGAAGGCCGCGCCCGCCAGCAGTCCCGCCAGCAGCAGCGACGCGCTGAAGCCGATGAATGGCTCCGCCTCCCGCCGCACCTCGGCCTCGCGCATGGCCCGCAGCAGCAGCCAGGGCATGAGCACCGCCTTGATGGCGATGGCCCCCGCCGCGAACGCCACCACGTGCAGCCCCACCCGGCCGCCCAGCACCAGGGGCGGCAGGATGCCCAGCACCACGCCCTGCGCGGCCACCAGCCGGATGGACGTGGCCAGCCGCGTCGCCGACAGCACGCCCACGGACAGCAGCACCACCAGGATCAGGCAGATGCTGGTCGCGCTCGTCATCCCGCCACCACCAGCACCAGGGCGAAGGCCGCCAGCACCCCCGCGCCCACCAGCAGCTGGGGCACCCGCTCCAGCCGCAGCCGCGCCATGGCCGATTCCACCATTCCGATCGCCACCGCCACGCCCAGCACGCCCGCCGTCGCCACCAGCGCCGTGAGCCAGGCCGCATCGGCGCGGACGGGCACCACCAGCGACGCCACCAGCGCAGACGTGGCCCAGAGCTTCAGCGCGGCGGCGTACTCAATGAGGGCCAGGTCCGGCCCCGAGTGGTCCAGCACCATGACCTCGTGGATCATGGTCAGCTCCAGGTGCGTCGCGGGGTCGTCCACCGGCACGCGCGCGTTCTCGGCCAGCACCGCCACAAACAGCGCCAGCGCGGCCAGCCCCAGGGCGACGCCGTGCCGCGCCCAGGCCGCCGGCAGCTCGCCGCCCAGCATGGCGCTCAGGCTGACGTGCCCGCTGGCCCGCGCCACCACCACCAGCGCCAGCAGCAGCGCCGGCTCGGTCAGGGCGGCGAAGAACAGCTCCCGGCTGGCGCCCATCCCTTCGAGGCTCGAGCCCGTGTCCAGCGCCGCCAGCACCGTGGCGAAGCGCGCGAGCGCCAGCAGCGCCACGAACACCACCAGGTCCGCCGGGAAGGCCACCGCCGCCCGCGCGCCCCCCCCCGGAGGCACCAGCAGCAGCGCCAGCGCCACCGCCGCCAGCAGCACCACCGGCCCCGCGCGGAAGATCAGCGTGCTCTGGCGGCTGTAGACGGCGCCCTTGCGCAGCAGCCGGCCCAGGTCGCGATAGAGCTGCAGCAGCGGAGCACCCTGCCGCCCCGCCATGAGGGCGCGCGTCCGGCCCACCACGCCCGGCAGCAGCGGCGCGAGCACCAGGGCCAGGGCGTAGGCCGCCAGTCCCATGGCGCTCATCTCGTCCACCCCGGCATGCAGGCCGGCAGCACCGGCAGGTATCCCGCCCCTTCCCTCCCGCTCATCTCGACCACCCCCGCATGTAGGCCAGCAGCGCCAGCAGGGTCACGAAGATGTAGAGCAGGTACAGGTGCGTGCTGCCGTGCTGCAGCGCCCGCGGCCGCTCCAGCCAGCCGGCCAGCCGGCGGAACACCGGCTGCCAGAAGCCGTGGCGGAACACGTCCGGCGTGTCGGCGCGGAAGGAGGCGGCGGCGGGGTGGAACCCCGTGGGCGGCACCACCGCCGGGCGGGTGCTGGTCAGCACGGGCTTGAAGAAGGCCACCGCGGGCTGGACCAGCGAGGAGCCCGTGTACTGGGCCCGGGGCACCGCCCCCTCGTAGCCGCAGGCCCAGGTGTCGGCCGCGCCCACGCTGCGGCCCCGCAGCAGCAGCCGGCGCAGCAGCGCCACCAGCGAGGCCAGCACCAGCAGCGCCAGCGCCGCGTACCCGGCCCGGCGCGCGAGCCCCAGCGCCGCGTCCACGGCGACCATCATCCCCGGCCCCGCGCCGTCGGCCAGCACCACCGCCGCCCGGGCCACCAGCACCAGTCCCAGGGCGGGGAAGAGGCCGAGCGCCACGCAGCCGGCCGCCAGCAGGTGCATGGGCACGCGCATGGGCGACTTCACCTCGCGCGCCGCCAGCGCCTCCGGCCCCCGGGGCTGGCCCAGGAAGACCGCGCCGAACGCCTTGACCCCGGCGGCGGCGGCCAGTGCGCCCGCCAGCCCCAGGGTGATCAGCACCAGCGTGCCCGGCCCCGCCAGCTCAAGCGGCGCGTTCGCCGCCGCCGCCAGCGCCGCCGCGAAGAGCAGCAGCTCCCCCGCGAAGCCGTTCAGCGGGGGCAGCGCGGCGGCCCCCAGCGTGCCCGCCAGCATGACCGCGCCCGTGTCGCGCATGCGCCGCAGCAGTCCGCCCAGCCGGTCCAGTGCCAGCGTGCCCGTGGCGTGCTTGACCGCGCCGGCGGCCAGGAAGAGCAGCGCCTTGAAGAGCGAGTGGTTGAGCATGTGCAGCAGCGCCGCGCTGAAGCCCAGCAGCGCCACCAGCGTGTTGCCGCCGGCCACGCCCAGCAGCCCCAGGCCGCCCCCCATGGCCATGATGCCCACGTGCTCCACGCTGGAGTACGCGAGCAGTCGCTTGAGGTCCTGTTGCGCCAGGGCCAGCAGCACGCCCACCAGCGTGCTCACGACACCGATCCCGAGGAGGCAGGCGCCCCACCACCAGGGCGGCGGCCCCAGCAGCAGCGTCGCCCGCAGGATGCCGTAGATCCCCGTCTCGATCATGACGCCGGACATGACCGCGGATACGTGGCTGGGCGCCACCGGGTGGGCTTCCGGCAGCCAGACGTGCAGCGGCGCCAGCCCCGCCTTGGTGCCGAAGCCGACCAGCGCCAGCAGGAACAGCGCGCCAGGCAGCACGGCGGAGGCGCCCTGGCCGGAAATGGGCGTGCGGAAATCGCCGCCCGCCCCGCCCAGCAGCAGAAAGAACACGAGCAGCGCGGCCGTGCCCAGATGGGTGGCGACGAGGTAGATCCAGCCCGCGCGCCGCACCTCCAGCCGCTCGTGCTCGAAGGTCACCAGCAGGAAGGAGGCGAGGGCCATGACCTCCCACGCCACCAGGAAGACCAGGGTGCCGCGGGCGGCCAGCACCAGCGCCATGGACGCCACCAGCACGTCGTAGGCGAACCAGGCACCACCCAGCGAGCGCGTGTGCCGCCAGTGCTGCAGGTAGCCGGCGCCGTAGATCGCGGCCAGGGCCGGGACCAGGAACGTCGGCAGCAGGAAGACCGCGCTCAGCACATCGATGTTCAGCTCGATGGTGCCGAAGGGCGCGCCCCAGCCGACGGACAGCGTGGTGGAGCTGCGTTCCAGGATCCCCGCCAGCGCCGCCGCCGCGCCCAGCCCGCCCCCCAGCAGCGCGCCGCCCGCGCCCAACGCCGTGGCCAGCGCCGCGCGCCGCCCGGCCAGCGCCGCGCCCAGCCCCCCCGCCAGCAGCACCCCCAGGGCGGCCAGGAAGAGGATCACGCTTCTCCCCCGGCGGAGGCGATCCGGTCCTCCAGCAGGCGGATGCGGTCCACGATGGCCGCCGCGGGCGCGGCGTCGCCGACCAGCTTGTGCAGCTCGGCGTCGTGCAGCACGTGGGCGAGGCGCGCCAGCAGGTGCAGGTGCGAGCGCACCGTGGGGCTCACGATCAGGAAGAAGGCGCGCACTGGCTCGCCATCGGGCGCGCCGTACTCCACGGGCGCAGCCAGCAGGCAGAGCGAGACCGCGGCCCGCGGCACGTCCAGCACCAGCGGGCGGCGCACGTGGGGGATGGCGATACCGCGGCCCACGGCGGTCGAGCCCATCTGCTCCCGCGCCAGCAGTGCCTGGACCAGGTACTCCCGGTCCGCCCCCGGCTCCAGCGGCAGCCGCTCGACCGCCGCCCGCAGCACCGACTCCACGTCCGTGCCCGGCACCTCGTGGTGCACGCCCCCCTCGGCGAGCGCGCCCGCCAGCGTGAGCGAGCCGCTCACGTCCAGTGCGTCCAGCATCTCCGCGCTCAGCGCCATTCCGCGCAGTCCCGCCCACTCCAGCAGCTCCACGCCGTTGAGCATGTAGCGCTCGCGCGAACGGTGGGCGGGCAGACTACCGTCCCGGATCCCGCCCAGGATCTCACCTTCAGTGACGTGCAGAAGGGTCGCGGCATCGCGCACCGTGAGGCGCATTGACTGGACGTCCCGCTCTGTCGGGGATATTTGCTGCGGCCGCGCCGCCCGGCGACGCAAGTCGAAGAGACCCGGTAGAATACCAGCGCTCACCAACCCCGACAACCCCGGCATCCCGGCCACCCGCGTGAACGACAAAGGCGATTTCACCGCCGAGGACGCCGGAGGCGCCGAGAACGGATCTATTGGTTCAACGGCAACACCACGACGGCACCTCCAGGCCGCCGCGGACAACCGGACGGGTTCAGCCGCCCGGCAGCCCAATGACAACAAATGACGTGGTCCGTCGGATGCCGGATGCTGCCCCCGCCGCGAATGCCTCTGTGCAGCCTCCGTGTCCTCCGTGTCCTCCGTGGTGAAAAAGATCCCGGGCGCCGATTCGACGCCCGGGATCTGTGGGTCAGCCGGCTAACCGCGGACTACTCGTATCTGAGTGCCACGATCGGGTCCAGGCTCGCCGCGCGCCGGGCCGGCCAGATGCCGAAGAACAGGCCGACCACGGACGAGAACACCAGCGCCAGGACGACGGCGCTGGGCGCCACCGCAGTGTTCCACTGGGCGACCGAGTGCATGATGTGGGCGGCGCCGATGCCCACGGCCAGCCCGATGGCGCCGCCGGCGGTGCAGAGCACGAGCGCCTCGATCAGGAACTG
>JADGQX010000291.1 GCA_017881445.1 Gemmatimonadota bacterium | reverse complement strand
ACATAACGATTTAGGCGGCTGAAACCGCAGACCAAAAGGAGCTGAGCGTCCCTACTGACGCTCGGCTCCTTTCTGCCGAGAAGACGTGCTCGGCAGTGGGTGCACGGCATACACCAGCTCGCGGCGGCGGCGTTCATCCATCGAGGTGTTCCCCCAAAGAGGTCCCCGCGTGTCCGTGCATGAACCGATTTCGACGCCAGGTGGGCGCGCCTCAGCGCCGCAGCTGGGGGGCCGCCTCCTCCACCGCCGGTCAGGGCGCCTGCGTCCTGGCGCGCTCCGGGGGGAGGAAGACAAGCACCACCGACGGGATGGCGAAGGCCAGCATCGAGAGCGTCCAAGCCACGCTGTTCCGGCCGAGCTGCGCCGCTAGCCGGTACGAGACCACGATCACGGCCAGCCAGAACACCAGCAAGAGCAGACCCTTTGCCGCGCTTTGGTTCGACACCACGATCGCGGTGCACCAGTATCCGGTAAACGCGGCGGCGAGAGTGATTCGCAACGCCAGGAGCGTGGACGGGGCGGCGGGAGCACGCGCCGGGGCGGCCAGCGGGTAGCGGCGCGCGAGCCGGCGCGCGGACTCCGGCGTTCGCGGCGCCCGTGGAAAGGCCAGCCAGGCGGCGTCGTCCGGCTGGGGATCGGAGGCCAGCGACGCCGCGAAGTACGGCAGGGCTGCAGGAGTGCCGCGCCAGCGCTCCATCTTGCTCCCGAGCAGGCAGTAGTAGCCGCAGCGATTCTCCGCCGGCCACGCCTCCACCTCCAGCGCGTGCTGCAGAAGGTAGGGCACAGCGTCGGCCGGCTGCTTCGCGGCGGCCTCAGCGATGACCAGGGCGGGGGTCACGGGCAGCTTCCCCCCGCTGACCTCCAGCACCGCCTTGATGGCCAGCACCGGGGCATGCGGCTGCTGGGCGGCCGCCACCAGCGCCTCTACGAGGGAGGGACCGGCGAAGTAGCGCAGATGCTCGGCCGCGGCCGCCCGGACGCGGTCGAACTCCACCACGCGACTGTCGGTGTTGAGGATCCTCAGCAGCGCTCGCTCCGCTGCAGGCGTGCCGATCTGCCCGAGCAGCCGACACAGCTTGGGTGCGCCCTGCCACCACGGGCCGGGCATGGTTCCGGCGGCACATCGCAGCACGGCGTCCTCGATCTCCTGCACGGCGGAATCGCCCGCGGCGAGTAGCGCCTCACACTCCGCGTGCAGGTCCGCGGGATCTGTCATCAGCTCCGCAACGACGCCGGCCACCGAAGTGCCCACCTGAGCCTCCGCGTGCCTGAATATCGAGGGGGAAATCGAACGCGCCCCATCGATATGGAGCGACAGGGCCGAACGCCATAGTCATACGGACGGTCGGCGCCTGCGGACCGTCGCAGGAGCGAGCCCTGTGACCAGGCTCGACGATGCCCTCCACTGCCACGAAGCGTGGACCTCGCCAGGCGGGCGAACTCCTTATCGGTCGCGCCGATAGACCTGCTTCATGACAGGATGCGACTCGGCCTGTCCTGGCTGCGCGAAGCGCGTCCCGGCCAGGATCGTGTCCAGCGCCGCCTGCCGCGCCCGGCGCTCGGCGGACACGGGCAGGACGACGCTGTCCCTGGTGACGCCTGATCCCGACTCGAGGCGTGCGTGCAGCCCGTCGGGCCGGATCTCGGCCACCAGGACGTCGCCCGCGGAAGCCGCGAAGTCCCGGATCGCGAACGGTGCGATGTCGAGCGTGAGAGTGGCGGGCTGGCCGGCAAGCCGGTAGACGTAGCGTCGCCCGCCGGCGACGGTGTCGAAGGCGGCGTGGATCGACCCCGCGCCGATGCGAGCGCTGAACTCCACGAGGTGGAGGCCGGCCGGGAGTCGCGGCGCGAGGATGACCCGGCCGCTCAGCATGTCCGGGCGCACGCCCAGGAAGTACTGGTACCAGACCCGGAGGTGCTCGGCGTTGGACCACGCCTGCAGGAAGGCCCCGGTCAGGCGCGGCCGGCTCTCGCCCGGATGCGGGTAGGCGTCCATCGTCTCGGTGAGGCCGCCCACCACGCCGCGGCGCAGCGCCAACTCGTTCATTTCCTGGAACAGCCGCCAGGCGAGCTCCGTCTGCCCATCCTCGATCATGCGCTGCATGGCGATGCCGTTGAGCCAGGGCCAGACCGTGCCGTTGTGGTAGGCCTCGTCCTTGTGGTAGTGCTCCCAGGCCAGGTGGTAGGGGTGGAAGAAGGGATGGGCCTGGTCGAGCGTCGCCACGCCCCACGGATAGACCAGCGCCTCCCAGGCCGTGCGCGTCGCCCGGGCCGCCGCCTGCCGGTCCTGCACCAGGTCGAGCGCGAACAGGAGGTTGGGCCGGAGCGTGAAGTCGGGCGCGCCGTCCGCCTCGAGCCGGTCGGCGATCCGGCCGGTCGCCGCGTCCAGGAAGTCGCGGGCGAAGCGCTGGCGCAGCCGGTCGGCGGCGGCCGTCCAGCGCCCGGCGGCCGCCGTGTCGCCCACGGTGGCGGCGAATTCGGCACCCACGCGGAGCTGCTCGTACCAGAGCGCCTGGATGTCGTTGGCGCGGTTGCCGCGCGGCGAGTAGGCGGCGTGGTCCGACTCGCGCCGCGCGTCCATCCAGGTCTCGTTGTCGGCGTGCACCAGGTAGCCCGCGCTGTCGGTCCAGTGGGCGAACGACCCCTGGATGCTCGCGACCACGTTCGGGTACAGCTCGCGGATGATGGAGCGGTCGCCGGAATAGCGGACATACTCCCGCAGGGCGATGACCCAGCGGGGCGTGCCGTCGGTGGTGTGGTAGTCGATGCTTCCCGGCTTCACGATGTTGGGCAGCCGCCCGTAAAAGGGTGAGCCCGGGTCCAGGTCCTGGAAGCTGGCGAAGGACACGAGGATGGCGCGCGCCTGCTCGAAGTGGCCCGTAACGAGCGTGGCACCGGCCAGCGAGATGAAGCTGTCCCGGCCCCAGTACTCGTTGAACCAGGGCAGCCCGGCATAGATGCCATCGCCGCGCTGACGCGTGACCAGCTCGTCCGTGGTGAGGGTGATCCAGCGCAGCGCCTCCGTGAGCGCGGGGTCGTCGGTCCACAGGTAGTGCTCGCCGGTCAGGAGGCCCTCGAGGCGGGCGCGGCGCTCCGATTCCCACTCCCGCGCGTGCGCGGCCGCCTCGCGCAAGAGGGAAAGCGCGGCCTGCCGGGACGCGGCGACCACGATGAAGAAGCGATCCCCGCTCCGGCCCACCGCAACGGTATCGGCAACGCCGGCATCCGCGTCACTCGACGATGCGTACCAGGCGACGTCGTCTCCTGCGGCCGCCGGGCGGAGCTGGTCGCCTGACAGCCGCAGCTGGACCGGCCCCCGCGAGCCGGTAATCGCAACCTCCACTACGTCCCTGTCGTCGAAGAGTCGCAGCGTCTCCGTCACGCCTTGCAGATACGTGCGGATCAGCGCGTCCGGCCGGACCAGCACCCGCGCGCCTGCCGGGTCGAGCGGCGCGCCCCCGACCAGGACCTGGTAGTCGTTGAAGACGCGCCGCCCGGCGATGTTCAGCCCGCGGAACCAGGCGTGCTCCGGATTGTCGTTGCGATGCGTCTGCGTGTAGTAGTAGGCGGAGCGCTTGTTCGTGAACGACACGGGCCGGTTCTCGGCGGCGCTGACCGGGATGGCCAACAGGCGCATGGGCACATCCTGCGGCGGTGGAACCGTGGGGGAATGCCGGGCCGCGGTCGCGCAGCCGGCGAGGGTAGCGTAGAACGCCAGCAGCCACGAGAACGGTCGAGGGGCGAGCCGGGCACGGGCCATCACGCACTCCGGTTGAGCGTCATCGGTGCTCGTCAGGCTAGCACGGCGCACCCCGGCGGCCAATCCCCGGAGCCGGGGGCGTGGACGCCGTCGCCTCGAAGGCTTAGCATAAGCATCGAAAGCACTGGCTCCCCAACTGATGATCCGATGCATGCTTGATCGCTGCCGCACCCCCGCCGCCGCCCTGCTGGTCCTGGTTCTCTGCTCCGGCGCCTGCGGCGGCGGCTCGGAGCCGAGCGGACCGGTCGTGGGCGGCCCGCCCCCAGGCCGGCCCACCCTGCCGGAGACCTACCGTCCCAGCGGGCACGCCGCGGCGGGCGACGTCTTCGTGCACCTGTTCGACTGGAAGTGGACGGACATCGCCAGCGAATGCGAGACCGTCCTCGGCCCCGCCGGCTTCGCGGCCGTGCAGGTGTCGCCGCCGCAGGAGCACAGCATCACGCCCAACCACGACTGGAGCGAGCGCTATCAGCCGGTGAGCTACAGCGTGGAGCGTAGCCGCTCCGGGACGGGGCCCGAGTTCCGGGACATGATCCAGCGCTGCAAGGCGGCCGGGGTCGGCATCTACGTCGATGCGGTCATCAACCACATGACCAACTTCCCCAGCCCCGGCGTGGGCAGCAACGGGACGGCCTACTCGAAGTACGACTACCCGGGGCTATACACGGTGAACGACTTCCACGCGCCCTGCGCGCTCACCGACTACACCAACGCCGCCAACGTCCAGGACTGCGAGCTGCTGAGTCTGCCGGACCTGAACACGGGGCTGGCCTCGGTGCGGCAGAAGATCGCCGGCTACCTCATCGCCCTCGCCCGCATGGGCGTCGCGGGCTTCCGCATCGACGCGGCCAAGCACATCCAGCAAGTGGAGGAAGACCAGATCTTCGGCATCGTGGACTCCACCATGAAGGCGGAGTCGCGGGCGATCCCGTACTACTTCCTCGAGATCTCCACGGGTGCGGGCGAGGCATTGGGGCCCCACGATTTCTTCGGGGAGGCCTACAGCTCCGGCGGGGCGGCGGACATCACCGAGTTCACCTTCACGGGTGTGGGCAACAAGTTCCTCGGGGTCAACGGCGAGCACATCTCGCAGCTCAACCCGAACGGGCCGCCGGGCGGGCAGTTCTCGGCGCAAGCGTGGGGGCTGATCCCGTCGGACAAGGCGGTCGCTTTCCTGCAGAACCACGACACGCAGCACCAGGGCGGCATCAGCTATCGCGACGGGCAGGTCTTCCGCCTGGCTAACGTGTGGATGCTGGCCCAGCCATACGGCTACGCGTCCATCCTTTCGAGCTTCGCCTTCAATCGGCCCGCCCAGAACGACATGGGCCCGCCCTCGGACGCGGCGGGGAACAC
>JADGQX010000014.1 GCA_017881445.1 Gemmatimonadota bacterium | reverse complement strand
GAGTCCCGCAGCGCCGCCGGCAGCTGCGCCGGGCGCGGCGCGGCCTGGCGCGGCGACGGCTTCTGCGCCAGCGCCGCCGGCGCGAGCGTCGCCGAGACGGCAGCGCAGATGCAGAGCGCGGGGATCAGGTCCATCAGGAATGTGGATTTCGATCGATTGCAGAGTGCCACCGGCGAGGACCGCATGCGTCTGCCCCCCTTCAGCGGGTCGGCCACGTCCTGCAGTGCGGCAATATACCTGCATTGCGGCGGGCAATGTTCCGTCACGCGCAAACCACCCCGCTCGTGTCCGCCGTGGGCGCATGATCGGCCTTGCGCCGGCGCCAGCGGTGCGCTTCATTCGCCCTGTCGCCCGCCACCCTCACGGAGAGGCTAGCCATGCCGAAGACGGCACCCGTGGGCCGCCCCGAGCCGCCGCAGGAGCAGGAGACCGAGACCCTGCTCGGACCGGCCTTCCCCCTTTATCGCGCGCTCCTCGAGAGCGGCCCCTTCACGCCCGAATGGAAATACTACGGGCAGAAGTACGGCTGGTCACTCAAGCTTTTCGAGAAGAAGCGTAACCTGTGCTTCATCAGGCCACAGGAAGGGGCGTTCGTCGTGGCGTTCGTCTTCGGCGACCGGGCCTACGACGAGGTGCTGGCCGGGCCTTCGAGTGAGGCGATCAAGGACGAGCTGCGCGGCTCGAAGAAATACCCCGAGGGACGCATGGTCAGGGTGACCGTGACGGGCGAGGCCGACCTGGACGAGGCCCTGCTGCTGCTCGCGGTCAAGCGCATTCCGTCGCGCTGAGCACCATCGGCTCACGCGGAGCCGCAGAGAACGCAGAGAACTGATCTTTTTCAGTTAACTACAAAAGGAAAGCCGGCAGCCGCCACTCGTCCGGCGGTGCCACCAGCTCCGCGTGCTCCGCGGCTCCGCGTGAGATTGCCGTTCCGTGCCCCGCGCGAGCCCCGGCGGCTCACCCGGCGTCGTCCGCGCCCTCGGCCCCCGCTTCCTCCCGGACCTTCCGCCAGTACTCCATCCGCTCCCGGATCTTGCGTTCGAAGCCGAGGTCGCCCGGCTCGTAGAAGACGGCGTCGCTCAGCTGATCGGGCAGGTAGTCCTGGGGCACGTAGGCGCCCTCGAACTCGTGGGCGTACTTGTAGCCGGTGTGGTAGCCCAGCTCCTTATGCATCTTCGTGGGGGCGTTGCGGATGTGGAGCGGGACCGGCGCGGCGGGCGTCTCCTTGGCGGCGGCCATGGAGGACCAGAGGCCGCGGGCGGAGGCATTCGATTTGGGGGCGGTGGCCAGGTACACGGTCATCTGGGCCAGCGGCAGGTAGCCCTCGGGCTCGCCCAGCATGTGGAAGGCGTCGCGGGCGGCGACCGCCAGCATGAGCGCCTGCGGGTCGGCCGTGCCGATGTCCTCCGCCGCCATGGCAATGCCCCGCCGGAACAGCACCATGGGGTCCTCGCCCGCGTCGATCATGCGGGCCATCCAGTAGAGCGCACCCTGCGGATCGCTGCCGCGCAGCGACTTGTGATAGGCCGAGAGCAGGTTGAAGTGCTCCTCGCCCGACTTGTCGTAGCGCGCGAAGCGGAGCTGCATGGCCTCCCGGGCGACGTCCACCGTCACGTGCCCGCCCTCTCCCACGGCATCGGCGGAGGCCTCCAGGACCGTGAGCCCGCGCCGGGCGTCGCCGTCGGCTTCATCGGCCATGAGCCGGAGCGCGTCCTCGTCCACCTCCAGCCTCAGGGCAGCCAGCCCGCGCTCGGCATCCCCGAGGGATCGCCGGAGCAGCGACAGGATGTCGTCGCCCGACAGGGGATTGAGCACGAAGACGCGGCAGCGCGAGAGCAGCGCGCCGTTGATCTCGAAGCTGGGCGCCTCGGTGGTGGCGCCCACCAGGGTGAAGACGCCCTGCTCCACGTGCGGCAGCAGCGAGTCCTGCTGCGACTTGTTCAGGCGATGGATCTCGTCGATGAAGAGGATGGAGCCGCGGCCGCCCGTCGCCAGGCGCTCCCGGGCCTCGTCGGCGATCTGGCGGATGCGCGGCACGCCCTCGCTCACGGCGCTGAAGGGCACGAACACACGCTCCGCCGTTTCCGCGATCACGTGGCCGAGCGTGGTCTTCCCGCTGCCCGGCGGCCCCCAGAGGATGATCGAGCTGACGTTGCCGCGCTCGATGGCCACGCGCAGCGCCTTGCCTTCCCCGAGGATGTGCTCCTGGCCCACGAACTCGGAGAGCGAGCGCGGCCGCATGCGCGCCGCCAGCGGCTGCGTCGCGCGGGCGGATGCCGCCGAGAAGAGCGTGGCGCCGGCGTCGCGCCGGGAGGGGTGGGGTCGGTTCATCTTGGGCATGGCAGATACTACACCGTCACGGCCTATCCGGCACGGCTTCTGGCTCACCGGCCTATGGCAGCGCCCTTGGCCACCTCCCATCGTTTTCGCACGAAGCAACGAAGGAGGGAAGACCCGAATGGACCGGATCGAGACGGTTGCACGCGAGATCGTCGATGCTGCCGTCAAGGTGCACAAGCGAACCGGGCCGGGCCTTCTGGAATCCGTGTACGAGGTCCTTCTTGCCCGGGAGCTCGAGCGCCGAGGGCTCACGGTGGAGCGTCAGCGGCCTGTTGACGTGGTTATCGACGGCGTCCAGTTCAACGAAGCGTTTCGGCTCGACCTGCTGGTGGAGGGCCTGATCGTCGTCGAGATCAAATCCGTCGAGACGTTCGTGCCGGCGCACTGGAAGCAGGTGCATACCTACATCCGATTGCTGGACTTGCGGTTGGGTTTCCTGCTCAATTTCGGCGATGCAACGATGAAGAGCGGCATTCACCGGATCGTCAACCGCTACGTCGGACGCTTCGCTCCTTCGTGTCTTCGTGCGAAAACGATGTGAATCGGAGGACGCCGCGGAAGCTCGGCGTCAGCCGGCCGGCAGCAGCAAGCGGATGACGTAGAAGGCGACGACGCCCAGGAAGACCCCACCCGGGACGAACCAGCCGTGCTCGCGTTCGCGCTGAGACTCGGGGATCAGGTTGGACGCCGCCACGTAGATGGTGACGCCGGCGGAGAGGGCCAGGCCGTAGCGCGCCAGCAGGTCGAGCGTCGGTGTGACCACGGCGCCGATCACGGTCGCCAGGGCGATGGAGCAGACGGCCAGCACCGCCCGCCGCGCCGTGTTGCCGCTGGCCAGCATGATGCTCACCAGCGACACGCCCTCCGGCACCTTGTGCAGCGCCACGGCGGAGAAGACCAGGATCCCCAGTTTCGGGCCGGCCAGGAAGGCGCTCGATATGGCGACGCCATCGAAGAACGAGTGCGGCAGCAGTCCCACCAGCGCCCAGCCGCCGATCCCGCGGGACACCATCTCGTGGGCGTGGGTCTCCTCGCCGAAGTGGAAGTGGGGTGTGAGCGTGTGCTGCGTCAGGTGCACCAGCAGGTAGCCGATCAGCACCGCCGTGACCCCGCCCCGCGCCACCAGCGCGTCCGGCAGCATCTCCAGCAGCGCCACGGCAAGCATGAACCCCGCGCCGAACGCCACCAGGAACGCCAGGAACCGCTTGCTCCGCCGCGCCGGTGTGATCACCAGCGCGCCGCCCAGGATGTCCATGCCGCCGGCCAGGATCGCGTACAGCAGGTTGGAAATCATGGACGGCGAGGCCGAGGCTGAGGCTGCACGTCAACGTTCCCGCTCACGTCCACGATCTGTCGCGCCAGATCCAGCAGCTTCTCTCTCGTATTGAGCGCCGGGTCGTCCAGCACCTGCTCGAGCAGTGCGCGCAGGATCTCGCCGAAGCGGGGGCCGGGACGGAGGCCGAGCTCCTTCAGGTCGCCACCGTCGATGTCCAGCTCGGCGACCGAGAGGGGCGGGTGCTGGCGGCGGATGAAGCGCGCCATGCGCCAGCGCTCCAGCAGGTCGGGCGGCAGCGCGGCGTTGGCGGGGTCGCGGGCGCGCGCCAGGGCGAAGCGCAGGCGCCAGAGGTCGTCCAGCAGGTCACGGCCGACGGCCAGCATCCAGCGCCGGACCACGGGCGAGCGGGAGTCCGGGGGGAAGAGGTCCGACTGGTGCCGCACCAGCTGACCCACGCGCTCGATCTCTGCATTGGACGCCTTGAGGCGCCGGAGCAGCTCTTGCGCGACGCGGGCGCCGGCCTGCTCGTGGCCGGTGTAGCGCCAGCCGCCGCGCAGGTCGCGGGTGCGGGCCGCGGGCATGCCGGTGGCGTGCAGCAGCGCGGCCAGGCGCAGCAGCGGCCGCGAGGGCGGAATGACGTCCACGGCCCGCAGCGTCAGGGCCCAGACGTCGTCACCACCCGAGCCCGAGCCCAACCCCGACCCCGAGCCCACTTCCGCCGCCATCTCGACGAGCCGCTCCAGCTCGGGGTAGAGCGCCCCCAGCACGCCCGATGCCGCGTAGAGGGAGAGCGCGGCGGAGGCGCAGCGGGACTTGGACAGGACCTTGAGCAGTTCCTCGCGCACTCGCTCGGCGGAGAGCAGTGCCAGCTGGGGAGTGGCCCCGGTGAGCGCGCTCCAGCTGTCGCCGTCGATGCGCAGCCGGAACTGGCCGGCGAAGCGCAGCGCACGCAGGACCCGCAGGTAGTCCTCGGCGAAGCGCTCCTCCGCCCCCCCGACGGTGCGCAGCACGCCGGCTGCGAGGTCGTCCAGGCCGCCGTAGGGGTCGCGCAGCTCACCCGTGGCCGGGTCCCACGCCAGGGCGTTGATGGTGAAGTCGCGGCGGGAGAGGTCGTCTTCGATGCTGTCCGCGAACTCGACCGTGGCGTGTCGGCCGAAGGTCTCGACGTCGCGCCGGAAGGTCGTGACCTCGTAGAGCACGCCGTCCTTGCCGTGCACGCCCACGGTGCCGTGCTCGATGCCGATGGGGACCGTGCGCCGGAAGAGCCGCCGCACCTCCTGCGGCCGCGCCCGCGTGGCCAGGTCCCAGTCCTGGGCCGGGAGTCCCAGCAGGGCGTCGCGCACGGCGCCGCCCACGGCGAAGGTGGGAAAGCCCGCCCCCTCCAGCCGCCGGGCGATGTCGCGCACGGCGGGGGGCGGCGCCAGCTCCAGCGGCGCGGGACGCGGGGCACTGGAAATGGCGCTACTCCGGGCGCGCCGCCGGTGGCGGCGACAGCTTGTGGCGCGCCTGGTCCTGGCGGTGCCGGATGGCCGCGTCCACGCCTTCATCGCCCGAGCCGCCCTCCAGCAGGTACCGGTCGAGCTGGTCGTAGCTGAAGCCGAGCTCCGCCTCGTCGGTCTGCCCGGGCCAGAGGCCCGCCGACGGCGGTCGCTCGATGACGGCCTCGGGCACGCCTAGCTCCCGGGCCAGAGCCCGCACCTCCGCCTTCACCAGGTCGGCCAGCGGGAAGGCATCGGCAGCGCCGTCGCCGTGCTTGGTGAAGTAGCCCACCGCGATCTCGTCGCGGTTGCCGGTGCCCAATACGAGGTAGCGCAGCAGGTTGGCGTAGTAGTAGAGCGCCAGCATGCGCAGGCGCGGCTTCACGTTGGCGAGCGCCAGAGCCTCCGCCGGGGAGGTGTGCCCCGCGTCCTGCGCCGGCGTGCCGGCCACCTCGCCCGGCCGCGCCCCGCGCCCGCGGGAGTCCGCCAGCGCCTCGACCAGCGAGCGGAACGGCCGCGCCAGCTCCACCGTGATCGCCCGTACGCCGAAGCGGTCGGCCACGTCGGAGGCGAGGCGCGCGTCTTCGGCGTGGGATTCCACGGGCAGGACGAGCGCCAGGCAATGCTCGGCGCCCACGGCTTCCGCGGCCAGGCCGCACACCACGGCCGAGTCGATGCCGCCAGAGAGCCCGAAGATGAAGCCGTCCACGGCACTCTGGCTCTGAACCTGCCGGAGCCAGTCGACGAGATACTCTCGCAGCCGCGCGGGGTCGCGGAGCCGCTGCTCGCTCATCCGCAGAGCACCGAGCCGCCGTTCACGTTCAGGATCTCGCCCGTGATGTGGCGCGCCAGGGGCGAGCAGAGGAAGACCACCGGTCCGGCGACGTCTTCGGCCGAGGCGACGCGGCCCAGCGGGATGCGGGCTTCGATCCGCTTCCGGCCGCCGCCGGCGTACGGCACGACGCACATCTCGGTGTCGATCCAGCCCGGGGCGACGCAGTTCACGGTGACGTCCTGCCGCGCCATCTCGATGCACAGTCCCTTGACCATGCTGATGAGGGCGCCCTTCGTCGCCGCGTAGTCGGCGTGGTACGCTTCGCCCCGCTGGCCCGCCGTGGAGGAGATGAGCACGATCCGGCCGTGCTTGCGCATCATGCGGGCGGCGGCGCGCGTCGTGTAGAAGACCGAGTCCAGGTTCGCCTGCAGCGTGCGACGCCACTGCTCGTCCGACATCTCGGCGATGGGCACGTCCTCCACCGGCCAGATGCCGGCATTGCCCACGAAGATGTCCAGCCCGCCGAACTCCTCCTGGGCGCGCGCGAAGATGCGCTCCGCCGTGCGCGCATCCGCCAGGTCGCCGCCCTCGGCCCAGCCGAGCCCGCCCCGCCGCTCGATGTCGGCCACCACGGCGTCGGCCGCGCCCGCGCGGTTCTGGTAGGTGATGCCGACGTCGCAGCCCGCTTCCGCCAGCAGCAGCGCCACCGCCCGCCCCACCCCGCGCGACGCGCCCGTGACCACCGCCGCCTTGCCCTTCAGATCGATCTGCAGCATTCGCTCCTCGTCCTCGACCCTCGACCCCCACCCCTCTCGCCCTAGCCTTCGCCCTCGCCTTCGCCCTCGCCTTCGCCTTCGCCCTGCTGTTCGACGACTCTCCGCTCGATGGCGTCGCAGATGGCGTGGCCGATGGCGAGCTGGACCTCCTGCGCCCGGGCGCCATCCTCCGTGGGCAGCACCAGCGCGATGTCCACCAGCTCGCGCAGCCGGCCGCCGCCGCGCGCCAGCAGCGCCACGGTGCGCACCCCCTGCTCCCGCGCCGCCAGCGCCGCCTCGATCAGGTTCGGGGACTCGCCCGACGTGGAGTGCAGGAACAGCACATCGCCGGGCCGGGCCAGGGCCCGGACCTGGCGCTCGAAGACGTGCTCGAAGCCGTAGTCGTTGGCGGCCGCGGTCAGAAGCGAGGTGTCCGTGGTCAGCGCGATGGCCGCCAGCGCGCGTCGATGGCGCTGGAACCTCACCACGTACTCCGTGGCCAGGTGCTGCGCATCCGCCGCGGAGCCGCCATTGCCGCAGAAGAAGAGTCGCCCGCCGTCGTCCAGGGCGTGCAGCACCAGCTCGACCACCTGCTCCACGTCCCCGGCCATCTCCCGGGCCACCCGCTCCGCCAGCTGCGACAACCCGCGCAGCGCCGCCTCCACCTCCTGCACGATCGGGCTTCTCATGGCTCGACCCTCGGCGGAATGACCTCGCCCAGCCTGGACGGACCGTAGGCGTCCACCACGTCGCGCAGCGCCTGCGCGCCCATCTCCGCCGCGGCCTCCAGCGCGTAGGTCAGCAGCGCATCCGCCGCAAGCAGGTCCAGCGCGGAAGCGCGCTCGCCTCCCGCGGCCATGGTCGCCTGCAGGCAGGAGAGGGCGGCCTCGGCCAGCGTCCCCGGCACGGTCTCGGAGGTGACGTCCGCCAGCGCCGCCGCCATGCGCTCCCGCAGCTCCGGCGGGGGCGCGGCCGCGCGGGCGTCCAGCCAGGCCAAAGCCTCAGATGGGGAGATGGGGGGATGGGGCGATGGGGAGAACTCGGCGCCCGCATGCGTCCGGGCAGCCGCGGTGTCCGGGGCGCCCGACAACTCGCCCGGGCTCTCGGACGCCGGCTTCGTCGCCCCATCTCCCCATCCCCCCATCGCCTCTTCCGTCATTTCGCCCCCAGCATGCCCCTCACCAGCTCGGGCGCGCGGGCGAGGGCGTCCTGCACCAGCTCCGCGTCGCCCACGCCGCCCTGGGCCATGTGCGGGCGGCCGCCGCCCGTGCCGCCGGTCACGGCGGCGACGTCGCGAACCAGCTTGTCGGCCCGGACGCCCTTGCTGATCAGGTCGTCGGTCACCACGGCGAAGAGGCTGACCTTGTCCGGGAAGCGCGCGGCCAGCACGGCCGCGCCGGTGCCCAGCCGCGCGCGCAGCTGGTCGCCCATGACGAGCAGCTCGTCGGGCGTGCCCACATCCACCCAGGTCGAGACGACCCGGGCACCCTCCACCTGCACTGCCGCCTCCATGAACTGCCCGACGATGTCGGCGGTGCCCTGCGCGCGCGCCTTCTCCACTTCCTTCTGCAGCGTCCGGTTCTCCTCGACCACCTGCTCCAGTCGCCGCAGCAGCTGGTCCGGGGACGTGCGCAGCGCCGCGGCCGCGGCCCGCACCAGCTCGTCCTGCGCCATGGCCCGCTCGTAGGCCACGGTCCCGGTCACCGCCTCGATGCGGCGCACACCCGAGGCGACGCCGGTCTCGGAGGCGATCCGGAACAGCCCGATCTCGCCGGTGTGCGTCACGTGCGTGCCGCCGCACAGCTCCATGCTGACGCCGGGCACGGAGACCAGCCGGACGACGTCGCCGTATTTCTCGCCGAACAACGCCATGGCGCCCCGGCCCACCGCCTCCTGGTAGCCGAGATACTCGTAGTAGACGTCCTCGTCCGCCAGCACCGCCCGGTTCACCTGGTCTTCCACCGTGCGCAGCTCGTCCGGCGTCATGGGCCGGGGGTGCGAGAAGTCGAAGCGCAGCCGGTCCGGGGCGACCAGGGAGCCCCGCTGCACCACGTGCGTCCCCAGCGTCTTGCGCAGGGCTGCGTGCAGCAGGTGCGTGGCCGTGTGGTTGCGGGCCGTGTCCCGCCGCGTGGGCGCCTCGACGAACGCCCGCACCGGCAGCGGGCGGTCGTCGCCCGAGGGCAGCGCGCCCTCGACATTGCCGATCACCGCCACCCGCCCCGCCACTCGCCGGACATCGTCCACCACCAGGTGCCAGCCGTCACCCTCGATGCGCCCCCGATCGCTCACCTGGCCGCCCGCCTCGGCGTAGAAGGGATTGCGCCGCAGCGAGAGCGCCACGCGGCCGTTCTCCCGGCGCAGCGCGATGATCTCGGTCTCGGTCTCCGTTTCCTCGTAGCCGACCCACTCCTGCTGGGCCGCCGGGTCCAGCTCCACCCAGCCGTCCGTCATCTCGGTGGTGACTTCGAGCCCCGCCGCACGCCGGTCCGCGCGGCTGCGCTCGCGCTGCTGCTCCAGCGCCAGGTCGAAGCCCCCCACGTCCAGGGCGTAGCCCCGCTCCCGGGCAATCAGCTCGGTCAGGTCCAGGGGGAAGCCGAAGGTGTCATACAGGCGGAACACATCCTCGCCCGGGACCACCGGCCGCGGCTCGTGCCCGCCATCCACGGCGGCCCGGCCCTCCGGCGCCAGCGCGGGCGCGATCCGGTCCAGCAGCTCCAGGCCGTTCTCGATGGTGGCGAGGAAGCGCTCCTCCTCCGCCCGGGCCAGGCGCAGCAGGTGCTCGCGCCGTTCCCGCAGCTGCGGGTAGGCATCGGCCATGGTGTCGATGACCGCGTCCACCACGTGCACCAGCGTGGGCTCGCGCCGGCCCAGCAGCCAGGCGTGGCGCACGGCACGCCGCAGCACGCGCCGCAGCACATAGCCGCGTCCCTCGTTGCTGGGGAAGACACCGTCGGCCAGCAGGAAGGCGACCGCCCGGGCGTGGTCCGCCAGCACGCGGTGCGAGACGCCCTTGGGGCCCAGGTCGTAGGCGACCCCCGTCACCTGCACCGCGCGCTGGATCAGCGGCGTGAACAGGTCGGTCTCGTAGTTCGAGGCCACGCCCTGCAGCACGCTGCAGACGCGCTCCAGCCCCGCGCCCGTGTCGATGGACGGCGCGGGCAGCGGCGTCAGCTCACCGTCCGCGCCGCGGTTGTACTGCATGAAGACCAGGTTCCAGAGCTCCAGGAATTCGCCGCGGGAGCCGCGGGCCTCGAACTCCTCGACGCCCAGGTCCGTGCCGCGGGCCGCACCCGGCCGCATGTCGTAGTGGATCTCCGAGCAGGGCCCGCACGGCCCCGTCTCGCCCATCTGCCAGAAGTTGTCCTTGTCACCCAGCCGGAAGATGCGCTCCGGCGGCAGCTTGGCGATCTCCGCCCAGAGCCCGGCCGCCTCGTCGTCCGAGTTGTGCACTGTCGCCCAGAGCCGCTCCTTGGGGATGCCGTACACCTCCGTCAGCAGCTCCCAGGCGAAGCGGATCGCGTCGCGCTTGAAGTAGTCGCCGAAGGAGAAGTTGCCCAGCATCTCGAACAGCGTGTGGTGCCGCGCCGTGACCCCGACTTCCTCCAGGTCGTTGTGCTTGCCGCTCACCCGCAAGCACTTCTGCGACGTCGTCGCCCGCTTGAACGGCAGCTTCTCCTCCCCCAGGAACACGCGCTTGAACTGCACCATGCCCGCGTTGGTGAACAGCAGCGTGGGGTCGTCGTCGGGCACCAGGCTGCTGCTCGGCCGGATGGCGTGCCCGTTCGTCTCGAAGTACTCGAGGAACTTGCGTCGGATCTCGGAAGCGGTCATGGCGGCTTGTCACTGGCGTTCGCGCGTCGCCCGGTCGCGAAGGGCGCCCGGGAGCAAGCGGCTAATATATGGGAAGGGCGCGGAACTGCGAAGGGCAGCGGCAGGGGCAAAGGCAGGGGCAACTACGCAGGCGCTCAGGGGTCAGGGCCCAGGGGGCAGATCAGGGGAAGCATAAGCAGGAGCATAAGCAGGAGCAGAAGGGGACACCTTCGCCCTCCCTTAAACTCCTGCTCCTGCTTATCCCTGCCGTTAGCCGACCCTGACCCGGTCCATCCACTCCCGGGCGATGGCCTCGTGGCCGGCGGGGGTGGGGTGAACGCCGTCGGCGGTCCACGTTCACGCCGATGAGGATGCTCAGGATGTCGGGCTGGAGCGCCAGCGTGTCCGCGTCCCAGCGCGCCGCCAGGTCCGGCACCGTTGCCGCTCACGCCCCGGTTGTAGAAGCGGAGGTTGCGCGCGGGCAGCTTCTCCAGCAGCGCCGACGCGATCAGCAGCGGGTAGCCGCCGCCCAGCGCCGAGGTGTTGTTCGCCTGCCCATTCTTCCTGTCACGGCCCCAATCCGTGATGGAGTCGCCCTGGAACAGCACCGTGGCCGCCCCCGGCTCGACGACGCCCTCGGCGGCGCGCACCGCGCCCGGCACCAGAGAGAGGCCGATGGCACCGCTCGCGGCGGTCAGGAACTCACGACGAGTGCTCATATCGGCCTCCGCTTCCGGGCAAGCGCAGCGTGGCGCGCGTGCGGCAGGCCGCATGCCGGCGGGCCGCCGCGCGGGGAATCCGAACCATGACCTGAGAGAGCCCGTGCAAGCGGCGTTAGACTGCGGCTCCCCCCCCCCCGATGGTCACCCGGCGCGGGTCGGCCGCTCCCTGGACCGTCACGAAAGAGAGGACACATGGCTGAAAGCAGGCTAGGCAACCCGGGCTGGCGCCGGACCCTGCGCCGCCGGGCGACCGCGTCCGCCGGGGCCCTCCTCGCCCTCCTCGCGCTGCCCATGGCCGCGAGCGCACAGCGCTCCGGGGAGCACATGTTCCGCCTGGGCGTCGCCGGCGGCGTGATCGTGCCCACGTCGAACGCGAGCAGTGCGCTCAAGACCGGGGTGCACGCCCAGGCGTTCGGGCTCATCAACCTGCTGCCGGGCCTGCCGCTGCGGCTGAACCTCGGGTACCAGAAGCTCGATCTCAAGAGCATCGTCGCCACGGCCCAGCAGGCGGCGATGCCGTCCGGCACCACGGGCATCCTGGCCGGCACCGCGGGCACGCAGATCAGCTTGCTTCCCGGACCGGTGCGTCCCTATGTGGTGGCGGGCGTCGGTGGCTTCAACGTGAAGAACACCCTCAACAACCCGACCGGCAGCGTCTCGACGTCCTCCCTCAAGTTCGGCATCGACGGCGGCGCGGGCATCGCCATCAGCATCGGCCGCCTGTCCGCTTTCGTCGAGGGCCGGGTGCAGAACATCTACACGGATTCGGGCGCCGTCAAACTGAAGAACATCCAGGCGGTGCCGGTGAGCTTCGGCATCATCTTCTGAGGCCGACGGCAGGCGCCTGCCGGATCGTTCACCGCCGTGCAGACAGGTCCCCGGGGACGCGCGAGCGCCCCGGGGACTCCTCCTGCCAGGCTCAGTCCCCCGCCGCCGGCTGCCGCACCTTGATCGTCAGGTAGCGCAGCGAGTCGCCGGCGGCGAGCTGGTAGTAATGCGGGACGCCGGCCGGGACGACGAACAGGTCGCCCGGCGCCACCCGCCGGGACGTGCCCCCCACGATCGCGCCACCACTGTGCTCGCCGGGCGAGGTCACGCGCCCGCCCTCCACGCGACCGCCGGTGATCAGCGTGGCTCCGCCCGCCTGGATCACGGTGATGTCGATCCAGCCGTCGTGCACCTCGGGCGAGCCCGTCACGCTCCGGCGGCCCTGGATGTAATGGTAGGTGGTGCTCCCGCCCAGGGTCCGCCCGGTCGAGGACACGCGGGCCAGCTCGTCCGCGACCTGCGCCAGCTGCGCGGCGGGATAGAGCTCGATGTCGGTCGCGGCCGGCGTCGCCCGGGCGGGAGCGGTGACGGCGGACGCGCCCGTCACGGGCGCAGGACCGGCCGGCGCGGGGGTGCGCGCACCCTTCCCCGCGCACGCGCCCAGGGTAGCGGCCAGCAGCACGACGGCCGGCGCGCGCATCCGCCCGGGCCGGCGGCGGGACAGCAGAGTGCTCATCGGTGACTCATCTCCGACTCGGGAATGAACACGCTCTCGCTGAGCAGGGGCCGGCGACCGGCCAGCTCGCCCACGTCGCCACCGTAATACGCCTCCTCGCCGTGCTCGGCCAGGTCGATGCCAGTGATCTCTTCCTCGATGCCCAGGCGAACGCCGACGACGGCACGGACGAGCACCAGGATGGCGGTGGTCGCCGTCGCCGAGAGGAGCATCGTCGCCCCCACCGCCGCGAGCTGCACCAGAACCTGCGACGGGTTGCCGGCCAGCAGGCCATCGGCACCGCCGGGGTTCACGAGCTTCGTGGCGAAGACGCCGGTCAGCAACGCGCCCACGATGCCGCCCACGCCATGGCAGGCGAAGACGTCCAGAGAGTCGTCCACGCGCGTGCGGGACCGGATCTGCATGGCGACGTAGCTGCAGCAGGCGGCCACGCCACCGATCGCGATCGCTGCCAGCGGGGTGACGTAGCCCGCGGCCGGCGTGATGGCCACCAGCCCAACCACCGCCCCGGTGGCGGCGCCCACGGCGGTGGAGTGCCGGGCGCGCAGGTGGTCCAGCAGCATCCAGGCGACGAGGGCGGTCGCGGCGGCGGTGTTCGTCGTCATCAGCGCGTTGGCCGCCAGCGGTCCGGCCGTCAGCGCGGAGCCGCCGTTGAAGCCGAACCAGCCGAACCAGAGCAGTCCGGCCCCCAGCAGCACGAAGGGCACGTTGTGGGGCACGAAAGGCGTACGCCCCAGGCCGCGGCGTGGCCCGGTCATGATGGCGGCAACCAGGGCGGCCGTGCCCGCGCTCACGTGCACGACCGTCCCGCCCGCGAAGTCCAGCGCCCCCAGCGTCCGCAACCAGCCGCCCTCGCCCCAGACCCAGTGCGCCAGCGGGTCGTAGACGATCGTGCTCCAGAGCAGCACGAAGAGCAGGTAGCCGCGGAAGCGCATGCGCTCCACCACCGCGCCCGAGACCAGCGCCACCGTGATGGCGGCGAACATCCCCTGGTAGGTGGCATAGGCCAGGTGCGGAATGGTGGCGCCGTACGCCTCGCGCGGCGCGGCACCCACGCCCTCGAGCCCCAGCCAGCCCAGCCCACCCACCAGGCCGCTCCCCGGGTGGAAGGCCAGCGAATAGCCATACAGCACCCACTGCACGCCCACCAGACCCAGCGCCGCGACGCTCATCATCATGGTGTTGAGCGTGCCCCTGCTGCGCACCAGCCCGCCGTAGAAGAACGCGAGCCCCGGCAGCATGACCATGACCAGCGCGGTCGAGACCAGCACCCACGCGGTATCGCCGGCGTTCACCGCCAGGGGTGTCATGGCTCACCCCCCGGCTCGGCCCCGCCGCTCGCCCGCAGCATCGCCTGCTGCACCTCGTCCGCCGTCACCGGCGTGAGTGCCGCGTTGTCCGACTCACCCGTACGGATGCGGATCACGCGCTCCAGCGGCTGCACGAAGATCTTGCCGTCGCCGACGTCGCCCGTCCGCGCCGACGCCAGCACCGCCTGGATCGTCAGCTCCACGAACGGCTCCGACACCGCCGCCTCGATCTTCACCTTCTCGTGGAACTCCACCACCACCGTGCTCGCACGATAGCGCTGGATGATCTCGTGCTCGCCGCCGTGGCCGCTGACGCGCGTGAGGGTGATGCCGGTCACGCCCGCCCGGAACAGCGCCGCCTTCACTTCCGGCACGCGCTCCGGGCGGACGATGGCTGTGATGAGCTTCATCGTGGCCTCGCTTGTTGCCCCGGTTTCTTGGAACGCGCGAACATGGGGGGCTGGGCGGGCCGACGCTAGAGGGAGCCGTCCTGGTCCATCGCCGGGGGCGGGGACCGGTCGCCGACCGGCGGAGGGGGGGCGACATCGATGGCGAGGGCTGGGCGCAAAATCGCGGGCGCCTGGGCGCATCCGTAACGAGGGGGCGCAACATCAATCGGGCGACCCGGCGTTTCCTCTGGCTACGGGGCGAGGCAGCGGCCGTCGCGCACGCTCACGGCCGTGTCGCCGTTTCGCCGGTAGCGGGAGGGAAGATCGTGCAGCGCGGTCGGAAGGAGCGGCTGTGCCGCGCGCATCCGGCCCTGTTCGGACGCCACACAGAGTGCGACGAGCGACGGGCCCACATCCGCCCCCGAATGCGTGACACACGCGCGGCCACAGCCAGCCCAACACCTGAGACCCGAGCGCGGCCTGCACCCAGCGCGCGCCGGGTCCCGTTCATTCCACCGGATCGATCAACGCATCCCAGTTCTCGATGGCCTGGCGCACGCCCGCCAGGTGGGCCCGCATCAGCGCCACCGCCTCGGCTTCGTCCCGCCGCTCCAGCGCCTCCAGCATGGCCCGGTGCTCGGCCAGGTCCACCCGGGGAGAACCGTGGATGTCCAGCACGATCCGCTGCTCGTTCTGGAACAGCGCCGACAACACCTTCAGCAGCTCGAACACCACGCTGTTCCCCGAGGCCTTCGCGATCTCCAGGTGGAAGCGCATGTTCGCCGCGGTCAGTGCCGCCGGGTCACCGAAGCTGCTCGCCGCCGTCGCCAGCGTCGCGTGCATCTCCTCCAGCTGCTCCTGCGTCACCGAGCGCGCCGCCAGCTGCACCGACTTCAGCTCCACCGGCTCCCGCGCCTCCACCAGGTCCAGCAGCAGCTTCTTCGACACCCGCGTCTCGTGGATCGGGTTCGTCACCAGCAACCCGGTCTCGTCCTTCACGTAGACCCCCGACCCGTGCCGGATGTCCACGATCCCCAGCGCCTCCAGCTTCCGCAGTGACTCCCGCAGCGTCGGGTGACCAACCCCGAAGCGCTTCGCCATCTCCGCGATGGGCGGCAGCCGCTGCCCTCGCTTCAGCCGGTTCTCCCGGATCAGCCGGCGGATCCGCTGCGCCAGGTCGTCGGCCAGGCTCTGCCTCGCCACCGGCCGAATCTTCTCTTTCATGCGCTCAACCTGGCGCGCCGGCTGGGGGGAAACGCGCAATTCATATGATGACCTGCTGACAACGTTGTCGCCCCCAACTCACCTGTCAAGATCGAACTTTGCGCTCCCGCAAACCAACTGCACCGGTTCGGTGCGGTACGAACAGCCCTAAGAAAATGCGGCCACCACACTTGCGGCGAGAGAGAGTGGGACCCACATGCGGAACGGCCCCGGCGAGCCTGCTCGCCGGGGCCGTTCCTGCGCCGCCGCGTCCCTGCCGGAGCCCGCCGGTGGACGTGACGGCGTCGCCCGTGTGGGCGCCGCCTGCTATGGCACGATCCGGACCACGTCGCTCCCCTGCCCGCTACTCGTCGAAGGCGCCGTCGTCGCCGGCGCCGTTGCCGCCCGAGGCGAGGCCGCGCGTACCCAGGAACTCGCGCACCTGGGCCTCGACCTGCGCGCCCACGGCGGGGTTCTCCTTGAGGTAGACCTTGGCGTTCTCGCGCCCCTGGCCCAGGCGGACGTCGCCGAAGGAGAACCAGGCGCCGGACTTCTGCACGATGTTGTTCTCGACGCCCACGTCGATGAGGATGCCGTAGTGGTCGATGCCGACGTTGTACATGATGTCGAACTCGGCCTGCTTGAACGGCGGGGCCACCTTGTTCTTCACCACCTTCACGCGGGTGCGCGAGCCGGTGATGTCCTGCCCCTCCTTGATGGCGCCGATGCGGCGGATGTCGAGGCGCACGGCGGCGTAGAACTTGAGCGCGCGGCCGCCTGTCGTCGTCTCGGGGTTGCCGAACATGACGCCGATCTTCTCGCGCAGCTGGTTGGTGAAGAGCACGGACGTGTGCGAGTGGTTGACGGCGGCGGTCATCTTCCGCAGCGCCTGGCTCATGAGGCGCGCCTGCAGCCCGACGTGGCTGTCGCCCATCTCGCCCTCGATCTCCGCCCGCGGCACCAGCGCCGCCACGGAGTCGATGATCACCACGTCCACGGCGTTGCTGCGGATGAGCAGCTCGGCGATCTCCAGCGCCTGCTCGCCCGTGTCGGGCTGGCTGACCAGCAGGTTTTCCATGTCCACGCCCAGCTTGCGGGCGTACTCGATGTCCAGGGCGTGCTCGGCGTCGATGAAGGCGGCGACGCCGCCGGCCCGCTGCGCGTTGGCGATGACGTGCAGGCACAGCGTGGTCTTGCCGCTCGACTCGGGGCCGAAGATCTCGCAGATGCGCCCGCGGGGAATGCCGCCAATGCCGATGGCGGCGTCCAGGTTGATGGCGCCGGTGGAGATGCAGTCGAGCACCACGCGGGCGCCGTCGGCACCCATGCGCATGATGGAGCCCTTGCCGTAGGCGCGCTCGATCTGGCTGATGGCGACGTTCAGCGCCTTCTGCTTGTCCTGTTCCGCTGGCATCCTCACACCTTCGTTGGTTGAGAGCTTCCGGCCGCATGCCCCGGCCGTCCACGGGTACCCGAAGATAAACCAAAAGTTTCGTCCGACCCTGCCCGCAAGATGGGCGGCAGCGTCGCCGGCGCAAGCGGATTTCCGGCCGCTGCCATGCGACGTTGGGACGACCTGCGTTCCCGGCGGACCGCTGCTGCCCGGGCGACTCACCGCTCCATCGTTTCACACGAAGACGCCAAGGGCCGAAGCCATTCTGCGCGGCGAACCGCGGGCCGCCGGGCGTCCGAAGCCATCATCGGGTGTTCAACATCCAGCGGGTCCGGGCGCTGCCCCGAAGAGCCGGGCGCTCGCGCAAGCCCGGCAGAACAAAAGAAAACCTCGTGTCTTCGGCCCTTCGCCCCTTTGTGTGAGATGAGCGGTGAGCTGCCCCCGATCTGTCCTTTAAGCCAGGATCTCTCGGACGCCCGTTGCCGCGGCCTCGATGCCCGCGTCGTCCACGTCCAGGTGGGTCACGAAGCGCACCCGGCGGCTGGTGAAGGCGGTGACCAGGATGCCGCGCTCCTTCAGGCGCGCGACCAGTGTGGGCGCGTCCAGGACGTCCGGCGCCAGGTCCACCATGAGGATGTTGGTGTCGGGCGGCACGACCTGGAGGCCGGGCACGCTCGAGAGCATCTCGGCCAGCCGGCGCGCCCGGGCGTGGTCGTCGGCCAGGCGCTCGATGTTGTGGTCCAGCGCGTAGAGCCCCGCCGCCGCCAGGATCCCCGACTGGCGCATGGCGCCGCCCAGCCGGCGGCGGTTGCGCTTGGCGCAGTCCAGGATCGACCTCGGCCCCGCCAGCATCGAGCCCACCGGGCAGCCCAGCCCCTTGGACAGGCACACCATGACCGTGTCGGCGCAGGCGGCGAAATCCGCCAGCGGCACGCCCGTGGCGACGCTGGCGTTCCACAGGCGCGCGCCGTCCAGGTGCACCGGCAGCCCGTGCTTCTCGGCCACGGCCCGGATGGCGCGCATGGTCTCCAGCGGCAGGATCTTGCCCCCCGCCGCGTTGTGCGTGTTCTCCACCGCGATGGCCGAGGTGCGGGGCTGGTTGAAGTTGGGAGAGCGGATCGCCGCCTCCACGCCTTCTGCCGTCAGCACGCCGTCGGGCGTGGGCACGCCCCGCATCATCACCTGTGCCAGCTGCGCCGGCGCGCCATCCTCCCAGTCGATGAAGTGGCAGTGCCCTTCCGCCACCACCTCCGTGCTGGGCGCGCACAGCGTCAGCAGCGCCGTCTCGTTGGCCATCATGCCGGTCGGGAACAGCAGCGAAGTCTCCTTGCCCAGCAGCTCCGCCACCCGCGCCTCCAGCCGCTTCACCGTGGGGTCGTCGCCGAACTGGTCGTCGCCCACCTCGGCCCGGGCAATCGCCTCGCGCATGGGTGGCGTGGGACGCGTCACGGTGTCGCTTCGCAGATCAATCGTCATTGCCAAGCCTGCTGATCTTCGGCGTTTAGCCATATCCTTCGGGATATTGTCGGGTAGGAAGATCGCTCTCCCCCGCAGGCTTGGCAAGGAGCACGAGCAGGGGACACGTGCACGTGCAGTTTGCACGCGCACGTGTGTCCGGAGGAGGGACCGTTGGAGCGGAAGCACGCGTCCGGCCGCGAGTGCGGCCATCCCGCCGGCACGGGTGCTGCGGGCCTGCCGGCAGGAAGCGGCGTGGCTGGTGGCCGGAGCCCGGAACCCTGGCAGCGGCTCGCGCGCTTATGGGGTGCCCGGCCACATGCTCGTACGCCATCGAGGATACACGTGCACCGATTCGTGCACATGCACCTGCAAGTGTCCGTGCTCTTGCTCTTGCGTAGCTGAGAGCGCATAGTCCCGGCCCACGCTGCACCTGGGAGCGCGGCCGGCGTCCGAACATGTCCAAAGCAAGGAGGACTCATGGCTTACCCGTTCCAACTCCCTCCCCTCGGGTACCCCTTCGACGCGCTGGAGCCGCACATCGATGCGCGCACGATGGAGATTCACCACGACAAGCATCACGCGGCGTACACCAACAACCTGAATGCCGCCCTGGAGCAGGCGCCGGATTGGCAGGGCAAGTCGACCGAGGAGATCCTGCGCAGCCTGGACAGGCTGCCCGAGTCGATCCGCACGGCGGTGCGCAACAACGGCGGCGGCTACGTGAACCACGCGTCCTTCTGGGACTGGATGAAGCCGGGCGGCAGCCGGGAGCCGGTGGGGCGGGTGAAGGCGGCGCTGGCAGCGTCGTTCGGGTCGTTCGACGCCTTCAAGGAGCAGTTCGCCAAGGCGGCTGCGACGCGCTTCGGCTCGGGCTGGGCCTGGCTGGTGGCGGAGGGGGGCACGCTGAGCATCACGTCCACGCCGAACCAGGACACGCCCATCATGGAGGGCAAGCGCCCGATCCTGGGGCTCGACGTCTGGGAGCACGCCTACTACCTGAAGTACCAGAATCGTCGCCCCGACTACGTCACCGCCTGGTGGAACGTGGTCAACTGGGACGAGGTGGAGAAGGGCTTCGGCGCGTAAGGCGCCACCCCCCACCCCCCTCCACACCGGACGACGGACGCTCGAGAGAGGCAGGCGCGCCTGGCCCTTTGCGCAGTGCACGCCTGCCGTCTCGTCCTTCGCTGACGGACGGCCTCCCGCATGCGGCTACTCGGCATCTCCGGCAGCCTGCGCTCCGGATCCTCGAACACGGCCCTCCTGCAGGCCGCGGCGCTCCTCGCCCCGGTCGGCATGGAGATCACGCTCTACACGCACCTGGGCGAACTGCCGCACTTCAACCCCGATCTCGCTGGCGCGCAACCTGGACGCCGCCGCGATCGCCGCGGACGCCGCGCTCGCCACGCCCCTGCGCGAGGCACTGGTCGCGTTCGCCCGGACTCAGGACGTCCCTCCCGGTCGCCCGCTCCTGCGGTAGATCCCGGCCAGCACCAGGAAGAGCGCGCCGAAGCCCAGGAAGACGATGATCCGGCCGCCGGCCGCTAGCCGGGCGGTATCCACGAACAGGAGCTTGAGGGCGACCAGCGCCAGCGTCGCCAGCGCCGCCGAGCGCACGTCGGGCGAGGCGCGGCGGAATCCGGCCAGCAGCAGCCCGGTCCCGAGCGCGCCCCAGGACAGCGTCGTCCAGTAGGCGCCGCCGGGCAGCGGCGAGAGCGTGATGAGCAGCCAGGCCAGCAGCCCCGCCAGCGCACCCGCACCGTAGGCGCGCGCCGCCGTCGGAGAGTCGGCGCGGGTGCGCGCCACGTAGGCGGCGGCGATGGCGACGAGGTCGGCCGCGCTCGTCTCCGGCGGCGGCGCGGCCCCGGCGGAGTTCGTGGCGAAGAACAGGTAGGCCAAGGCGACAACGCCGAAGACGGCATCGCCTGCGCGGCGGTAGCGGACGTCGTCCAGCCACGTACCGAGGTAGGCCAGGGCCAGGGCCTCCAGTGCCAGCACGCCGCGGTACTCGTGGAGCTGCAGGGCGACCGTGCCGAGCAGGAGCGGGACCACCGCGAGCAGCCCCACCTGCAGCGCGAGATCGCGGGCGCTGCGGCGCCAGAGCCACGCCGCGCCGCCGAGCGCGGCCGCCTCTCCCAGGTAGAATGCCGCCCCGGTCGTGCGCATGTCCCAGTGCGCGGCGCCCGTGGCGTAGAGCGGGAACAGGAGCGCGCCCACCAGGACCAGGCCGGCGGCGCTGTAGCTGTCTGCGCGCTGGGCGTCGAAGCCGCGGGCCCAGGCGGGCGTGGGGCGCCGGGGCCACACTTCGGGCGCCGCCAGCACGCGCGTCTCCCGCCAGAGCGCGGCGGCGCCCAGGCCCAGCCAGGTCAGCATCGCGGCGGCATTGAGCCACGGGTAGGCCCCGCGCGCCTCGGGGGGCTGGGCGCCGAGGATCAGCAGCACGACCGCCCCGGCGAGCGCGGTCCAGGCCAGCAGCCGCCAGCCCCGGCGGATGGCGATGCCGCCGGTCCAGGCCGTGACCAGAACGACGTAACCCGAGAACAGGACGAGATTTGGCGACGCCGTCCGCACCAGTAGAGGCGCGGCGAACGCGCCCAGCGCGCCCACCTCCGCCAGCAGCGGCTCCTGCCGGCCGGCGGCGAGCGCGGTGGCGAGCAGCGTGACCCCGGCCAGCGTCGCCAGCGCGACCTCCGGCCCGACCATCCGGTAGAAAGCGAAGGCAGCGTATGCGCTCAGGTAGACGATGCCGATGCCGCCGCCGATCAGGAGCAGCCCGTAGCCGCGCCGGGCCGGCGTCGCCTGCAGGCGCGTGCCCAGAATCACCAGGGTCGCTCCCACGACCAGGCCGAAGCCGACGCGCAGCTCCGGCGTGAGCCAGCCGCGCTCGACGGCGTAGCGGAAGAGGAAAGCGAGTCCGAGCGCGAGCAGCGCGAGCCCGGCGCGACCGATCCAGAGCTGTCCCATCGCCCACCAGTCGCGCGCGGGGCGGGCCGGACGCACCGGCGCGGTCGGGCGGATCGGCGGGGCAGGCGGCGCGGTCGGGCGAACCGGCGGGGCAGGCGCCCCGGTCGCGACCGGCGGCGGAGCCGCGGCCGGCCCCGCCGGCATTGCGGCTGCCTCGGGTGCGATGCCCAGGGCGCGCTGGATCTGGCTCAGGGCGCGCTCCAGGTGCTCGAGGCGCTCTTCGGTCGAGGGCTGTTCCGGCATCGGGCTCCGAGGGAAGCGAGTGGGGGCAGCCGATCCACGGTAAAGCGCGTCGCGCCCGGGGCAAGCCTGCCGTGCGTCAGATCTTTTTCCCGCACTCCTTGCAGTACTTGCTTCCCGGAGGACTCGCCGCGCTGCAGAACTGGCAGATGGTGTGCGCGCGCAGCGCCTCCCGGTAGCGCAGCACGTCCTCCTCCGTCGCCGACAGCTCCGTTCCCGGCCGCCTGGGCGGCAGCGTCGGGGCGACGATGGGCATCTCCTCGGCGTCCGTCTCCCCCGGCGCACCCGCCACGACGGGCTGAGGCGCACGCGCAACCGGCGGCGGCAGCGGCGTGGCATCCATGTCGCCCGCGGCCGCGCCCCTCTGGCGGCGCAGCAGCGGGAGCATCACCAGCGCCACCGCGAGGGCGGCGATGAGCACGACGATGACGTATTGCATGCGGGCGAATCTAGCCTGAAAAGCAGGGCGACGGCGAGGGCGAAGGCCAGGGCGAAAGGGCTGGGGAGCCGCTGGAGAGGGAGCGCGGCTAGCGGGTGCGGGCGGCGACCTGCGAGCCGGCGACGACGCCCAGGACGTCCCAGGCCAGGTCGCGGGCGCTGACATCGCCGCCCGAGCGGCGGTCGCGCGCCTCCTTCCAGACGCCCGCCACCATGCCGGCGCCCGTGCCCGCCGCCAGAGCCTCGCCGTGGCGCAGCCCCGCGCTGCGCGCGAAGGCATAGCCGACCGTGGTCACGGCGTAGGACATCAGGAAGTGCTTGACCTTGTCCTCGGCGAACCAGCGGTCGGGGCCCTCGTCGCGCCGCCGCGGCCGGGCGCTCACGGGGGTGTCGGCGGCGAACGCGACCCGCGGGGCCATGCGCGCGGGGGCAGCGGCGGGGGCAGCGGCGGGCGCAGGGGCCTGCGCGGGGGCCTGCACGCCCGCGAGCCAGAGCGCGCCCAGCAGCGCGGCCATCATGCGCGCCTCCGCGCGCGCTCCAGCGCCCAGCTCACAGCCTCGGCGGGGGTGGCGGCGGTGGGAATGGGCAGCGCGGCCGTGAGGGCGGCGGGGCGGAGCAGTACGACGGGGATCCCGACTTTCATCGCGAACGCCACCTCAGAGAGAGTGCCCCATTCGCCGCCGATGGCGACAACCGCCCCGGCCGTCCGGGCCACGAGCACGTTTCGCGCCTCGCCCAGCCCGGTGGCGAGCGGCACGGCGATGGCGGGATCGGCGGCGGCGGGGTCCGCCCCCGGCAGCAGGCCGATGGTCAGGCCACCCGCGGCGGCGGCGCCCCGCGCCGCCGCCGCCATGACCCCGCCCAGTCCCCCGCAGATGAGCACTCCCCCGCCCCGCGCGATGCCGCGCCCCACCTCCTCCGCCACCGCCTCCAGGAGAGGATCCGCCACCCCCGCCCCGCACACCGCGACTCTCGGCGCCCGATCAGTCATGGGCCGTTCCGCTCACGCTCACGCTCACACTCACGAGTCCGTTAGCCGTTCTCCTGCTCGTTCTCCTGCTCCTGCTCCTGCTCCCCCGCCCACGCCAGCGCCGCCTTCACCGCCCGCGTCCACCCGCGCACCAGCGTGGCGCGCTCGGCGGCGCGCATGCGGGGGGAGAAGACGGTGGGCTCCGGCCGCGCCGCCACGAACTCGCCCGGCTCGCTCCAGATGCCCGCCGCCAGCCCGGCCAGTCCCGCCGCGCCCAGCGCCGTGCTCTCGACCATGCGTGGCCGGCGGATGGTCACGTCCAGGATGTCGGCCTGGAACTGCATGAGCCAATCGTTCTGCGCCGCCCCGCCGTCCACGGCCAGGTCGGCCAGGTGAACGTCGGAGTCGGCGACCATGGCCTCGAGCACGTCGCGCGTGCCGTAGGCCATGGACTCGAGCGCCGCGCGCACGATGTGGGCGCGGGTGGATCCGCGGGTCAGCCCGACGATGGTGCCGCGCGCCTCCGCGTCCCAGTGCGGCGCTCCCAGGCCGACGAACGCCGGCACGAAGTAGACGCCGTCGTTGGAGCGGATCGACGCCGCCAGCGTCGCGCTCTCGGGCGCGGAGTCCAGGATGCGCAACCCGTCGCGCAACCACTGGATGGCGGCGCCGGCGATGAAGATGGAGCCCTCGAGGGCGTAGGCGGGCTCGCCCCGCGGCCCGCACGCCACCGTCGTCAGCAGCCCGGCGCCCGACGCCACCCGGTCCGCTCCCGTGTGCATGAGCAGGAACGCGCCGGTGCCGTAGGTGTTCTTGGCGTGCCCCGCGCGCCAGCACCCCTGCCCGTACAGCGCCGCCTGCTGGTCGCCGGCCACGCCCGTGATCGGTAGCGCCTTGCCGAAGAGCGACGCATCGGCCACACCGAAGGCGCCGCTGCTGGGCCGCACGTCCGGCAGCAGAGCCCGGGGCACGTTGAACGTCCGCAGCAGCGGGTCGGACCAGTCGAGGAGGTCGATGTCGTAGAGGAGCGTGCGGGAGGCGTTGGTCGGATCCGTGGCATGCACGGCCCCGCCCGTCAGCCGCCAGATCAGCCAGCTGTCCACGGTGCCGACGGCCAGCTCGCCCCGGGCGGCGCGCTCCCGCGCCCCGGGCAGGTGGTCCAGCAGCCACTCCACCTTCGTGCCGGAGAAGTAGGGGTCCAGCACCAGCCCCGTACGGTTGCGGATGAAGCTCTCCAGCCCCTGTCCCCGCAGCTCCCGGCAACGATCCGCCGTGCGACGGTCCTGCCACACGATGGCCCGCCCCAGCGGCGCCCCCGTCGCCCGGTCCCACAGGATCGTGGTCTCCCGCTGGTTCGTGATGCCGATGCAGGCGACGTCGAGCCCGCCGGCACCGGCACCACCCGCCTCCCGCTCCGCCGCCGCCAGCGCCGTGCGCCCCGCCCCCAGCACCGAGGCCCAGATCTCCTCCGGCTCGTGCTCCACCAGACCCGGCGCCGGGTAGTGTTGCGGCAGCTCGGCGTAGGCCCGCCCTCGCACCTGGCCCCGCTCGTCGATGACCAGGCAGGTCGTTCCCGTCGTCCCCTGGTCGATGGCCAGCACCGCCCTCATGAGGCCGTCCTCCGTCCGCCGTCCGCCGCCCGCCGTGCTCGTGCTCGGCAGTGGGTCATCCGTAGACCTCGGCGATTCCGCGCCCCAGCGGCGGCCGGATCACGCCGCGATCCGTCACGATGGCGGAGATCAGCCTTCCCGGCACGACGTCGAAGGCGGGCGCCCAGACCGGCACCTCCTCCGGCGACGTGAGCCGGCCGAAGCCGCGTCGCACCTCGTCGGCGCCGCGCTCCTCGATGGGGATGGAGGCGCCGTCGGGCGTCGCCATGTCCACCGTGCTGGAGGGCGCGGCGACGTAGAAGGGAATGCCGTGGTACCGCGCCAGCACGGCCAGCGCGTAGCTGCCTACCTTGTTGGCCGCGTCGCCGTTGGCGGCGATGCGGTCCGCTCCCGTGATCACCAGGTCCACCTCGCCTCGCGCCATGACGTCGGCCGCCACGGAGTCCGCGATGACGGTGACCGGCACGCCCGCCCGGGACAACTCCCATGCCGTCAGCCGGCTCCCCTGCAGCAGCGGCCGGGTCTCGAGCGCCCAGACGCGCAGCGCACGCCCCGCCCCGTGCGCCAGGTAGACCGGCGCCAGCGCCGTGCCCATCCCTCCGGTCGCCAGGGCGCCCGCGTTGCAGATGGTCATGATGCGCAGCGGCCGGTCCTCCGGCTCGGGGAAGAGCGTGAGGGCGTGCTCGCCGATGCGACGGCACATGGCCCGGTCCTCCTCGTGGATCCGGTCCGCCTCGTCCCACGCGCGCCACGCCGCCGCCTCGGTCCCCTGCGCCAGGGCGGTCTCCGCCACGGCCGCCACGCGGTCCACGGCCCACGCCAGGTTCACGGCCGTGGGCCGGGCCTGCCGCAGGACGCCCGCCGCCGCCCGCAGCGCCTGCAGCAGCGCCGCCGGAGGCAGCGACGTCGCCTGGGCCACCTCCAGGGCGAGGGCATACGCCGCGGCAATGCCGATGGCGGGCGCGCCCCGCACCTGCAGCCGCCGGATCGCGTCGGCCACCTCGTCCGCGGAGCGGCACCGTCGCCAGATCGTCAGCTCCGGAAGCTGCGTCTGGTCCAGCAGGTCCACCCCGCTGCCATCCGGCGCCCAGCGCACCGCCTCCGGGTGCTCCGGCGTCCAGAGCACCGTCTCCGCCTCGTGCTCGTGCCCGCTCACAGCGGCTCCAGCCCCTTGAAGTTGTAGCGCCAGCCCAGGTCGCCGAAGAGGCGGACCATCAGGCCGATCGGCAGCCCCATCACGGCGAAGTAGTCGCCCTCGATCGACTCCACGAGGGTCGCGCCGAAGCCCTGGATCCCGTACGCGCCCGCCTTGTCCATGGGCTCGCCCGTCTCGACGTACTCCCGCGCCGTGCCCTGGTCGAGTTCCCGGAACCGGACCCGGACGGATTCCACGCCTGAGACCACCAGGTCGCCCGGCAACCCCCGCTCGCGCTCGCGCTCGCGCTCCCCCGTCGTTGCCGGCGCGGCCACGGCGATCCCCGTGTGAACCTCGTGCTCCCGCCCCTGCAACCGCATGAGCATCTCCAGCGCCTGCACCTCGTCCCGCGGCTTGCCCAGCACCTCGCCTTCGATCACCACCACCGTGTCGCTGCCCACGACCAGCGCGTCCGGACGCGAGGCCGCCACCGCGGCCGCCTTCTCCGCCGCCAGGCGCCGCACGTGCTCCGGCGGGCGCTCGTCTTCCCGGTAGCTCTCGTCCAGGTCCGCCGGCACCACCTCGAACTTCAGTCCGATCAGCTCCATGAGCTGTGCCCGCCTCAGCGACTGCGACGCCAGCACGATCGGGGGAACGGGTATAAAGGGCATCGTCCTCAACTGCTCTTCAGGGTTATGGTTACGACTCGGATCGCGGAAGCCGCGCCGCCGCATCCGGAGAATACCGCCCCCGCCACCGCGGCGGAACCCATCCTGCCTCGCCCGCCGGCTATCCCGCCGAGTCCGAGCCCTGCCGCTCGAGGATCAGCGTCACCGGCCCGTCGTTCACCAGCTCCACGTCCATCATGGCGCCGAACTCGCCCGTCTCCACCGGCCCCGGCGCCCGTTCCCGCAGCAGCGCCACGAAGCGCTCGTACAGCGGAATGGACACCGGCGGCGGCGCCGCGTCGATGAAGCTCGGGCGCCGGCCCTTGCGGGTGTCGCCGTATAGGGTGAACTGGCTCACCACCAGCATCCCCCCGGCCACATCGCCCAGCGCGAGGTTCATCTTGTCGTACGCGTCCGCGAAGAGGCGCAGGCCCACGATCTTCTCGGCCATCCAGCGCAGCGTCTCCTCGCCGTCGTCGGCCCGGAACCCCGCCAGCAGCAGGAACCCCCGTCCGATCTCACCCGTGACGCGGCCGTCCACGGTCACGCGCGCCCGCGACACCCGTTGCAGCACCACGCGCATCGGCCCTCCCCCTCCTCTCGCGTCCGGCCGCGAAGGCTACGCGCTGCGCCTGCCGCCGCACAAGCTCCCGTCCGACGGCGGCGGCGCGCGCCCGGCTACGCGCCGCGGCACCCGACCCGGCGGGCCCCGGCGCAGCGCCCTGAAGGTGACCGGCCTGGTGGACTGGGGGCGGGCCGGCATCGCGGACCGCTACCAGGACCTGGCGCTGCTGCTGCGCAGCTTCGACCTCAACACCGGCTCGCGTCTTCCCGCCCTGCTCGCCCGGGAATACGGCCTCACTTCCCTGGACGAAGCGAAGCTTTCCTTCTATCTGCTACTGGACGAGTTCTTCTGACGGCGGGCGGCCTCCGCCCGCGCGAACGGCGGCTCCAGGCGGGGTACCGACATGACCAGCGACTCCTCCGGCGGCGGGATCCCCTGCCGCCCTGTGGGCATCGTGCGCAACGGCCGCGCGGACGCATCCGATCGAGGCTGGGGCACTGTCGTCTCGCGCATCGAGCTGGATCCCGACCGCACGCCCGTGCTGGACATCAAACCCTGGATGCGCGAGTTCGGCCCGGCCGGCGATGTGCGCCAGCCCGCCTGGTGTGCCGAGGTGATGAGCGGATACTTCGAGGAGTAGGGGGGCGATCCGGGGAACCGCGGGTCCCGGCGCCGGGCGCGTCGACCGGAGGTCGATGGGCCGGCGCGCCGGTACCTGCAGCGGGAACGGACTCAGTCGTCCTTCCTGAACTCCTTCTTCTCCACGTCGAAACGCACGCCCCTCATACGCTTCACGCCGTCTGCCGTCTTCTTGTATACGCGCTTGGCCGACAGGGCGTTGCCGTCCTTGTCGGACCAGAAGAAGGGCGTCGGAGTGCCGTCCTTCTTGAAGATGCGGGTGCGGGCCATGGCGGTTCTCCATTACGGAGGGATCGCTTTTCGGATAGCGCGCGGGCGGGACGCGTGCGCGCATCCGGCGGGCTTCTTCTGATACCCGCCTGGCCTCCGCGTGGTCCGCGGCACTCCCAATGCAACGCCGACGGCGGGGCGCCGGACCGGCCGCCGCGTCGTCAGGAAGGCCCCGAACCGTTAGCTTTAGCGGCGCCGCGCGTATCTGCGCGGCCCGACTCAGACGGGAGCCCGAATGGACCGACCGACCCGCGACGACCTGGCCAACGCACTCACCCACGCCGTCGGCATCCTCGCCAGCGTCCTGGGCGGCACCGCCCTCATCGTCTGGACGGCGCTGCACGGCGACCCGTGGAAGATCGTCGGCGTCTCCATCTTCGTCGGCACTCTGGTGCTGCTCTACGGCGCGTCCACCGCCTACCACACGGCCCGGCGCCCCGAGGTGCGGGCGCGGCTCAAGGTGCTCGACCACGGCGCCATCTACCTGCTGATCGCCGGCACCTACACGCCCTTCATGATCGGCGACCTGCGCGGCGGCTGGGGCTGGAGCCTCCTGGGCGTGGTCTGGGGTCTGGCCATCGCGGGCGTCGTCTTCAAGCTCTTCTATGCCGGCCGCTTCAGCCGGCTCTCCACCGCGCTCTACGTCGCCATGGGATGGCTCATCGTCATCGCCGTCGGCCCCATGATCCACCACCTGCCCCTGGCGACGCTGCTCTGGCTGCTCGCCGGCGGCCTCGCCTACACCGGCGGGACCGCGTTCTATCACTCCCGCCGCATCCCGTACGCTCACGCCATCTGGCACGTTTTCGTGCTGCTGGGCAGCCTGTGCCACGCCCTGGCCGTGGGTGTCGCCGTCCGGGGATGAGGTCGTGAACCCGGCCGAGCGCAGGGCGGCGAGCCGCGAGTACAGGGAGAGCCGCCGCCCCGCGGGCATCTTCTGCGTCCGCAACACGACGAACGGCAAGGCCCTGGTCGGCTCCAGCGCCGACCTGCCCGCCATGCTCAACCGGCAGCGCGCTCAGCTCCGCTTCGGCGCCCATCCCAACCGCGCCCTGCAGCGGGATTGGAGCGAGCTCGGCGCCGACGCCTTCGTCTTCGAGGTGCTGGATACGCTGAGCCCGCCCGACGACCCCGGCCCCTGGAATCCGGGCCCCGACCTCGCGGTGCTCGAGGCGCTCTGGCTCGAGCGCCTCGCCCCCTACGGCGACCGCGGCTACAACGACGGGCCCGGGCCGGCCGCCTGAGCCGCCGGCCAGACCCCCGCGCGGCTAGCAGAGCGAGTACCTGGTGACCGGCCGAGGCGATTGAAGACGGCGGCTGGCCCCGGCCGGGCCCGGGCCGTGTTGACGCGCCTTCGCTCGCCAGCCTATCGTCTGCTGCGCAAGGCAATCCCCTCTGGATCCTATCGCCGGACGCGCGCGCCATGACTATCATCGGACGCACCTCGAGCGCCATCGTCGTCACGCTCGCCCTGGGCCTTTCCGTCGCGAGCGGGCCGGGCGCCGCCCAGGTTCCTGCCGTCAGCCGCACCCCCGCCTCGCACGGCATCGAGACCGCCGGGATGGATCGCGCCGTCGCGCCGGGCGACGACTTCTTCGCCTATGCCAACGGCACCTGGCTGAAGAAGACGACGATCCCCGCCGACCGGGCCTCCACCGGCAACTTCGCGATGCTGGACGAACTGACCAGCAAGCGGACCTCCGACCTGATCCTCGGGCTGGCGAAAACGAATGCGCCCGCCGGCTCCGACGCTCGTAAGATCGGCGACTACTATGCCAGCTACCTGGACCAGGCGGCCATCGATGCCAGGGGGACGGCGCCGCTGAAGCCGCTGCTCGACGCCATCGCCGCCATCGCCGACCGCACCAGCCTGGCGCGTGCGCTGGGCGGCACGCTGCGCGCCGACATCGACATCCTCAACTCGACCAACCTCTACACCAGCAACCTCTTCGGCCTGTGGATCGCCCAGGACCTGAGCGACCCCTCGCGCTACTCCGCGTTCCTCGTCCAGGGCGGGCTCGGCATGCCCGACCGCGAGTACTACATCGACGCCTCGCCCCGCATGGCCGCGATCCGGACGAAGTACGGGGCGCACATCGCCGCCGTGCTGCGGCTGGCCGGTTTCCCGGACGCCCGGGCGCGGGCCGCGCGCGTGCTGGAGCTCGAGCGTCGCATAGCCCGGGCGCACTGGAGCCGCGAGGCGACCGAGGACGTGGCCAAAGGCAACAACCACGTCACGCTGGCTCAGCTCCAGGCGCGGGCCCCCGGCCTCGACTGGAAGACCTTCTTCCAGGCCGCCGGACTCGGCGGCGAGAGGCAGCTCGTGGTCTGGCAGCCGAGCGCATTCACCGGCATCGCCGCGCTCGTCGGCTCGCTCCCCATCGACACCTGGAAGGACTTCCTGGCATTCCACGCGGTGGACCAGCGCTCGGGCGTGCTGCCGAAGGCGTTCGTGAACGAGAGCTTCGCCTTCTACGGCAGCGTCCTCTCGGGCACGCCCCAGCTGCCCGACCGCTGGAAGTCGGCCGTCGAGGCCACCAACGGAGCCCTGGGCGACGCGGTGGGCCGGCTCTACGCCGCCCGCTACTTCCCGCCCCAGTCCAAGGCGGCGGTCGAGGCCCTGGTCCGCAACCTGATGACCGCCTTCGTCGCCCGCATCGACAGGCTCGATTGGATGGCGCCCGCGACCAGGGCGAATGCCAAGGCCAAGGTCGCGGCGCTGAAGGTCGGCATCGGCTACCCCGACCGCTGGCTCGACTACTCCGCCCTCCGGGTCGTGCGCGGCGACGCCTTCGGCAACGCCGAGCGGGCGCAGGCCTTCGAGCTGAAGCGCAACCTGGCCAAGCTCGGGCGGCCCGTGGACCGCGGCGAGTGGGTGATGACGCCCCAGACCGTCAACGCCGTCAACCTGCCGGCCATGAACGCGCTCAATTTCCCCGCGGCCATTCTCCAGCCACCCTTCTTCGATCCCCAGCGGCCGGCCGCCATGAACTACGGCGCCATCGGCTCCGTCATCGGACACGAGATCAGCCACAGCTTCGACGACCAGGGCGCGCTCTTCGACCCGACCGGCAGGCTGGCGAACTGGTGGACCCCCGCGGATCTGGCGCACTTCCGCGCCGCCGCCGACAGGCTGGCAAAGCAGTTCGACGCCTACCGCCCCTTCCCCGACCTCGCCGTCAAAGGCAAGCAGACGCTGGGCGAGAACATCGCGGACGTGGCCGGCGTCGCCGCCGCCTACGACGCCTGGAAGCTGTCGCTGCGCGGCCAGCCCGCCCCGGCCGCCCAGGGCCTCTCGGGCGACCAGCAGTTCTTTCTCGCCTTCGCGCAGAACTGGCGTAGCAAGAGCCGCGAGCCGGCCGCCCGTCAGCAGATCCTGACAGACGGCCACGCCCCCGCCCGGTACCGCGCCGACACGGTGCGCAACATCGACGCGTGGTACCCGGCCTTCGGCGTGAAGCCCGGGCAGAAGCTCGCGCTGTCCAGCGGGGCCCGTGTGCGCATCTGGTGATACGCCGGAGGTGCGCCATGGCCCTGGCGCCGCGAACCGCGGCGGAAACCCGGTCGGCTGCGCTGCGTAAGGAAGTCGGTTGCCGGCGGACCGCTGCGCCGGCGTCGCCGGCCGTCTGCGTCCCGACGGCCATGACACCGAGCCTGAAACCGGGGAGACAGCCGTGACGCTGAAGACGGGCGACATCCTCAACAAGCTCATGGGCGCGGGGCTGATGCTCGCCTCGGTCGCCTTCTTCGCCGAAATCGGGCACACCGCGCCGTTCATCGTACCGGGGTTCCTCTTCGGCGCCGGCGGCTTCCTGCTGGCCGTGCGCCGCGACCGACATCCCACCGCCGACCTCCAGCTCCAGCAACGCGTCGAGCAGCTCGCCGAGAGTCTCGCCGGCACGCAGCTCGAGTTGACGGCCGCCCAGGAACGGATCGATCGGCTCAGCGAAGAGCGCGACTTCATGCGCCAGCTCGCGGCGCCCGCCCAGCGGTCGGCCGCGCCACCGCCGACGACCCCGCAGATGCCGCCACCCCGGCCGCCGGACGTGACACCGTCCCCGCGGGCTTGAGGCACGGCCGGGCCGATCCGCCGGACCGAAATTGACGACCCCCGGCAAGCTGGCGCGCTCACCGCGCAGCTTGGGTCGCCCGCCGTAAATAGATGCAAAAAACTGCAGTTTCGGCGCGCGCGACACCCCGGGTTGCGGCAGAATGACCTTGCCGAGCGCGTACGGACGCTCCCTATTGAACTGAATCGTACCAGCCCAGCCGAGGACGCGCGGAGCGCCGTCCGCTCCGCCACGACCGAAGGAGGCCCACTGAGCCCCGAGCTCCCGTTGCGCATCTAGCGCACCCTGGAGACGCGGGGCTTGTCGTCCTTCCGGCGCCGTCGAGGGTGCCGGCGACGGGTCGGGAAACGGCCCGTGCTGGTTTCTCTCTCCGAGGAGGAAACCCGATGAGATTCCACAGGCGCGCTCCGCCGCTCGAGGCCGCGTATGCGGCGCTGATCGGCGGGGCTAGTCCGCTGGAGAGTCGCGGAAGAGGGCACGCCAAGGCCAATGGCCGGCGGCAAATATCCGATCGACGACGTGCCGGCGGGCAATTCCACGGGTGCCCGAGGGCTTTCACTCACCGCTTCCCGGTATAACTCATGAAAAACCGTGTCGTCTTGGCGGTAATGGGAGTTTTTCTCATTGCAGCCCAAGCTTTTGCACAGCAAACGACGGTCACCGGCAAGGTGACTAACGACCAGGGCGCGCCCGTCGTTGGCGCGCAGATCCTGATCAAGGGGACTGGCCAGGGAACATTGAGCAACAACGCGGGGAGCTACTCGATCCGCGCGGCGCCGGGCCAGATACTGCAGTTCAGCTTCATCGGCATGGCGACGGTGGAGCGCACGGTCGGCACCTCCGGCGCCATCAACGTGCAGATGGAGACGACGGCCATCGGGCTGCAGGCGATGGTGGTCACGGCGCTCGGCCAGACGGCGCAGAAGAAGTCGCTGGGCACGTCGCAGCAGACCGTGCGCGGAACCGTGATCGCGGGTACGCAGCGCGAGAACTTCATCAATGGGCTGGCGGGGCGCGTCGCGGGCGTGGACGTGACGAGCACGTCGGGTCTGCCCGGCGCCTCGTCGTCGATCACGATCCGCGGCACCAGCTCGATCAGCAGCAGCAACCAGCCGCTCTTCATCATCGACGGTCTGCCCGCCGACAACAAGACACTCAACACGTTCGCTCTCGCCTCCGACGTGAGCTCGAACACGGCGCTGAGCAACCGCGGCATCGACTTCACCAACCGCATGGCGGACTTCAACTCCGAGGACATCGAGAGCATCACGGTGCTGAAGGGACCGGAGGCCGCCGCACTGTACGGGATCGACGCGGCCAACGGCGCCATCGTGATCACGACCAAGCGCGGCAAGGCTGGGACCGGCGGCTTCGAGTACAGTGCAGACTTCAAGCTGGAGGGGACGCGCAGCCGGCCGGAGACACAGAACGTGTACGGCTCCAGCCTGCTGGGCGGCACGACCCTCCTGTACTTCGGGTCCCCCTATCCGGCGGGGACGAAGTTCTACGACAACGTGGCCGGCTTCTTCCAGACCGCGCTGACGCAGCACCACAACCTGGCGTTCAGCGGCGCGACCAACGACGGCCGCATGAACTACCGGCTGTCCGCGGGGGACACGCGGCAGAACGGCGTGATCCCGAACTCGAAGTACGACCGCATCAACGTGACGGCCGCCTCGCAGGCACAGGCGCTCGACTGGCTGAACGTGGACGCGGTGATGCAGTACTCGTACGCGGTGAACAACATGCCGCTGACGGCCAACGCCGGCCCGCTGCTGGGTTTGCTGGCGTGGCCGGACACCTCCGATGCCAAGAACTGGCTGACGCCCGCGGGCACGCGCCTGCGCATCACCACGCTCTCGCAGGGCGCGGAGCTCGACAATCCGTACTTCAACGTGAACAAGAATCACAGCGACACGAAGAACAGCCGCATCAACGTCAACGTCGGCCTGAAGATCATGCCCTTCTCCTGGGGCTACCTGAAGACCAACATCGGGACCGACAACTACACGGACCAGGTCGAGGTGCTGCGCAACCCGGAGAGCGCGCTGGGCTACAGCTACGGCGGGATCCTGGACGAGACAACCGACTTCACGCGCAACATCACGGCGCAGACGCTGCTCAACTTCAACCCGCACCAGATCCTGAACGGGCTGTCCATCAACGGCCTGCTGGGCAACACGATCCGTGACGAGCGGGCTTCGTACGACGTGCTGGGCGGCACGAGCTTCATGGACCCCAACTTCGTCTCGATCAACAACACGCTGAACCGCACCGAGGCGACCAATATCATCCGGCGGCGACTCGTTACCGCCGTGGGCCAGGCTCAGCTGGACTTCAGGGACTACCTGTACCTGACCGGCACGGTCAACAACACCTGGACGTCGACGATCCCGACGAACGCCAACTCGTTCTTCTACCCGGGAATCAACGGCAGCTTCGTCTTCACGGATGCGTTCCCGGTAATGAAGAAGTTCTTCACGAGCGGCAAGTTGAGGGGCGGCTATGCCGAGGTGGGCCACGACGCGCAGCCATACTCCTACCTGCCGTCGCTCGAGTACAAGACCACCTCCTATGCCGGCTACGGGGCGGGCTTCTACGGCCCGAACCCGGCCCTCAAGCCCGAGTTCGCCAAGTCGTACGAGTTCGGGACGGAGCTGAGCATGCTGGACGACCGGCTGGGTGTGGATGCCACGGTCTACCGCAAGCAGACCAGCAACGAGATCGTGCAGAACCTCCGAGGCAGCTACGGCACGGGCTTCATCCTCTTCAACCTGAACGGCGCCTCCACGCGCAACCAGGGGTTGGAGCTGACGGTGCACGGCGTGCCGATCCAGAGGCCCGGCTTCTCCTGGGACCTGCTGGTGAACTGGGCCGCCGAGCGCGGCAAGGTGACGTCGCTGCCGCCACAGCTGCCCGAGTATTACGTGTCTGACACCTGGCTCTACGGCAACGTGCGCAACGGCGTCATGCCCGGGAAGTCCACGATGGCCCTCAGCGGGCTGTTCTGGCTGCGGGTCGATTCCACGGCGGGCGGGAAGCAGGGCCAGCTGCTGATCGACCCGACCTCGGGTCTGCCGATCCAGTCCGCGAACTTCATCGATCGCGGCTACGACCGTCAGCCCACGTGGACCATGGGTATCTCGAACACGTTCAACTACAAGCGCTTCAGCCTCGACTTCCTGACCGACATCCGGTACGGCGGGGACATCTTCGACGCAACGGATCACTGGCTCACGGCACGCGGTCTGGCCACGAGCACGCTCGATCGCGAGACGCCGCGCGTGATCCAGGGCATCCTGCGCGACGGCAAGGAGAACACCGCCAACCCCACGATCAACAACATCGTCGTGGTCCCGGCCGTGAACACGGGCTACTACACGAACATGAGCGAGGAGATGTTCATCGAGAAGCACATCAACTGGATCCGTCTCAAGGACATCACGCTGCGCTACCAGGTCCCCGGCAAGTACGTCTTTGCCCGGACGGCCAGTGTGTTCCTTACCATCACGGACCCGTTCCTCATCACCAACTACACCGGGCTCGATCCGATCGTGAATGGGAATGACGCCGCGGTGGGCGGCTCGGGCGGTGTCGGCATCGACTACGGCAACTTCCCGATTCCGCGCGGGATCAACTTCGGCTTCCGGGTGGGGTTCTGATGATGAAGAAACTCTACGCAGTGGCCCTGGCCGGGCTGATGGCCCTCTCGTCGGGCGCGTGCAAGGATTTCCTGGACGTGAACGTCAATCCGAACGCGCCCCAGACGGTGACGGCCAACCTGTACATGCCGCCCATGCTGCACTGGATGGTCATGTCCCAGCAGTACGACGGACGCTTCGTGGGGCGGTTCACCCAGATGTGGATGCTGCCGGGCTCGAGCGCGACGCCCAGCACGTGGGACCGCATGGGGTACGACCCCTCGAACGACAACGGCGGCGAGCAGTGGCGCGACGTCTACTGGTCGCTGGGGTCGAACCTGGTCACCATGATGAGCAAAGCCGCGGCCGAGCAGCGCTGGGACGTGCTCGGGGTCGGCTACGTGATGAAGGCGTGGGGCTGGCAGGCGCTGGTAGACATGCACGGTCCGATTATCATCAAGGAAGCCTTCGACCCGACGCGCTTCTCCTTCGACTACGACACCGAGGAGTTCGCCTACACGGAGGTCCAGCGGCTGCTGGACAGCGCGGTCGTGAACCTGCAGCGCACGGACGGCGCCGTGAGCCAGACCTACCTGGCGGTGGGCGACCACATGTACAACGGCGATCGCACCAAGTGGCTGAAGCTGGCCTACGGCATGAAGGCGCTGGGGCTGAATCACTACACGGCCAAGAGCAACTACAACGCGCAGGCCGTGATGGACAACGTGGACAAGTCGTTCGCCAGCAACGCGGACGACGCCGTCTTCCTCTTCCCGGGGGCGGGCGCCAACGACGACTTCAGCTTCTACGGCCCGAGGCGGGGCAACCTGCCCAGCTACCGGCAGACGCTGTTCGCGGTCGGGCTCGTGGACGGCACGCAGTTCGGCGGCACCGTCGATCCGCGCCTGAGCCGCATCATGGGGCCGTCGCATGACGGCGTCTACCGCGGCCTCGATCCGAACGTGGGCAATGCGCTGACCATCATTACGGATACGACGAAGCGGCCATACAATGTCTTCGGGTACGCCGGCTCGCCGCCCGTCGGCTCGCCCAGCCGCTACATCTTCTCGGACAAGCCGAAGTTTCCCTTCATGACGTACTCGGAGCTGCAGTTCATCAAGGCGGAAGCCGCGCTGCGCAAGGGAGACCAGGCCACGGCGAAGGCGGCGTACATCAACGCGATCTCGTCGCACATCGACTTCGTGAACGCGCACAA
>JADGQX010000088.1 GCA_017881445.1 Gemmatimonadota bacterium | reverse complement strand
CCGGGAGCAGGCCCAGCAACGCCAGCGCCGCCGCCGGCGCGAATCGAGCAGGATGCCTCATGCGGGAAAGGTGGGGGCGCCATCTCCAGGCCGCCAGACTGGGCGCGGCGGGTTGCCTAACCCGGGCGCCGGTCGTAGCTATAGGATCGGATCGTCGCTGCCCCACCGGAGGCCCAGGTGTCCATCACGCCCCGAAGCGAGTCGCGCAGGCTCAGGTTCTTCCTCCAGGAGTTCCGCGTCCTGGAGGGGCTGGTCGGCCTCGGCGCCGGCGCGTCCCTCAGCTCCCTCCTGGCCAGTCGCAAGGGCTACATCAGCCTGACCGACGCCCGCTGGTCCGGCAGCCAGCACCCGCTGCCGCACCTGGTGCTGCGCATCGAGCAGATCCTCTGGGCTTCCGCGCCCGGCGCCGACGTGCCCCTCGTCAACGCGCCCCTCGCCGGCTCGCCCACCCAGGCCGAGCTCCAGCTCGAGGGCGGCATCATCCTGCAGGGCGGCCTGCCCCTCGCCCCGCGCCAGCGCCTCGGCGACTACCTCGAGTCCGCCGGACCGTTCATCCCCCTGCACGCCGCCGTCATGCTCCGCAGCCGCCACGGCGGCAAGCCCGTCGGCGCCGAGCTCGGGGACATCGCCCTCAGCCAGAACAAGATCGAGGCCGCCTGGGAGACTCCCCAGACGGCCCCGGATGACCACTCCGAGCCAGCCACCGGATAGACGGCGGCGCTGGCCCGCCACTGGCGCCGTCGCGCCCGCGCGCGATGTCGCCGGCGGCTATGGCTTCTTCTGGCGGAAATCGCTATACGCCCGCTTCAGCTCCAGGATCGGGTCCCGGGTCAGGCGCGGCGAATCCTCCGCCACCCGCAGGCGCCGCCTCACGAAATCGCTTCGCTCCGGCTCGTTTACCTCGACCGGCGGCAGCTCCGCCTCCACCACCAACCGCTCCGGGGACGACGGCCGCGCCTGCCGCGGACCGTCCGCCGCGTAGCTCGGATACGCCTCGTCCACCACCTCGTCCTGCCGCCGCCGCACCACCAGCTCGATCACCAGCCGGACCGTCTGACCCTCCGCCACCTCCAGCGGCACCGAGATCGTGCTCCCTTCCTCCGCCGTGGCCGTGATCCGCCGCCGACGACGACGCACCTCCTGCGCCCGCGGCCGCGTCCGGATCACCTCCCCCACCGCCGCACCCACCAGCTCCGCCACCCGCAGGCCGTAGACGTCGGCCAGGCGCCGCAACGTCTTTCCGTACGGGCGGCGCACGCCCTCCTCGTACATCCGGATCCGCTCTTCCGGGATCTCGGACTGCTCGGCGGCCTCGGCCAGGCTCATGGCGCCGCGCGCCTGGCGCAGTTTTATGGCGAGCGACTCCCCAGGCATCCAGCAACTCCTCCTCCGAAAACATGCAAATCATTGGTGGACCCGGGTCTTGCGCAACAGGCGTGCCGCGAGTCACCTCTGCCACACAAAGGACTTGACTGGATACCCCGCAGGCCCCAACCTCTCCCCATGCAGCCACACGACCGCACACCGGCACTGCACGAGCGCGCGCTCAGGGACCTGAGCTTCATCCGCGCCACCATGGAGCGGGCGGGCTCGTTCACCGCCGTGCCGGGCCGGGGCGGCGCGGCCATGGGCGCCATCGCGCTGGCTGGTCGTCTGGCTGGGGGCGGCGCTGCTGGCGGGGCCGCTGGCGCTCGGGGCTATGCTGCGGAAGTCACGGCGGGCGGGGGAGCCGCTCCTCTCGGGGCCGGGTCGCAAGTTCACGCTGGGCTTCGCGCCGCCGCTCTTGGCCGGGGCGTTGCTGACCCCGGCGCTCTGGCAGGCGGGGTCGGTGGTGCTGTTGCCGGGGCTCTGGCTGGTGCTCTACGGTGCGGGCGTGGTGACGGGCGGGGCCGCGTCGGTGCGGGCCGTGCCGCTCATGGGTGGCGCGATCATGCTGCTGGGCGCGGCGGCCCTGGCGACGCCCGCGGCCTGGGGTGACGCATGGCTGGCCTGCGGTTTCGGGGCGGTGCAGCTCGGCTTCGGGATTCACATCGCGAGGAGGCATGGTGGCTGAATCGGGAGCGCTCCGGGACGACGGCTCGCGCCGGGCGGCGCGGGGCAAGGCCACGGTGCGCCGGCAACTGAGGGTGGTGGCGGGCGCGGCGACCGGGGACGAGATGGACCGGCTGATCCACGAGCGCGTGCGGCTGGCCATCGTCAGCTCGCTGGCGGTCGAGGAGCCCCTCTCGTTCAACGAGCTGAAGCAGCTCCTGGGCGTGACGGACGGCAACCTGAGCGTCCACGCCCGCCGGCTGGAGGACGCCGGCTACATCGCCTGCGAGAAGTCGTTCAGCGGCCGCACCCCCCGCACGGAGTACCGCCTCACGGCGGCTGGCCGGGAGGCGCTGGAGCGCTACCTGGCCCACATGGAGGCGCTGATCCACGCCACCCGCAACGACTGAGCCCGGGTTACGCCTCCCGCCGCGCCACGGCCGGCGGCGTGCGGGCGATGACCCGGGGTGAGGCCGGCGCCTCGGAGCCCAGCGGCACGATCCAGCGGGAGACCACGCGCGGCGCCTGCGGCGTGTTCAGCACCGCGATGCCCAGCCGGTGCTCAGCGCTGGGCTCCAGCAGCTCGAGCCAGCAGACGCCGGGTCGCCCGTCCCCCCCGGCGACCTCCGGACCACCCGCCGCCGGCTCCAGTACCGCCTCTCCCGGGCCGAGTCGTACCGTGAAGCTGCGCAGCCCCATGGACAGGCCCAGGCCGCGCGCCTTGGTGTACGCCTCTTTCAGCACCCAGTAGCTGAAGAACTCCCCCGCCCGCAGCTCGGCCGGCAGGGCGTCCAGCCGCTCCCGCTCGGCGGCGGAGAAGTAGCGCCGGCCCACGGTGGCGCTCAGGTCGTTCGGCCGCAACCGCTCCACGTCCACGCCCAGCTCGCCCCCGGCCGCCACCACGCACGCCACCAGGCCATCCGTGTGGGAGAGGCTGAAGCGCAACCCGCTTTCGCCCAGCAGCTCGGGCCGGCCGCGCTCCGTGCGTCGGAAGCGCAGCGTCTCGGGCGGCGCCTCCAGGTAGCGGGCGAGGACCGTGCGCAGCAGCGCCCGGCTGACGAGCTGTTCGCGCTGGTACTCCGGGCGCGTCAGCCGCTCCACCCAGCGCCTGTCCGTCACATCCAGCAGCGCAGGGTATCGCCCGAGGCGATCCTCCCCCACCGCGGCCATCGAGCAAAGCCAGAGGTGGAGCTCGGTGGGGGGCAGGGCGAGCGGCGGAGACGACATCGGCGGCACCGGGAACCCGGGGTGGCATTTGCGTGAACGGAGCGAATTAGCCGTGCTTTCCTCCGCCCGCAAGCCGGGGCCCGGCGCCACCCGACCGGCGCGGGACCCGGCGACGGCGCTCCGGCCCGGTACTCCCGGCCCCACGGCCGCCGGCGGCCGGCCGAGGCGGCTAGCGCCGGTACACCATGGTGAAGCCCTGGCCGATCAGCGTGAGCAGCGTCCTCGACACCGCGCCGCTCGAGGTGAAGCCGTCCGCGCTGGTCAGTGCTACCGCCCCGTTCATGGCGGCCCAGGTGCCGATGGTCATCTGCGTCCCCGTGCTGGCGCTGCCTCCGCCACTCACCCGGTACGCCACCACCTCGCTCCAGGTGCGATCGGCATTGAGGGTGAGCACCGACTCGGTCACATCCACCCGCGAGGCGGCGTCCTGCTGCACCAGGTACGGCAGCGCCGTGCCGTTCACGGTGGTCAGGTGGTAGATCCCCGGGACGGTGGCGCTCTCGGGCGCGGAGACGTCCCGGGCGCACCCGGCCAGGAGCAGGAACCCCAGCAACCCCAGGGCAGCCCAGCTACGAGTCCGCATTCCGTGTCTCCATGTTCGAGAGAACCCCGGCCCTTCGGCCCGTCGGCCGACAGGACCGTCGGCGACGACCGGTCGAATGCCGCACTTCACGACGGCCGCGTCGGGAAACGTCTGACGCAATGAAAGGGGATAACCGCAGCGGAATCAGGGTTTCCCCCGGCCCCCTTGCTGCCTCCGTCCTTGCATCATCAGGCCGAACCGGCGGCGCCGCTCGCTGCCGGTGCATGAACGCCGGGCGACGCCGCCCGGCCTGCAGGAGCGAAGTCATGAGTAACCGCCCACCCCGCTGCCCCTTCTGCAGCAATACCGACCTCGCGCCCAAGGGTAAGATCAACTGGTCCTGCGTCGGCAGCCTCGGCTGCGGCGCCTTCTGGGATCCCAACGTCATCCTGGCCCCGCCCATCCGCGCCGATCGCGGCGAGGGGCTCGAGATCGAGCGGCCCAAGCCGCGCCGCAATCCCCTGCTGCGGGCCAGCAAGCGACCGGTGCGCCGTCCCCCCGCGCGGGGCATCTTCTCCGCCGCCTGACGGCGCCCGGGCGGCGCACGCATTCCGCCGCCGTCTAGGCCCAAGCGCGCCCGCGCGCGCGCCGTTCCCCGGGCAACCGGCCCGGGGACGGCGCGTGCGTAGCCGGCCTCCCGCCTGCGCCCGCCCCACCGCGGCAGCTCTTGCACCGCCCGACAGGCCGACGGAACTTGCCTCGGGCCCGCGGACCGCCGTCGCCCGCTGCCGCATCTCGACGCCGCTCGCCCACTGGCACCGCGACGTCTTCCGCGCCGGCCGCAACCCGGACAACGCCACCTTCGACAAGACCTTCCTGCAGTTCGGGATGGACCCGCAGGGGCGGATCGAGACCGTCGCCGTCAAGCTGGAGCCGACCGAGGAAGCCATCACCTTCGAGCGCGCTCCGGACCCGCGCATGAGCGACGTCGCCTACCTCCAGCGCTTCGTCGGCACCTACCAGATCGGGCCCCAGACGGCCGTCGTCGCGCTGAACGGCAATCACCTGACCTGCACCGTCGCCGGCCAGCCCAGCTACACCCTGCTGCCCAGGCGCGACAACCGCTTCGCGCTCAAGGGCCTGGAAGGCTACGAGATCCAGTTCCTGCTGGACCCCGCCGGCAAGGTTACCCAGGCCATCTTCCAGCAGCCCAACGGCATGTTCCCCGCCATTCCCGTGCGGAAGTAGCGCGGGGTGGCGCCGGGCCGCGCAACGCGGCCCGGCGCCTCTCGCTTCCGCACCAGTATCCTTGTCCGGCCTCGCCTCCGCCGTACCTTGCGCACAACGATCCCTGCTCCCGGCCTCGAGGAGCTCCGTCTCCGTCAACCGACTGGCCATGGCCGGAAACGCCCGCCGGCGCACTCCACCCCGAGCGAATCCGATCGAACGGGGCGATCCGGGCGGTCCGGGCGGTCCGCCGGCGCCGGTCGGATCGCCGGTATCCGTGCGTGGGATCGTCGCCGCCGTGCTGGCTTCCGTGGCGACGCTGCTCGTGCTGCTGCTCGTTTTCGGCTGGCTCGCGCAGCAGAGCTCGGGCAAGCACATCTACGGCGGCCAGAAGCTGGACGGCCTGGCCGACGAGGTGAAGCTGGTGCTCGACTCCTACGGCGACCTGACGCGCCTGGTCACCACGGCCTTCGGCGCCCTGGCTTTCCTGGTCACCTATCAGCAGAAGCGCCGCGCGCTGGTATCGACCCGGGCCTGGGCCCTGCTCGCGGCGGGAATCGCCTTCCTGCTCGGCGCCCTGGTCCTCTCGCTGCTCGGGGGCGAGACCGTCCTCTCCATGGTCGGCCGCAACGCCGTGGACCTGGGACTGCCCGCGCTCGCCTTCGCCCGCTGGGCCACCTACGCCTGCCTGGTCGCTGCGGCGGCGTTCCTCGGCTTCTTCGCCCTGGACGTCGCCGTCGCGCCCGCCCCCGCCCCCGCGCCGGCGGCAGCCGCGGCCAACGACGACTAAGAGTCCGCTTCTCCCGGAGGTGCCATGCCCAGGTTGCCCCTGCTTCTCGCTGCCGCACTGGCGCTCGCCCCGGTGCCGGCCCGGGCGCCGGGCGCGCCCCGCGCGCCCCGGGAGGAGGTCATCATGGAGATCCAGGCGCCGCAGAGGTTCCACGATGCCGCCTTCGAGCTGAAGGCCGGCGACGCCTCCCTGCGCTCCAGCTTCGACTCCCACGCCTTCGCCAAGGTCGGCGTCGAGGTGCCGCGCAGGTCCCACCTCACCCTCACGCTCACCATCGTGGGCGGCTACGAGCCGCCCCCGCCCTGGGTGATCGAGACCACGCTCAACGGCTCGGGCCGCCTCACCTGGACCCTCAACCGCGATGCCCCGGTCGGCTCCCTCTCCCAGTGGCCCTCCGTCACCTGGGCCGCCACCGGCGCCAGGCTCGATGTGGCCGTGGACGGCCACGTCACCGGGACCACCACCACCAGCGACGGCCTCCAGCCCGACCGCGAGCACACCGTCGTCTGGCGCAGCACCCGCGGCCGTCACACCGCCGTCTGCAGCCAGGCCATTCGCCTGCCCCCCAACGTCGAGCGCACCTACACCTGCGACGCGAAGTCCCGCAAGGTGTCGGAGGAGTGAGCCGGCGCCGGCCCGGGATCCGCTCCCCGGCCGTGGGCCGCGGCCCCTGGAGCATATGCGGCGAAGGGCGACCCCCCTGCGGGAATCGCCCTCCGTTGTCTTCGTCCAGCGTGTCCGAAGTGGGCCGGCTGGGACTCGAACCCAGGACCGTGAGCTTAAAAGGCTCCTGCTCTACCAGCTGAGCTACCGGCCCCACTGCCAATCTAGCCTTGCACCCGCCCCACGAAAATCGCGCCGTGTCGCCCGTGTCGCCCGCGTCGCCGTATCGCCCGCGTCGCCCGTGTCGCCCGTGTCGTCGTGTCGCGCGGTGTCGCCGCGTCGTCGTGTCGCCGCGTCAGTCCGTCACGTCCGGCCCGCCCCGTAGCGCGATCACGTGCCCCGTCCACGCGCCCCCCACCGCCGCCGCCAGCTGCAGCAGCAGGATGGCCGACGACGCCGTCGGGCTCAGCGTCTGCCAGCTCGCGCCGGGGAAGAACGCGGTCGCGATCACGTTCAGCACCAGCCACGCCACCAGCGAGAAGATGCCGATGGCGATACCGTGCAGGATGGGGGCGTCGATGGAGCGGAAGCCCGTGAACATGCCGCCCACGTAGAACCCCGCCAGCACCGCCAGGAGGCTCCAGCCCGGGGCCATGTCCCCCGCCCCTACGATGCCCAGCCCCGCCAGCGCGATCAGCACCAGCGACGTCACCGCCGCCGCCACCAGCCACCCCGCCACCACCCACCCCGCATGCACGTTCTGCAGGTGCTCCGTCCTCATGACGCCTCCCGCGCTCCGCCGTTCCCCTCCACCCTCGCCCCTCGCTCTGAGCAGTTCCCCAGCCCCAGCCCCAGCCTCAGCCTCTAAAGCAGTTGCAGTTGGACGTCGATGAAGCTCCTGCGATGATGCGGCGTGAGCCCGTTGCGCTCGATGGCGCCCTTGTGCTCGGCCGTGGCATAGCCCGCGTTGTGCTCCCAGCCGTACAGCGGGTAACGCAGCGCCAGCTTGCGCATGAGCCGGTCCCGCACCGTCTTGGCGATGATGGACGCGCAGGCGATCGAGTGCACCAGCGCGTCGCCGTCCACGATGGCCTCGTGGCGCTCACCCAGGCAGGGCACCGGCCGCCCGTCCACCAGGATCCGTTCCGGCTCCAGGCGCAGCCGGCGCACGGCCCGCAGCATGGCCAGGTGTCGCGCCCGGTAGATGTTCAGCCGGTCCACCTCCGCCGCGCTGGCGGCACCCACGCCCAGCGCCAGCGCCCTGGCCCGGATCTCCAGCGCCAGCGCCTCGCGCACGTGTGGCAGCAGCTTCTTGGAGTCGTCCACGCCGCGTACGGCAAGGCCGCGGGGCAGGATCACCGCCGCGGCCACCACGGGCCCCGCCAGGGGCCCGCATCCGGCTTCGTCCACGCCGGCTATGTACTCGAGGCCGCTCTCCCAGAGCACGGCCTCCCGCGCCAGCAGCCGCTTCAGGCGACGCGTCTCCGCGCGCTTCCGGGCGGTCGCCTTCGCCTTCGCCGCCGCCGCCTTCGTCGCGCGGGCGCCCATGCGCCCGGCGCCCGCCCCGCCCATCGAATCCCCGGGCATGGAGCGCGCGCGGCCTAGCGCTGGCCCTTCTCGCGGATGCGGGCCGATTTGCCCTTGCGGGCACGCAGGTAGTACAGCTTCGCCCGCCGCACCTGCCCGCGCCGCACCACCGTGATGGAGTCTACCGAGGGCGAATGCAGCGGGAAGACGCGCTCCACGCCGATGCCGCCCGAGACCTTGCGCACGGTGAACGTCTCGGTGATCCCGCCGTTCTTGCGCGCGATGCAGACGCCCTCGAAGGCCTGGATGCGCTCCTTCTCGCCCTCACGAACCCGCACGTTCACCCGCAGCGTGTCGCCGGGGCCGAAGGCGGGTCGGTCCGTCCGGAGCTGCTCCGCCGTGACTGCCTGCATGATATCCATGGCTCTTCTCCTGAGCGTCCGTGGAGGCGCGCCTACACGCTCTCCTCGTCGTGCGTCCCGTCGTGTCTCTTCCAGAGGTCCGGCCGCCGCTCCCGCGTCAGCCGCTCCGCCTCCTCCCGGCGCCACGCCTCGATGCGGGCATGGTCCCCCGTCAGCAGCACCTCCGGCACCTGCAGTCCCCGGTACTCCGCCGGCCGCGTGTACGATGGCGGGCTCAGCAGCCCCGCGTCGTAGAACGAGTCGCCCGCGGCCGACTCGTGCGTGCCCAGCACGCCCGGCAGCAGCCGGACCACCGCGTCCGTCACCGCCAGCGCCGGGATCTCTCCACCGCTCAGCACGAAATCGCCGAGCGACAGCTCCTCCGTGGCCAGCGCTTCCGCCACCCGCTGGTCCACGTCCTTGTAATGCCCGCACAGGATCGTCAGCTCGCTCTCCAGCGAGAGCCGCACCGCGTCCTCGTGCCCGAACCGCTTGCCCCGCGCCGACATCAGCAGCACCGGGCCGGTCCGCCCTCCACCGTCCAGCGACTCCACCGCCTCGAAGAACGGCGCCGGCTTCAGCACCATGCCCGCGCCGCCGCCGAACGGGTAGTCGTCCACCGTACGGTGCCGGTCGTAGGCGAAGTCGCGCAGGTCCACCAGCCGATACTCCACCAGCCCCGCCGTCGCCGCCCGCCCCGCGATGCTCAGCGAGAGCGGACCCCGGAAGAAGTCCGGGAACACCGTCACGATGTTGATCTTCACGCGACCTCGCGGGCGTCCGACACTTCCTTCATTTCACCACAGAGATCTCAGAGGTACATCCAACATGCATCCGGGCCAGGCAAAGAAACAAATCATGTTGTTCACTGCCCGGCGACGAACGTTCTTGGATGTGCCTCCGTGCCCTCTGTGGTGAAAAATGTAGTCCCCTCGGACGCCCGGCGAGCCGGCGATCACAGATCGAGCAAGCCCGCGGGCGGATCGATCACCACCCGCTTCGCCTCGCCGTCCACCTGCCGGATCACCCGCTCCGTGAACGGGACCAGGTGCCGCCGGCCATCGGGCGCCTCCACTTCCAGCAGGTGCGCCGGCTCGATGTCGTAGACCTCCCGCACCGTTCCGATCGCTTCGCCCGCCACCGTCTCCACCGTGGCGCCCAGCAGCTGGTGGTAGAAGACCTCGCCTTCCGCCAGCGGCTCCAGCGCCTCCAGCGGCACCAGCAGATAGCGCCGCGCCAGCTCTTCCGCGGCCGAGCGCGTCTCCACGCCCGCGAACCGAACCAGCAGCCCGCGCTTGAACTCGCGCGTGCCCTCCACCACCAGCACGGGCGCGACCGATTCCGCCTCGCCCGCCTCGTCCCCCAGCAGCAGCTCCCGGCCCGGCGCGTACACCTCGTCCGGGCGGTCCGTCAGCGGCCAGACGAACAGCTCGCCCCGGTTGCCGTGCGGCTTGGTGATCTGGCCGACCACCAGCCGCTCCGGATCGGTGGGAGCGGCCGACATCGCTTACTCCGCGGCGCCCTCGGCCGGCGGCGTGCTCTCGGCGGGGGCGACGTCGCCCTCCACCGGCGCGACCGCCTCCTCCACCACTGCGGCTTCCGCGACGGGTGCGGCCGCTTCCACGACCGGAGCCGCCGCCTCCGCCACCGGCGCTGCTTCCGCCACCGGCGCTGCTTCCGCCACCGGCGCTGCTTCCGCCACCGGCGCACCGGTTCCGGTGCTGCCGGGTGCGGCCGCCTTGCGCGGCCCGCGCTTCGGCTTGGCCGGCTCTTCCACGGCCGCCACGGGCTCGGGCGTACCCGGCACCTTGTAGCCGACCTTGGCGTCGCCGCCCTTCCTGGCCTTGCGCACCAGTGAGTCCGCCGTCGTCGACAGCGTGGCGCCCTTGCTCAGCCAGCTCGTCACCTTCTCCAGGTCCAGCCGGAGCTCCGCGGGCTGCGTGCGCGGGTTGTAGAAGCCCACTTCCTCCACGTACGCGCCATCGCGCGGCGCAGCCGAATTCACCACGACGATGCGGTAGCTCGGCTGCTTTTTCCGGCCGACACGCCGGAGTCGGATCCTCAGAGACATGTCACTCTCGTTTTCGGGTTCTAGCGACGGACTCGGTCGCCGCGGCTCACCGCAGCCCCGGGAGACGCGGCATCATGCGGCCCATGCCGCTGCCCATGCCGCGCAAGCTCTTCATCATCTTCTGCATCTGCTTGAACTGATCGACCAGCCGGTTCACCTCCGCCACCGTCCGGCCGGCGCCCTTCGCGATGCGCAGCCGGCGCGAACCGTTCAGCACGTCCGGCCTGGCCCGCTCCTGCCGCGTCATCGACAGGATGATCGCCTCCACGTGCTTCATCCGCTTCGGGTCCATGTTGGCCTGCTTCAGCATCGCCGTGTTCACCCCCGGCAACATCTTCAGCAGCCCTTCCAGCGGACCCATCTTCTGCATCTGGCGCATCACCGAGAGGAAGTCCTCGAGATCGAACTTCCCTTCCTTGGCCACCTTCTTCGACAGCCGCTCCGCCTCGCCCTGGTCGAACGCTTCCTGCGCCTTCTCGACCAGGCCGACCACGTCGCCCTGCTGCAGGATCCGCCCGGCCATCCGCGCCGGGTCGAAGACCTCCAGCCCGTCCGGCCGCTCTCCCACACCCACGAACTTGATCGGTACGCCCGTCGTGCCCCGCACCGACAGCGCGGCACCACCCCGGGCATCGCCGTCCATCTTCGTCAGGATCACGCCCGTCAGGCCCAGCGCGTCGTGGAAGCCCTGCGCGATCCGCACCGCCTCCTGCCCGATCATGGCGTCCACGACCAGCAGGATCTCGTCCGGCTTCACCGCCGCCTTCACCCGACGAAGCTCGTCCATGAGCTCCTCGTCGATCTGAAGCCGGCCCGCCGTGTCAAGGACGACTACGCGGTTGCGGTTGTGCTGCGCCTGCGCCACCACGCTCTTCGCCAGCCTGGCCACGTCCCGCTCCGCGCGGTCCGCGGCCACCGGCACGTTCACCTGCTTGCCCAGCGCCTCCAGCTGGTCGATCGCCGCCGGGCGGTTCACGTCCAGCGCGCCCAGCAACGGCTGCCGGCCTTCCCGCGCCAGCCGCTTGGCCAGCTTCGCCGCCGTGGTCGTCTTCCCCGACCCCTGCAGCCCCACCAGCAGGATCACGGTCGGCGCGATCGCCGCCACCTTCAACCCCGCCTGCTGCGCCCCCAGCAGCTCGATCAGCTCGTCATGGACGATCTTCACGATCTGCTGGCCCGGTGCCACCGACTTCAGCACCTTCTCGCCCAGCGACTTCTCCTCCACCCGCGCCAGGAAATCCCGCACCAGCTGGTAGTTGACGTCCGCCTCCAGCAGCACGCGACGAACCTCGCGCAGCCCTTCCCGGATCCTGGGCTCCGTGAGCATGCCGCGCTGGCGGAACGACCCCAGCACGCTGTCCAGCTTTTCCGACAGTTCCTCGAACATCGACCAGCCGCAAACAAGGAACGCGAATGGAGCCCGTAAATCTAGCCCGGGGGCTGCGCCAACTCAAGGCCCCGCGCCAGTGACAGGCAAGCCGCAGACGCAGGCGCAGGCGCAGACGTTCACGGGAGCGTCCCCGTTACGTCTGCGTCTGCGCCTGCGTAACCGGCAGTTGACGCTTTACCGCACTCTTATGATCTCGTCCCTTGCCGTCCCGATGCTGACGTACCACATGGGCACTCCCGTCAGCTCCTCGATGCGGCGCAGGTAGGCGCGGGCGCGGTCCGGCAGCTCCTGCACGGTGCGGGCGCCTGCGGTGGAGGCGTTCCAGCCGGGGACCGTCTCGTAGACGGGGACGGCCCGTTCGAGCGCGGCCATTTCCTCGGGGAAATCGTCCTGGCGGCGGCCGTCGATCTCGTAGGCGGTGGCGATCTTCAGCTCGTCGAAGGAGTCGAGCACGTCCAGCTTGGTGATGGCGAGCCCGGAGAGGCCGTTGACGCGGGCGCCGTAGCGGACGACGACGGCGTCGAACCAGCCGCAGCGACGAGGCCGGCCGGTGACGGCGCCGAATTCGCCGCCGATGCGCCGGAGCTCCTCGCCCAGCTCCCCCGGGATCTCCGACGGCAGCGGCCCGCTGCCGACGCGGGTGGTGTAGGCCTTCACCACGCCGAGCACGGCGTCGATGGCCGTGGGCCCGATGCCCACTCCGATGGCGGCGCCGCCGGCGGTGGTGTTGCTGGAGGTCACGAAGGGGTAGGTCCCGTGGTCGACGTCGAGCAGGGCCCCCTGCGCGCCCTCGAGCAGCACGCGCAGGTTCTCCTGCAGCGCGCGCGTGATCTCGAGGCCGGTATCCGTGATGAGGGGTAGGACGCGCTCGCGGGTGGCCAGGACCTCGTCGACCACGGCATCCGGGTCGAGCGTCTCGGCCTCCAGCGCCCGCAGCAGCCCGTTCGTCCGCTCGGTGCCCGCGCGGATCAGCTCCGACGCGTGCTGCGCGTCCCGCAGGTCGGCCACGCGGATCCCGCGGCGCGCGATCTTGTCCTCGTACGCCGGGCCGATGCCCCGGCCGGTCGTCCCGATCTTCCCCTGGCCGCGGTTGGCCTCGCTGGCCAGGTCCAGGCTCTTGTGATAGGGCAGCAGCAGGTTCGCCCGGCCGCTCACGCCCAGGCGTCCGTTGGCGTCCACGCCCCGCGAGAGGAGCCCGTCCAGCTCCTCCAGGAACTGGAGCACATCGAAGACGACGCCGTTGCCGAGCAGGCAGCGTGTGCCCTCGTGCAGGATGCCGGAGGGGATCTGTCGCAGGATGAACTGCTCCCCGGCCACATCCACGGTGTGCCCGGCGTTGGCGCCGCCCTGGTAGCGGGCGACGATGTCCGCCTCGGCGGACAGCACGTCGACGATCTTGCCCTTGCCCTCGTCGCCCCACTGCGTGCCGACGACGACGGTGCACTGGTGCTGGTTCATGCTCGTAGAGTAGCCGCGAGCTTCCCCGGGGGCAACGCGGCGCGGACGACCCGGGCTGCCGTGCTCACGCGGCCTGCGTGCCCGTCCGCAACAGGGCGAGCGCCGCCGCCAGCAGCGCCACCGCCTGCGCCACGCCCTCGCCCGTGAGCCGCGCCACGTCGTCCTGCGCCAGGTGCACGCGCCGCAGGGAGGCGGCGCTGCCGCGCATGAGCGTCACGGCCGGTATCCCCGCATCGGCAAAGGGGATGTGGTCCACGAGCACACCGATGGGCAGGGCCCGGCGCTCCGCCCGCGCCCCCAGCGCCTGGGCGCTCGCCAGCAGCGCCGCCACCAGCTGCGGTGCCAAACCCCGGCGCGGGAAACCGTAGCGCTCCACGACCCGGAAGTCGCCCCGGTCGTCCAGACCGTCCACGTTGATGAGGCCGAAGACGGGTGGCAGCTTGCGGCAGACCGCGCTGGCGCCGGCCAGCCCCAGCTCCTCGGCGTCGGTCAGCAGGAAGCCGACGTCGCCCGCGTTCTCCCGCGCGGCCAGCCCCAGCAGCGCGGCCACGCCGCTGGCGTTGTCGAGCGCACCGGGCGACTCGTTGCCCGCGAAGGAGAGCATCAGCACGACGCCGGCGGCCGCGCAGGGGAGTCCGATCGCCCAGGCGGCAGCGCCCAGAGGCCAGGTCGCCGGGCCCAGGTACGAGACCAGGCAGAGCAGGAGCAGCGCGAGCAGCGCCGCCAGACCGATGGCGACGGCCGCGGCGCGCAGCAGCAGCGGCACACCCTGCGACTTGCTGTCGCGGTGGGCCGCCACGAGGTAGCGCGGCCGCGCACCCGGTCGGGTCACCAGCCAGTTGGCGCCCCGCAGCCGGCCGAAGGGCAGGCGCGCGATAGCCAGGCGGGCGTAGCGCGCGCCGGCGCCGATCAGGGCGCCCGCGGCGACCAGCAGCGCCAGGGCGGCCGCGCCCTGGTGCCGGCCGGCCAGCGCCGCGGCTCCCGCCCCGGCCAGCAGCACCAGCAGTCCCGCGGCCGAGACCCCGAACCGCCCCGGCAGCGCCGAGAAGCTGAAGGGGAGCTCGCGCACCTCGTAGCCGAGGCCCTCGAGCTCCCCCTTCAGGTAGGCATCCGTCTCGGCCGCGCCCGGGCTCCCCGCGAGGCGGGGCCGGGCGAGCCGCGTCAGCACCTCATGCGCGCGCTCCCTTTCGCGGGCGTCCGCCGGCTCTGCCGGGGCGGCCGTCTGCGCCATGCCGAATGCCGTCATCCCGTCCTTTCGCGCGCGGACCGGCCGCGGCCGGCATCATTCCGGCGCCCCCTGCAGCAGCCCCGCGTCCTGGAGTGCGCGCGCGACCCGGGCGCGCTCCTTTGTCGCCAGCGGCACGAGCGGCGCCCGGGGCGCACCCCCCGCGTAGCCGAGCAGGTCCAGCGCCACCTTCACGCCCCGGGCGCCGAACGCCGCCACCACGTCCCGGTGGACCGGGGCGATGCGCTCCTGCACGGCTCCCGCCTGCCGGGCCTCGCCCGCGCGGAAGCACTGCACGATTCGGGCGCACAGGGCGGGGGCGATCAGCCCCAGTGCGATGATCCCGCCCGCCGCGCCCAGCTCCAGCGCCGTGTACAGCAGCGACCCGCTGCCGATGAACAGGCGGCATTCCCCGCCGCAGACCTTGGAGAACTCCGCGAAGCGCTTGATGTCGCCGGAGGAGTCCTTCAGCCCCGCGATGTTCGGGTGGCGCATGAGCTCGCCGACCAGACCGGGGTCGAGCGTCACCTTGGTGAACTTGGGGATGTGGTAGACGATCACCGGCGCGGGCGAGGCATCCGCCACGGCCAGGAAGTAGTCCCGCAGCGCGGCAGGCGAGAGGTGCGGGCCGAAATACGTGGGCGGGTGCAGCAGGATCGCGTCGGCGCCGCCCTCGGAGAGCAGGCGCGCCTGCCGCGCCGCCGCCCGCGTGGACTCGCCCGCCGCGCCTGCCACCAGCGGCAGGGCGCTGACGTCGCGCGCCATGGCGAGCAGGCGCAGCTTCTCGTCCTCGTCCAGCAGCGCGCCCTCGCCGGTGGAGCCGAACACCACCACGCCGTCGATCCCCTCGCCGCTCCAGCGACGGATGTTCTCCCGAAAGTTGACCGGCGCGATGTCGCCAGTGACCGGATCGAAGGGCGTCGTGACCGGAACGAAGACGCCGCTCAGCCAGTTCTCGCTGTCAGGCAAGGGTTCTCACCTTCAGCTCGAAGTCCGACGGATTGTTGGCCGCCGCCTTGGCCACGTCGAACGCCACCTGCTCCCGCGCCACCAGGTCCATGAGGTGCTGGTCGAAGCTCTGGGAGCCATACTGCACGCGCCCGTCCTCCATGAGCGCGTACATCTCGTTGGCCTTCTCCGGATCGAGCATGGCCTCGCGCATGGCGGCGGTCACGATCATGATCTCCACCGCCGCGATCCGCCCGGAGCGGTTCATGCGCGGCAGCAGGCGCTGGCTGGCCACCGCCACCAGCGTCTCCGACAGGCGCACCCGGACCATGCCCTGCTCGT
>JADGQX010000087.1 GCA_017881445.1 Gemmatimonadota bacterium | reverse complement strand
AGCGCTGGCGGGCGGCGGCGCGGCCCCCGGCCGCGGCGGAGGAGGCCCGCCGGCGGGCGGGCGCCTTCGGCTCCTCGACCAGGGTGTTCCAGGCGCTGCAGGCGGGGCACTGGCCCTGCCAGCGCAGCGACTCGTTGCCGCACTCGGTGCAGAAGAAGACGGTGGCGGCCTTGGGCATCCGCAGGTCCCGCGTTGGAGGCGGCGCGGCCGCTAGTGGCGGTCGTCGTGCCGGGTCATGGACTCGAAGCGCGTGCTGCTCTTGCGGAAGTACAGGTTCACCGTGCCCGTGGGGCCGTTGCGCTGCTTGGCGATGATCAGCTCCGACTGGCCCACGAGGCCCTGCTCCTCCGCCTCGGCGTCCGTGACATAACGCTCCGGGCGGTAGAGGAACATGACCAGATCGGCATCCTGCTCGAGCGCACCGGATTCGCGCAGGTCGGAGAGCTGGGGCCGGTGGTCCGTGCGCTGCTCGGGGGCGCGGGAGAGCTGCGACAGCGCGATGATGGGGACGTGGATCTCCTTGGCCAGCATCTTCAGGCCGCGGCTGATCTCGCTGACCTCCTGCTGGCGGTTCTCGGACCTGCTGCTGCTGCCCATGAGCTGGATGTAGTCGACGATGACCAGGCCGAGGTTGGGCTGGTCCGCCTTCAAGCGACGGGCCTTCGCTCGCATCTCCAGCACATTGAGCGAGCCGTTGTCGTCGATCCAGATGGGTGCGGTGTTCAGGTGGCCGGCCGCCTGCGCCAGGCGCACGAAATCGTCGTCGGAGAGGCGGCCGCGCCGCAGCGCGCCCAGGTCCACGAGAGCCTCGTGGCAGAGCATGCGCTGGACGATCTGGTCCTTGGACATCTCCAGCGAGAAGAGCGCGACGGGCGACTGGTGGGCGATGGCGGCGTGCAGGGCCATGCCGGTCGCGAGCGAGGTCTTCCCCATGGACGGCCGGGCCGCCAGGATGGCCAGGTCGCCGCGCTGGAAGCCGCCGGTCTTATCGTCCAGGTCCGGGTAGCCGGTGGGGATGCCCGTGATACCGCCCTGGGCCGCCTGCCACTTCTCGATCTGCTCGAAGGCGGAGTATAGGATCTTCTTGATCCAGACGAAGCCCTCGCGCTCGCGGGATTGGGCCACCTGGAAGACGCGCTGCTCGGCCTCGTCCAGGATCTGCTCGACCGTTTTCTCGCCGGACTCGTAGGAGTCGCGGATCACCTGCGACGCCGCCTCGATCAGCCGGCGCAGCAGCGCCCGGTCGCGGACGATGCGGCCGTGGTACTCGATGTTCGCCGCCGTGGGCACCGCGTCCAGCAGCTCCGCCAGATACGCCATTCCGCCCACGGACTCCAGCTCGTCCGTCTTGGTCAGCTCCTCGCTGACCGTCACCGGGTCGATGACCTCGCCGCGCTGGAACAGCCGCGCCATGGAGCGGAAGACGCGGCGGTTGGCCTCGCGGTAGAACATGGACTCGTCCACGGTCTCGATCGCCTTGGCGACCGCGTCGGCGTCCATGAGCATCCCGCCCAGGACGCTGATCTCCGCCTCGGGCGCGTAGGGCGGCTGGCGGTCCGGCATGGGCAGGGCGGTCACGGGAGCGCCACCCGACCGGAACTCAGGCCTGTTCATCGAGCACCTTGCGAGCCAGCTGGAAGTCCTCCCACGCGGTCGTGATCCACTGCGGGCTTCGCAGCAGGAACGCGGGGTGGTAGGTCACGACGAGCGGGATGCCCCGGTAGCGGAAGAGACGGCCGCGCAGGCGCGAGATGCTCTCCTCGCTGCCGACCAGCGACTGGGCCGGGAACTTCCCCACCGCCAGCAGCACGCTGGGCGCGATGGCCGAGAGCTGCCCCTGCAGGAAGCCCGAGCAGGCCGCCAGCTCGTCCGGCAGCGGGTTGCGATTCTGCGGCGGCCGACACTTCAGCGTATTGCAGATGTAGACGCTTTCCCGCGGCAGCCCCACGCTCATGAGCAGCAGGTCCAGCAGCTTCCCGGCCTGGCCCACGAAGGGCCGGCCCGTCCGGTCCTCCTCCTGCCCCGGCGCCTCGCCCACCACCACCAGCCGCGCCGCCGGGTCGCCCTCGCCGAATACCACGCTACGCCGCCCCTCCGACAGCCGACAGGCGGTGCAGCTGCGGGCCTGCTCGCCCAGCACCTGGAGAGGAGACGGCTTGGGCGAGGGCTGGGCGCTCTCGGCGGAGTGGGAGAGCGGGAGAGCGGGAGAGAGGGAGATGGCGCCCGCGGGGGGCGCTGCCACCTCGGGCCGCGCGGCGCCTCCCACGATGCCGGCGGGCAGGGGCCCGAGGACCTCTCGCAGCATGGAGGCACGTGCGGCGGCGCTGGAGGTGGCCGGTTTCTCCCGCTCTCCCGCTGTCCCGCTCTCCCACTCTGTCGGCGGGGGGCTGGACGCCAGCGCAGCCAGCAGCTCCTCGGCGGAGCAGCCCTCGAGGAAGAGCTCGCGCTCGCCCAGCTCCGCGCGCTGGCGGAGGTAGCGCGCCAGAAGCGCACGGTCGAGCATCAGCGTGCCTGCAGCAGGGAGACGACGCGGTCGAGGATGGCGTCGGCGACCTCGTCCTTGGACAGCAGCGGCAGCTCCTGCGCGCCCCCGGCGCGGTCGAGGAGCACAACCTGGTTGGTCTCCACCTCGAAGCCCGCGCCCGGGACGGTGGCGTCGTTGAGCACGACCAGGTCGAGGTCCTTCGACTCCAGCTTGGCACGGGCGTTGGCGCGGGCGTTCTCGGTCTCCAGGGCGAAGCCCACCGCCACCATGCCCGCGGGCCGGGCGGCGCGCGTCGAGCGCAGCACGTCGGGCGCGGGCTCCAGGGCGATGGCGCCGGGTCGGCTCTCCTTCTTCAGCTTCTCCGGCGCGACGTGCGCCGGGCGGAAATCCGCGACGGCGGCGGCCATGACGAGCACGTCCCTGCCGGGGAGCTCCCGGGTCACGGCATCCTTCATCTCTTCCGCCGTCTCGACCTTCACCAGCGCGGGCCCGACCGGAGGCTCGAGGGCGGTGGGGCCGGAGACCAGCGTCACTTCGGCTCCCCGACGCCAGGCGGCCTGGGCCAGGGCGTAGCCCATGCGGCCGGACGAGCGGTTCGACAGGAAGCGCACGGGGTCGATCGCCTCCCGCGTCGGGCCCGCGCTCACGAGCACGCGTCGCCCCGAGAGCGGCGTCGTGCCCTCCAGCGCGCGGCCGATGTACTGCACGATGGCGTCCGGCTCCTCCATCCGGCCCGGGCCCTGCCCCTCGCCGAAGGCCAGCGGGCCGACGGCCGGGCCGACCACGCCGTAGCCCAGCTCGCGCAGCCGTTCCAGGTTCCGCTGCACGGCGGCATGGCTGTACATGCGGTCGTTCATGGCGGGGCAGAAGAGGACGGGCGCCCGCGTCGCCAGCAGGATGGCCGTGATCAGGTCGGAGGCGGCGCCGGCGGCGGCCCGGGCAATGGTGTCGGCGGTCGCGGGCGCAATGCACACCACGTCGGCGTCGCGACCCAGGCGGATATGATCGAGGGCGTAGCCGGGGGCGAGGAGGTCGCTGCGCACGGGGCGGCCGGTGACGGCCTCGAACGTGATGGCGCCCACGAAGGCCCCGGCGGCCCTCGTGAGCGCCACATCGACGAGCGCACCGAGCTGTGTCAGGTCACGCGCGAGCTGGACCGCCTTGTAGGCCGCGATCCCGCCCGTAACTCCCAGCACCACACGGCGGCCCGCCCAGGGGCGCCGCGGCAGCAGCGCCGCTCCGCCCATGGGAGATCAGATACCGCCGTGCGGGCGACGACGCTTGGTGACCTCGAACTGGATGTCGCCGTTGCAGAGCGCCTCCAGCGCCCGCGTCGTGAGCTTCTTCTCGAGGCCGGCCGGCACGGCTTCCCGCGGCAGCGCATTGAGCTCCCGCGCGTACTTGGCTCCGACCAGCACGCCCAGGTACTTGCTCCCCGTGTACTTCGCCACTTCGATCGGTGTGAAGACCTGCATCACTCGCTCCTGTCGACGATGTCCGCCACTTCCCTGTCGATACGCTCGATCTGTGCCTCGGGCTCGAGCAGCCTGCCGTAGCGCCGCCGCTCCGCGCTCACGATGGCCTGCAGCCCCGCCAGCGCGCCCTCGAAGTCGTCGTTCACGACCACGTAGTCGAACTCGCCCGCGGCGTGCAGCTCGGCGCGCGCGTTGCGCAGCCGCCGCAGCCGCTCGGACTCGGGCTCGGTGCCGCGACCGCGCAGCCTGCGAACCAGCTCTGCGCCCGAGGGCGGCACGATGAAGATGAGCACCGCGTCCCGGAACGCGCGCCGGATCTGGCGCGCGCCCTGCACGTCGATGTCCAGCACCATGGTTTCGTCCCGCGCCAGCGCGGCGGCTATGCCCCGCGCCGGTGTGCCGTAGCGGTGTCCGTGAACCACAGCCCACTCCACGAGCTCGTTCGCCGCCAGCATGCGATCGAACTCGGCCTCATCCACGAACTCGTAATCGACGCCATCGGTTTCGTGCACCCGGGGCGGCCGCGTGGTGGCCGACACCGAGAACACGATCTTCGGGTCGCGCTCCACGAGCGCCCGGGCGAGGGAGGTCTTGCCCGCCCCGCTCGGCGCGGCGATCACCACCGGAAAGGGCCGGCTGCGCACGGTCACTCCACGTTGTCGACCTGCTCGCGCAGCCGCTCGATCTCGTCCTTCAGCGCGATCACCTGGTGCTCGATCGCGGCGTCGTTGGCCTTGGAGCCGATCGTGTTCGCCTCCCGGTGCATCTCCTGCACCAGGAAACCGAGCCGCTTGCCCACCGGCTCCGGGTCATCGCTCTCGATCAGGTCGCGGAACAGCCGCATGTGCGACCGGAGCCGTACCAGCTCCTCGCTGATGTCCCAGCGCTCGGCCAGGAACGCCACCTCGCGGGTCAGCCGGTCCTCGTCCATGCCGACGTCGCCCGCGAGCTGCGCCACGGCGGCGCGGAGCCGGTCCCGCTCGCCCACCAGCCGCGCGGGCGCACGCTCGGCGCAGACGGACATGGCCGCCTCCATACCCTCCAGGCGCTGTTCCAGGTCCGTCCGCAGCTTGCGGCCCTCTTCCTCACGCAAGGCCGTGGCCGCGCGGGCCGCGGATTCCGTCACCTGGCGCACGGCGTCCGCCGGAATCTCGAGGCGCGCGGCGTCGGCGGAAACGATCAGGTCGTTGTACCTCGACAGCAGCGCGACGTCGATCTCGCCGGGCAGGCCCAGCTCGTCCTTGAGCTGCCTCAGGACCCGCAGGTACTCGCGGGCGCGGCCGACATCGAGCTGGAGCGCGGGCAGCTCGTCTCCGCCCCCATCGGGGCTCTCGATGCGCAGCGAATAGTTGACAGCCCCGCGGGGCATGAAGGCCCGGATCCACTCCCGGATCGGCCCGTCGAAGCGCTCGGCGGCGACGGGCAGGCGAAGCTGGGCACTGAAGAAGCGGTGGTTGACCGTCTTCATCTCCACCCGTAGCCGGCCCGCGCCCGTGTCCAGCTCCGCTTCTCCGAACCCGGTCATGCTCCGGATCATCACACCTCCCAGGGACGCGAAAGGTACCGCTGCGAGGGGGGTCGGTCAACGCGCACGACCCCTGCCGCAACGGTCCCCGGCTCAGTCGAAGAACTGCCAGCGGACGCCGTAGAAGATGCGGGGCGCGGGGTATTCTCTGGGCGTCAGGCCAGGCTGCCCGCCCGGGATGTCGTAGGGGCGCTGGCCCTTCTTCGCCAGCATGCCGACTTCCTGGAAGTAGATGCGCACGTCCAGGATGCGGATCTGGAGATAGAAGTCGAGCGAGTTGCTCGCGGGCACCACCGTCGTGGGCGCCACGGCGGCGAAGGTGTTGCCGCGGGAGCGGGCATCGAGGCGCGCGTACAGCTCGAGATGGCCGCTGGCCAGCGGGACCTGGTGATAGATCAGGGCGGCGCGGTACTCCTGGTCGGGCGTGTACACCGGCTGCGCGATGCTGTCCACCACGCCCACCGGCAGGGCGAACTGGGTCCAGACCACGTACCAGTACTCGGCGGAAAGGGGCTTCCAGAAGAGCCGGACGCGGGCGTGGCTCTCCCAGCCGGTCATGGTGCCCGCGGGATAGAAGCGGGTCGAGAGGTCGAAGGGCAGGCCAAAGCCGGGGATCGAGTCGGCGGTCACTGAGAGCCGCGCGATGCCCGCGGACAGCCAGCTCCGGTCCAGGTCGACGCCGGCGCGCCAGGCGCTGCGCTTCGTGAAGAGATCGCGGCCCGCGACCGTGTCGCGCAGGAAGGGCACGCCGCGCTCGCCGCTGGAGATCTCGCCGAAGGCGGTGAGCCCGCGGTAGGGCCCCAGCCGGCCGCGCGCCCGCATGTCGGTGACCTGCCGGCCGGTCCAGCTCTCCAGGTGGACGCCGCCGTCCACGTCGCCCGCGCCCGCGAGGCGGAGCCCCGCCGTGACATCGCTCTCCACGGAGGGGAGGCGCGACGCGGAATGCGTGCGCAGCGCGGCCTCGCCCCAGGCCACGGGGCCGACGTAGTTCAGGCGCGCGCCAAGTTGGCGGTCGGAGCGGTCGAGCAGCGTGTCCGCCAGCTGGCGGATGCTGTCCGCCAGCGTCTTCGCGGAGTCCAGTTGCGGCACGAAGCGCTTGCTGAACCCGGTGGCCGTGTCCGGCACGAGGTTGGGCTCGTTGACCGAGGACGACCCCACGTAGGCCTCGCCCACCAGCCCGGGGATGAGCCGCCAGCGGCCGCGCAGGGTCAGATCACTGCTGCTATAGCTGCCGACCCAGGGCACGGTCTGGTTGCGGTGCACGCTGTTGGTGCGCGCCTCGAGCTGAATGCCGCCTCGGTCGCGCCAGATCTTCCCCCACTTGAGCCAGCCTCCCGTGGCATCGCCACCTTCCGCGCCGCCGGTGCCGTTGGTGTCCAGGCGGTCCACGCCGAAGGAAAGCGGGCCGAAGAGGAAATGGGGCGTCAGGAAGCCGCCGCGGAAGAGCTTGCCTGCGGGTTCCGCGACGCCGGCCTGGATGTAGGCATAGGGCGCGGCCGAGGTGGGCGAGAGCGAGGTGATCTCGATGCGCAGGACGTCGAGACGTCGCTCGACGCGAACGCTGGACACTTCCGCCAGCTCGATGCGCGTGAGGTCGAGCACGCCTGCGGAGAGCGGCGCCAGCTCATAGCCGTCCAGGAACACCTCGGTGCGGCCGCCGGTCTGGCCCAGCGACGAGGCCGCTTCCGGCTGGACGAAGTACCCGGAGCGGACGCGCGTGATGCCGGGCAGCATCTCCAGCAGGTCGGCGAGGGTAACGGCGTTGCTGAAGCGCTCGAGGGAGTCGCGGGTGAAGACCCAGACACCGGTCGAGAAGCCCGCCGGCACCGGCCGCGCCAGCTCGGGGAGCTGCGGCGGCGGAGTCGTGTCCCGGGGGGCAGGCCGGGCCGCGCCTGTATCCGGCGCCACCACGGCGCCGGTGTCGGGCGAAACGCGGCGGGTCGTGTCCGGCCTCGTGGGCTGCTGCGCGGCAGCCCGCCCCGCGGCGAACGGCGCCAGCAGCAGCGCAACGCCGATGAGACCCGAAAAAAGACCCCGGCTCCGGCGGAGCCGGGGGCCTTCGCTCATTTCGGAGCGGACCATCGTCACCCCGCCCGGGATCGAACCCATTCGATGAAGAGACGCGTCGGAACGCCGGTGGCCCCCGACCTGAGGTACGGCAGGGCCTCGGAGCGATAGGCCATCCCCGCGATGTCGAGGTGCGCCCACGGCACCTCGCCCGTGAACTCCTTGAGGAACCAGCCGGCCGTGATGGTGCCGGCGGGCCGGCCGCCGGAATTCTTGAGGTCCGCGATCTCGCTGTCGATCTGCTCGCGGTATTCGTCCCAGAGCGGGAGCGGCCAGCAGCGCTCGCCCACGCGCTGCCCGGCGGCCCGCACCTCGTCGATCAGCTCGCCGTCGTTGCCCATGAGCCCGATGGCCTGGTGCCCCAGGGCGATGACGCAGGCACCGGTCAGGGTGGCTGCGTCGATGATGGCCTTGGGGTGGTACCGCTGCGCGTAGGTCAGGGCATCGGCCAGGATCAGCCGGCCCTCGGCATCCGTGTTGACCACCTCGATGGTCTTGCCCAGCAGCGAGCCGATCACGTCCCCCGGCTTCACCGCCGTACCCGAAGGCAGGTTCTCGGTGGTGGGAACGAGCCCCACCACGTTCGCCTTCAGCCCCAGCTCGGCGATGGCTCGCATGGCGGCGATCACGCCGGCACCGCCGGACATGTCGAACTTCATGTCCTCCATGTGCTCGGCCGGCTTGATCGAGATACCGCCCGAGTCGAAGGTGATGCCCTTGCCCACGAGCACCAGCGGGGCCTCGCCCGTGGCACCGCCGTGGTACTCCATGGCGATGAAGCGCGGCTCCTGCAGCGAGCCCTGCGCCACCGCCAGCAACGCCTTCATCCCCTCCCGCTCCATGTCGGCGCGGTCCAGGACCGTCACCGTCATGCCGTGGGCGGCACCGATCTCCCCGGCCACCTTGGCCAGGTACGAGGGCGTGGCAATGTTGCCCGGCAGCGTCTGCAGCTCCCGGGCGAGGTTCTCGGCCCGGGCGGCGATCTGGCCGATGCGACCCGCGCGGCCGAATTCCTCGGCCTCGGCCTCGTCCGCGGCCAGGAGCACCACCTCCTCCACCTGGACGTGGGCCAGCGGGTCGTTCTCCTGCGTCTTCAGCTCGGTGAAGTCCCAGGCGGCGAGGACGGCGGCCTCGATGGCGGCCCGGCCGGCGTAGTACGCGCCCATGTGCTCGCTCAGCCGGTCGACGTGGCCGGTGCTGAGGGCGAGGTGGCTGACGCCGATCTTCTCCGCGGCGCGCACGGCGGTGCCCACCGCGCGGCGCAGCCGCTCGACGACGTAGTCCTCGCGCTTGCCCACCCCCACCAGCAGCACGCGCTCGGCCCCGATCTGGCCTTCCTGCGGGTAGAGCAGCGCGGTCTCGTCCTTCTTGCCGTGAAAGTCGCCGCGGGCGAGCAGGCGCGTGATGGCGCCGCCCAGCCGCTCGTCGACCTCCGCCGCCAGGCCGCCCGGCCGCACGTCCCGCTCGAAGTGCTGGAGCACGAGCAGCGGCGTCGCGAACTCCACCGGCGACGCGTGCTCGATCCGGATCCTCACCTCCACCGCCATGGCCCCCCCGACGCTACATGTTCGCGACGATCTCTCCGGCAAAGCCGGAGGTGGAGACCAGCTTCGCCCCCTCCATCTGCCGCTCGAGATCGTACGTGACGGTCTTGTGCGCGATCGCCTGCTCCAGCCCCTTCACCACGAGCTTCGCCGCCTCGTCCCAACCCATGTGCTCGAGCATCATGACGCCGGAGAGGATCAGCGAGCCCGGATTGACGCGGTCCAGGTTGGCGTACTTGGGCGCCGTGCCGTGCGTCGCCTCGAAGACGGCCACCTGCTCACCCACGTTGGCGCCAGGCGCCATGCCCAGGCCGCCGACCTGCGCCGCGGCCGCATCCGAGAGGTAGTCGCCGTTCAGGTTGGGTGTGGCCAGCACCGAGTACTCGGCCGGGCGCAGCAGCAACTGCTGGAACATGGCATCGGCGATCCGGTCCTTGATCACGACCCTGCCGTTGGCCGCATCGGCATCCGTCTCCGCCACGGTCTGCCGCGCGAACTGCTGCCGGGCGACATCATAGCCCCAGTCCCGGAACGCGCCCTCCGTGTACTTCATGATATTGCCCTTGTGCACGATCGTCACCGACGGCTTCCGGCGCTGGATGGCGTAGCGGATCGCCGCCGCGATCAGGCGACGGGAGCCGAACTCGCTCATGGGCTTGATGCCGATGGCGCTGCCCAGGCGGATCTCGGCGCCGAACTCGTCCTCCAGGAACGCCCGCAACTTCGTGGCCTTCTCGCTGCCCGCCGCGTATTCGATGCCCGCGTACACGTCTTCCGTGTTCTCCCGGAAGATGACGATGTCGACCTTCTCCGGCTCCTTCACGGGCGAGGGCACGCCCGGGATGTAGCGGACGGGGCGGATGCAGGCGTACAGGTCGAGCACCTGGCGCAGCGTCACGTTCAGCGAGCGGATGCCGCCGCCCACGGGGGTGGTCAGCGGGCCCTTGATCCCGACCTTGAACTCCTGCAGCGCCTCCAGCGTCTCGTCCGGCAGCCACTCGCCGGTCACGTTCACGGCCTTCTCGCCCGCGAACACCTCCATCCAGATGATGGCGCGCTCGCCCCCGAACGCCTTCTCCACCGCGGCGTCCAGCACGCTGCGCGTGGCGCGCCAGATGTCGGGTCCCGTGCCGTCGCCTTCGATGAACGGGACAATGGGATGCTGCGGCACGCGGACTTCGCCGTCGCGGACCTCGATGCGCTCCCCGCCCTCGGGGACCCGGATGTGGTTGTAGTTCGGCATCGGCTCAGGCACGCTCCTCGATCGGTCGGACCTTCCGTCCCCGCGGACCGACGTACTCGGAGGCGGGGCGGATCAGGCGGTTGTCGGAGTACTGCTCCATCACGTGGGCCGTCCAGCCCGCCATGCGGGCGCAGGCAAAGACGTTGGTGAACAGGTCCAGCGGGATGCCTAGCGTGTAGTACACGGAGGCGCTGAAGAAATCCACGTTGGGGTAGATCGGCTTGCCCTTGCGGGCCATTTCCTCCCGCATGGTCTCCTGGATCCGGTCGGAGATCTGCAGCCACCGGGTATTGCCGCCCCGCCGGATCAGCTCCTCGGCCAACCGCTTCAGGATCGGCGCCCGCGGGTCGGTCGTGCGGTAGACCCGGTGGCCGAAGCCCATGATTTTCTCGCCCCGCTCCAGCTTGCCGCGCACGTACGGACCGGCCGCCTCGGGGTCCGGGATCTCCAGCAGCATCCGCATGACCTGCTCGTTGGCGCCGCCGTGCAGCGGCCCCTTGAGGGTGCCGATGGCACTGGTCGTGGCCGAGTGCAGATCGGACAGCGTCGCGGCCGTCACGCGGGCGGCGAACGTCGAAGCGTTCATGCCGTGCTCCGCGTGGACGATCAGTGCCGCATCGATGATGCGTTCGGCCAGCGCCTCGGGCACCTCGCCGTGGAGCATGTAGAGCAGGTTCGCCGCCAGGGAGAGCCCGGCGCGCGGCGCCAGGGCTTCCTTGCCGTTGCGCAGGCGGTCGATCGCCGCCGTCACCGTGACGGCCTGGGCGGTCAGCCGGATCGACTTCCGCAGGTTGGCCCCGGCGGACATGTCCTCGGCGTCGGGATCGACGAGCCCCAGCGCCGAGACGGCGGTCCGCAGCGTGGACATCGGGTGCGCTTCCCGCGGCGCGGCGCGCACCAGGTCCAGCACCCTCTCATCGACCACCGCGTCCCGGGCGAGCTTCGCTTTCAGATCCTCCAGCCCCGCGCGCGACGGCAGCTCGCCGAACCAGAGGAGGTGGCAGACCTCCTCGAAGCTCGCGTTCTCGGCCAGGTCTTCGATCTCATACCCGCCGTAGACGAGACGCCCCTCCTCACCATAGACATGGCTGAGCGTGGTGCGGGCGGCGACGATGCCCTCGAGCCCCTTGCTCCCCATCACCCGTTCCTCCCAGGGCAGAACGACGCGATATTCAGGGGTCGTATGACTGGCGATCGCCCCCGATGCAGAACCGGGGCCGACTCCTCCGCCACAAGGGAGGGCGCCAGCCCCGTCACACTGCGGGCGGAACTCACGGCCAGACGCCGAGTATAGCGGGCGGTCGGGACCCGTGCAAGGGCAACTCCCACCGGTGATTGACGTGACCTTTACGCCGTTCGATCGTCTCTGAAATGCGCCAGCGTTGGGTCGACTCCGGCGAGGGGGACGCATCGGATGCGGAGGTCGTCGCGCGCGTCCGATCGGGCGACCGGGAGGCCTACCGCCTCCTGGTGCGACGTCACCAGGACCTGCTCTTCCGGCACGCCCTCCGGCTCACCGGCGACGCGGACCTGGCCGCCGACCTGACGCAAGGTGCGCTGGTGAAGGCATACGCGCACCTGGGGCGCTGTCGCGACCCGGAGCGATTCGGCGCCTGGGTCTTCCGGATCCTGGCCAACGCGTGCAAGGACCACCTGAAGAGCCGGCGCCGCCGCGACGTCAGCCTGGACGACCAGCGGGGCGTGGACGTGGAGGCCGACGCCGACCCGGCGCTCGACCTCGAGCGCGCCCGGCTGGGTCAGGCGCTGAACGACGCCCTGCGCCGGCTGGCCGCACCGCTGCGCGAGGCGTTCGTGCTCAAGCACGTCGAGGGCCGGTCCTACGAGGAGATGGGCCAGATGCTGCGGCTGTCGGTCCCCGCCCTCAAGATGCGGGTGCACCGCGCCCGGGAGGCGCTCAAAGTGATGCTGGAGGAGGTGCTCTGATGCACCCTGATGTGCAGCGCTACCTGGATGGCGAGCTGTCTCGCGACCTGCTGTCCCCCGAGCTCCAGCGCCAGGCGCAGGAGTGGGACACGCTTCTGCGCGACGCCCGGGAGCTGGGCGCCGCCACGGCGCCGCCCTGGATCGAGACCCGGGTGATGGCCTCGCTGCCCGCCGCGCCGCGCCCCGGCGCATGGCAGGGCGCGCTGGAGTGGCTGGTCCGGTCGCGCGCGGTACAACTGCGCCCCGCCACGGTGCTGGCGGGCGCTCTCGCGCTGCTGGCGGCGCTCGCGCTGGCGTATCGCGCCGGGCCCGGGACCTCGACCCGGACGGGCGCCCCGTCGCTGGCCACGGCCGTCCCCGCGAGCGCCGCCGCCTCCCTCGTCTACGTGCAGTTCACGCTCACCGCCCCCGGCGCGCATTCGGTGGAAGTCGCGGGCGACTTCAACGGCTGGCAGCCGGCTCGCGCGGAGCTGCGCGATCCAGAGGGCGATGGCTCCTGGAGCGGCCTGGTCGCGATTCCCGCGGGCGTGCACAAGTACATGTTCGTGATCGATGGGCGCCGCTGGGTCAGCGACCCCCACGCCCACCGCTTCGTGGACGATGGCTTCGGCATGAAGAACAGCCTGATCGCCATCGCGGCGCCGGCGAGGAGCTCCTGACCGCCCGCGCCCTGCGGCTGGCGCTGGCCTGCACCATCGCCGCGCCGACGGCGGCCTCGGCGCAGCGCATCGGCGCCTGGATCGATGGCGCCGTCTCCTCGGCGCGGCCCCCTGCCGGCGCGGGCGGGGGCAGCAGCCTGTACGGTCTTCTCGGCGGCCGGCTCCGCCTGGACTCCTGGAGCGCCGGTGCCCTGGACCTGGGCGCGCGGGGCGGCCTGGGCGCCACAGGTGAGCGTGCGCGCTGGCTCGAGGGCGAGGCCGGTTGGGAGCTGGCCCGGGCCACGCGCCAGCTGGCGTGGGGTCTCCGCACCGAGGCCTTCGGCCTCTCCTATTCCCGGCCCTTCGACTTCCATGCGCTCGGCGCCGCCCTGCAGCCCAGCCTGTCGGCGGCCGCGGGCGACGGCGTGCTCTCCGTCCGGGGCGATCTCCGCCGAGGCACGTGGCGATTACTCCCCCTGCTCCCGGGCGACAGCACGGACTCCGGCGTGCTTTCCCTGACCGGCGCCTCGCTCACGACCTCCCGCCTGCTCGGCAGCGCGTGGATGGAGGCGGGCGTGGAGGCCTATCACGGTGCCCTCGACGGCTGGTTCGCGGGCCCGGTCGCCTCGGCCTTCGTCGTCCGCGGCGCCCTGAACCTCGGCGCCACCGTGCGGGCCTGGTCCACGCCCGGGGGCGACGAGCTGGGCCTCGCCGCCCGCGCGGGCATCCGCCTCGGCGATGCCGGCTGGCTCCGGCTCGAGGTCGCTCAAACGACCAGCGACCCGCTCTACGGAACGCCCGGCAGCCTGGGCGCCAGCGCCGGCGTCTCCCTGCGGCTCGCCGGACGGCGTGCCGCGCGCCACGCCCCACCCGTGGTCGAAGTGGCCGACGCCGCCGGTGGCGGAGCCCGCGTGCGCTTCCGCCTGCACCGGCCGCTGGTGCACGCGGTCGCCCTCGTCGGTGATTTCACCGCCTGGAGGCCACGAGCCATGGCGCGCGACGGCGACGACTGGGTGCTGGAGCTGACCATCCCCGCCGGTGTGCACCATTTCTCCTTCCTGCTCGACGGCCGGATCTGGTTCGTCCCGGCCGAGGCGCCCGGGATCGCGGCCGATGAATGGGGAAGGAAGAACGCCACGCTCGTGGTGGAATCGTGACGAAATCGCGCCGGGCGCGTCTATATTGGGAACGCGCAATCTGCCCCCGAGGATGGCTCCAATGAACCGGTCCACCACGGCACGAGCTTTCGTCGTCGCCGCGCTCCTGGCCTTCGCGGCTGCAAGCCGCGCCACCGGCCAAGAGGCGGAGCGGCTCCAGCGCGCACGAGCGGGTCTGCCCCGCCCCGCGGCCGTTCGCCTGGACCAGCTGCTCCAGGCGGCCAGCACTCGCGGATTGCCGACCGCGCCCCTCGTGGACAAGGTCCTCGAGGGCGAGGCCAAGCAGGCGCCGCCGGACCGCATCCTCGCGGTCGTCGGGCAGCTCTCCGACAACCTCGGCCGCGCCCGCGCGCTGCTCCAGGCCGGCGGCGCCCCCGGCGCCGATGACCTGACCGCCGTCGCCGATGCGCTCCGCCGGGGCGTGCCCGAGGCCGCGGTGCGCACCCTCCACGCCCGCCGCCCCGATCGGCCCATCGCCCTGGCCGTGGTCACGCTGGCCGACCTCGTCCAGGAGGGCGTACCCGTCCAGCACGCGCTTCAGCTGCTCCAGGTCTGGGCCGACCGCGGCGCCCGCCAGAACGAGCTGCGCGACCTCCCCGCCTCCATCGAGCGGCTCATGCACGAAGGCACACTCCCCACCCAGGCTGCCGAGGCCGTCGAGCGTTCCCTCAAGGGCGGCGGGGCGGACGTCGTTTCCGACCGCGGCAAGTCAGGGTCGGACCACGGCCGCAGCGGCGACAAGCCCGACCGCCCGCCGGTCCCCCCCGGCTCCGGCCCGCCAACGGGCAAGGACAAGCCCGGCTCGCACAAGGGCCACGACTGACCGGATCGCGAGCCGCGCCACTTGCGCGTGGGGTCTTCACTACATATGTTTCTCACGTGGTAACGCGGCGCGACCGACTCAGTCGGCGCGCCGCCAAGCGGGTCCCGACGCCCAGCTCCGGCTGGGGGCGGGACCTTTTTCTTGCCGGCCCGCTTCCCTGCGGCCGCGTTTCGGCCGCCCCTGCAGTTGGTTCACGCGGATCCTGGAGCAGCAGATGTCCACGGCCTTCGCTTCCGAGCCGATCCGCAGCCTGGCCGCAGCCGACCGCGGCGAGATGATCGAGATCCGTCGCATCCTCTTCGGCGCACTGCGCGAGCTCTGCGCCGAGCTGGGATTGCACGAGGGAGAGGTGGTCCGGTGCCGGGCCGGCACTCCGTCGCAGCTCCTGCTGGAGACGCAAGGAGGCCGGGTGGTGGCGCTGGATCGCGACTGGGCGCGCTTCATCCAGATCGTGAGTCAGCCGGACGCCGCCAGCTTGCTCCGCTGATCGCGCAGCCGACCTTCCCAGCGCAAGAGTGAGCCGCCCGACGGCTCTTCCGCGAGGTGCGCCGAGGTGGACGGGGGTCCCGATTCCGCCTCGCCCCCCCGGGATCCACCGGCACTGCCCCGTGCTGCTGCCGCACCCGGAGCGCGGGCCCTGACCAGGCCTCCGGCTTGCAGGACCCGGCAAGCGGCGCCCAGGGCGGCGCCGACCACACGCGACAGGAGGGCCAGGATGAAGCGGATCTGGAAGACGAGGGCAGGTCTGATCGGCGCAGCGCTTGCCGGCGTGGTCCTGCTGGCGGGGTGCAAGTCGCAGAACAACACGACCGCGGCGGCCATGGCGGATACTGCGGCGGCGGCGCCGGCGGCTCCGGCCCCGGCGCCGGCG
>JADGQX010000086.1 GCA_017881445.1 Gemmatimonadota bacterium | reverse complement strand
TACGCGGCCAGGCGCTCCTTGCACCAGTCCATGATCTCGGCCTCGGTGGCCGCAGCGCCGGGCTTCAGCACGACCACGGCCCGGATTTCCTCGCCCAGCGATTCGTGGGGCACACCCACTACGGCCGCCAGCGAGATGGCGGGGTGCGTCAGCAGCAGCTCCTCGATCTCACGGGGGTAGACGTTGAACCCGCCGCGCAGGATCATGTCCTTGATGCGGTCCATGATGAAGAAGTAGCCATCGGCGTCGCGGCGGGCGATGTCGCCCGAGTGGAACCAGCCCCCCCGGAAGGCCTCTGCCGTCGCTTCCGGGTTCTGCCAGTAGCCCTTCATGACATTGTGCCCGCGGATCACGATCTCCCCCGGCTGGTCCACCGCCATGTCGTTCATCTCGGCGTCCACGACCCGGACCTCACAGCCGAAAACGGGTACGCCGATGGAGCCGACCTTCCGCGGCAGGTCCGGCTGGTTGAAGGTGGCCACGGGCGAGGTCTCCGACAGGCCGTACCCCTCGAGGATCTTGACGCCGAACGTCTCCTCGAAGCCGTGTAGCAACTCCACGGGCAGGGCCGCTCCTCCCGAGGTGCAGCTCCGGAGCGTCGCCCTCACGGTGGACGTGTCGAAGCCGGTCTTCCGGGCATGGGCCAGCAGGGCCCAGTACATGGTCGGCACGCCGGCGAAGAGGCTGACCTTCTCCCGCACCATCGTCTCGAGCGCCATGCCGGGATCGAAGCGCGGGAGCAGAACCAGTGTCCCGCCGTGCAGCAGATAGGCGTTCATCTGCACCGTCTGGCCGAAGGAGTGGAAGAGCGGCAGGGCCACGAGCACGACGGCCGGCTCGTCCCCCAGCTCCGGCGTTGCCAGCTCGCGCGAGACGTAGGCGTTGATCAGCATGTTCGCGTGGGTCAGCTCTGCCCCCTTCGGCCGTCCGGTCGTTCCCGAAGTGTAGAGGATCACCGCCGTATCGTCGGGGTTACGCGAGACGCTGTCGAAGGCGGTGGGCTGCCCGGCCACGAACTCACCGAAGCTCTGGTGGCCGGCAATGGGCGAGGGCGCGCCCGGCGTGGAGGTCAGCAGGATGACGTGCTCGCAGCCGGGAGCCCGGCGGGCACCATCGTCGCCCCATTCTCCCATGGGAAGCTCGGGCGTGCCCTCGAAGAGGAAGTAGGCGCGGGCTCCGGAATCCCGGAGATGGTAGGCCACCTCGTCGCCCTTGAAGAGCACGTTCAACGGCACCACGATTCCGCCCGCCTTCAGGATGCCGTAGTAGACCACCGGGAAGTACGGCAGGTTGGGGCAGGAGAGGGCGATGCGGTCGCCGGGCCGGATGCCGTGCGCGACCAGTGCGTTGGCCACCTGGCAGGCCATGCCATCCAGCTGTCCGTAGGTCAGCCGCATGGACCCGAAGACCACCGCCTCCCGGTCGCGGCGGTTGCGGGCGTGGTTCTCGACGATCATGGACAGGTTGAGCATGGCCGTCCTCCGAAATGCGGGAGCTGGACGGCCGGGCGGCGGCACCCGGCGGGCCCCGTCGCGTGCGGCTCGCGGACGGGCGCTTGTGCGCTGCTGGTGAGCGCCGGACGTTACACGATCCGGCCCGGTGGCGGAAGGGCTCGCGTGCGAACGGCGCGAGCCCCCGGGCCCAACCGGAGGTACCCATGGCAGCGTACGTGCAGCGGCCGACGGCGGACGAGTACGTCCAGTTCTATGCCCCGTACATCGCTCGCGTTCCCGCCGGAGACATCGTTCGCCTCCTGGCGGAGCAGCTTTCGGGCACGCTCGATCTTCTGGCGCAGCTCCCACCGGAGCGCTCCCACCATGCCTACGCGCCGGGGAAATGGACGATCGGCCAGGTGGTGGGCCACCTCTCCGACGCCGAGCGCATCATGGCGGCGCGCGCGCTGCGCTTCGCCCGCGGCGACACGCAGCCGCTTCCCGGCTTCGACGAGAACGCCTACGTCCCGGCGGGCCGCTTCGAGGAGCGCGCGCTGGACAGCCTGGCCGGGGAGCTTCGCGCCGTGCGGGCCGCCAGCGTGGCCTTCTTCGACGGGCTCCCGCCGGAGGCCTGGACCCGCCGGGGCAGCGCCAACGCGCACGGGATCTCGGTGCGCGCCCTGGCCTGCGTCATCGCCGGGCACGAGCTGCACCACCGGGCCATCCTGAGCGAGCGCTACCTGGCGGGGCCGGCATCGGCCTGACGGCCGACGTCGACGCTCGCACGCGAGGACCGGCGGCCGCGGACGACCGCTCCCACGGACCGACCCGCGGAATGACTTCGCGTCGGTGTCGGCGGCGGCATTGGCCTTGCGCCAGGGGGCGGCCGCGATACTCACGACCGCGAGCGGATTTCCCGGAGGCCCGTGCAACTCAAAGTCCTGCCCGGCTAGCCCTCGCCTCTCGGCGCCAACTGGGACGGCCTGGGCGTCAACTTCGCCATCGCCGGCGGCGACATCTTCGCCATGGCCGACCGTTCTCTCGTGCTGCTTTGCCAGCGGACCCGGGAGGCGGACGGCGAAGATTGACCCGCATCCCCCGCAGGCGTAGCATTGAGTGTCGAGTATACCAGGCTCGCCATTGAGCCGACGCGCACTCTCCCGAACGGGTCCAGCCACCGGGCTTTCATGCGCAATGCCCGCGCAATCGCAGCCAGCCTGCTCGTGCTGTGCCTTCCGGCGGCTGTACGCGCACAGACTCCGGGAGCGGCCGCTCCATCTGCGGGACAGCTCAGAGTATTCCTGGATTGTCGAGTTTCGTGCGATCTCGATTTCGTGCGGACCGAGCTTCCGTTCCTCGACCACGTCCGGGACGTCGCCCAGGCGGACGTGCACGTCCTGGTCAACGGGCAGCAGACCGGAGCGGGCGGCGCGTCCTACGAGATGCGGTTCATCGGCCGGGAGTCGTTTCGCGGCCTCGATGACGAGGTCACGTTCGCGACCGCTCCCGATGCAACACCCGACGTGACCCGTCGCGCCATCACGGCGCATCTCGCCCTGGGGCTCGGTCGGTATCTGGCGCGCACGGACGCCGCCGGCCGGGTGAAGCTGACGGCGGCCGGGGGGCCGGGCGGGCCGCCGCCGGCGCCACGCAAGGACCCCTGGAACTCCTGGGTCTTTTCGCTGTCGGCCAACGGCTTCCTGAACGGGGAGCACCTGCAGCGCTACGCCAACGGCTATGGCTCGCTCTCGGCGAACCGCGTGACCGACCGCTGGAAGACCCTGCTGAGCATGTACGGGTCCTATTCCGAGAACCGGTTCGAGCTGTCCGACGGGTCGGTTGTGCTCAGCGCGAGCCGCAGCTACTCGGCGGCGGGGCTGCAGATGCGCGCCCTGGGGGCGCACTGGTCGGCCGGCGCCATCGCCGGCGCCCGGACCAGCACCTATTCGAACTACGACCTGGGCGTCTCCCTCGCGCCCGCCCTCGAGTATGACATCTTTCCGTACTCCCAGTCGTCGAAGCGACAGCTCTCGATCCGGTACGCGGCCGGCGCGAGCAGCGTGCGGTACACCAGGACGACCATCTACGACCGGGACTCGGAGTTCCTGCCGTCCCACGATCTATCGGTGCGGCTCATCACCAAGCAGCCCTGGGGCTCGACGAGCCTGTCGCTGTCCAGTTCGCAGTACCTCTCCCACCCCGATCAGTACGCTGTGGGCGGGTACGGAGAGTTCAGCGTCCGGATCGTGAAGGGACTCTCGTTCCAGGCGAACGGCGATCTGGAGATGCTGCGGAACCAGCGCAGCCTTCCTCGTGGCGGCGCGAGCACGGAGGAGATCCTGCTGCAGCGCCGTGAGCTCGCCACCTCCTACCGGTACTACGGCAGCGTCGGCCTCAGCTACTCCTTCGGCTCCATGCTCAACAACATCGTGAATACGCGCTTCCCATCCGCCAGCTTCATGTTTGCCAGTCCCTGAGACCGCGCGCTGCTTCGCCTCGACCGGCCCTCCCCGTCACCCACCGTGACGCCGCTCGCGGGCACCCGGGCGGCGCCCCTATCTTCTCCGAGGGCCCGGTCTGGCGTTCACGCCCCGGGCGCCGTCCCCCGGTGGCTTCCCGGCCCGCCCCTCCGGCGGCCGGCGCCAGGCGTGCCGGCGGACTCTGTCGTCGTCCCGCCGTCCACGGAGGAGGAGCTTGCCAGTCATCGGCCGTAAGCCCACCCGGCGCGGGGGGCGCGGGGGGCGCGGGGGCGCGAGCAGCGGAACAGGCGGCGGGCGAGCAGGCGGCGCGCGCTCTCGCGGCCGCATGGCGGTCGTCGCCCGCAGGCTCGCGGGCCTCGCCCTGGTCGTCGGCATCGTGGCCGCGCTCTGGTTCGCCCGCGCCCCGATCCTGCGCGCCTCCGCTCGCCTGCTCACCGTGCGGGATGACCTGGCCCCCGCCGACGCCATCCTCGTCCTGGGCGGCGATCCGGAAAGCCGCCCCGACGAAGCCGCCCGGCTCTTCCACCGCGGACTCGCGCCCCAGGTGCTGCTGGTCCGGGCCCAGCCGGCACCCTCCGTGCTTCTCGGCGTCCGCCCCAATGACACGGACCTCAACATCGCCGTGCTGCGCCGACTCGGCGTCCCCGCCGCCGACATCCACGAGATCGACTTCCCCGGCGGCGCCACCAGCACCTATGACGAGGCCCGGGCCTTCCGCGAATGGGCCTACGGCGCCAAGCCCCGGTCCGTCATCATCGCCACCAGCGCCTTCCACACCCGCCGCGCCCGCTGGCTCTTCCGCCGCCAGCTCGGTGGACTCCGCGTCAACGTACTCATGGCGCCCGCCCGCGAGCCCGACTTCGACGAGTCCAACTGGTGGCGCACCGAGCATGGCCTGATCCTGTACATCGAGGAGTACATCAAGTTCTTCCACGAGTGGACCCGCGACTAGCTGCCCGGTCGTCGTCGCCCGTCCCTCGGCCGTAGCCTCCTGACGTCGTGTGCGGTGCTGCCCTACAGAACTGCCCCTCCGTGCCGCACTATACTGGAGCGCGGGTTGAGAACGAGTCGCAACTCAGGGGGCGAGGTGGCATCCAGGGCAGCGTGCCATTGCACGACAACGGAGGGCGAGGCCTCGCTCCCGGCCGGACTGCGGGTGGCGCTGGTGGGCTCGCCCAACGTGGGCAAGAGCGCGCTGTTCAATCGCCTGACGGGGCGGTACGTGACGGTCTCGAACTACCCGGGCACGTCGGTGGAGGTGTCGCGCGGGAGCGGGCGGATCCGGGGCGAGGCGGTGGAGATCCTGGACACGCCGGGGATGTACTCGCTGCTGGCGACGACGGAGGAGGAGCGGGTCGCGCGCCGGATCGTGCTGCAGGGCGGGGCGGACGTGCTGGTGCACGTGGTGGACGCCAAGAACGTCGCCCGCATGCTGCCGCTGACGCTGCAGCTGGCGGAGACGGGGCGGCCGCTGGTGCTGGCGCTGAACATGTCGGACGAGGCGGAGCGGCTGGGGGTGCTGGTGGACGCGGCCGCGCTCTCGGAGCGGCTGGGGATCGACGTGGTGCCGCTGGTGGCGATCGAGGGTCGAGGGGTTCCCGAGCTGCTGGAGGCGGTAGTCGGTGCGGTGGGCCGGGTGCCGCGCCTGCCGCAGTACGCGGACGGGGTGGGCAGCGCGATCGCGGCGCTGACGGACCGGCTGGCGGACGTCTACCCCGTGGCACCGGAGGCTTTCGCGGCGCTGCTGCTGCAGGGCGACGCCGAGGTATCCGGGCAGGTGCTGGAGCTGGAAGGCGAGGCGGGTCCCGAGGTGCTGCGCAGCGCCCTGGTGGCAGCGGAAGGGCTGGGCGCGCAGCCGGTGTACCGGGTGGCGGTGGAGCGGCAGCGGGTGGCGGAGGAGCTGCTGAGGGGCGTCGTCCGGACCGGGGATGCGCTGGCGCGGCGGCGGGCGGAGCTGTTGGGGCGAATGCTGACATCGCCCTGGACGGGCGTGCCCGTGCTGCTCGCGGTGCTATACCTGGGCCTGTACAAGTTCGTGGGCCAGTTCGGCGCGGGTACGATCGTGAACTGGCTGGAGGGCGTGTTGTTCGCGCGGTATGTGAACCCGTGGCTGAACGGCGCCTTCGCGGGGGTCCCCTGGCCCTGGTTGCGGGACCTGTTCGTGGGCGACTACGGCGTGCTGACGCTGGGCGTGCGCTACGCGGTGGCCATCGTGCTTCCGGTGGTGGGCAGCTTCTTCCTCTTCTTCTCGGTGCTCGAGGACAGCGGCTACTTCCCGCGGCTGGCGCTGCTCGTGGACCGGGTCTTCAAGCGACTCGGCCTTTCGGGTCGCGCGGTGATTCCCATGGTGCTCGGCTTTGCCTGCGACACCATGGCGACCATGGTGACGCGAACGCTGGAGACTCGGCGGGAGCGGGTGCTGGCCACCCTGCTGCTGGCGCTGGCGATTCCATGCTCGGCGCAGCTGGGTGTGATCCTGGCCGTGATGGCCGGTCACCCCGCGGCGCTGGCGGTCTGGTGCGTGGTGCTGCTGTTGACGCTGCTGCTGGTGGGCGCCATCTCGGCCAGGATCCTGCCGGGAGAGGCGCCGGCGTTCCACATGGAGCTGCCGCCGCTGCGCGTGCCTCGCCTCTCCAACGTGCTGGTGAAGACCTACACCCGCATGCACTGGTACTTCCTCGAGGTGCTGCCGCTCTTCCTCTTCGCCAGCGTTCTCATGTGGGTGGGGAAGCTCACCGGCCTGTTCGACCTGGCGATCCGGGCCCTCTCGCCCGTGGTGGGCGCGCTGGGCCTGCCCCGGGAGACGGCGGCCATCTTCCTCTTCGGCTTCTTCCGCCGCGACTACGGCGCCGCCGGTCTCTACGAGATGGCCCGGCGCGGCACGCTCAGCACGGCGCAGATCACGGTCGCGGCCGTGACGCTCACGCTCTTCGTGCCCTGCATCGCCCAGTTCCTGATGATGATCCGCGAGCGCGGCCGAAAGACCGCGATCGGCATGTTCGCCTTCATCACGCCCTTCGCCTTCGGCGCGGGGTGGCTCCTCCACATCGTGCTGCGGAGCATGGGATGGTAACCTGCGGCTTCTGTGGCACCCGCTTCGAGGAAGACCGGGCGCAGCCGACCTGCCAGTCCTGCCCGCTCTCCCGCGCCTGCAAGGCGGTTCGCTGCCCGCAGTGCGGCTACGAGAACCCGGCCGAGCCCGGCTGGATCGGTACCCTGAGAAGCCTGGCCGGCCGTCTGGGGGGGCGATGAGCGCCATCGAGATCTTCCGCGGCCTCTGGGTCCAGCGGCGCAACTGGTCCTCCGGCACCGACGCCTGCCCCGACGGCGTACCCGTGCCGCGCCGGGACCGCTGCGAGGAGTGCGACTCGGAGCTGCTGACCGAGCTTCCCACGGGCGACGTCGCCACCGTCTCCTGCCTCGACGCCGACGGCGGCGCCATGGCCAAGCTCGCCTCCCTCGGCATCCTTCCCGGCGCCCGGGTCCGCATGGTCCAGCGCTATCCCGTCTACGTGTTCCGCCTGGGCTGGGGCGAAGTGGCCATGGACGAGGGGCTGGCATCGCTGGTGCGTGTGCGCCGGAGCTGAGCCGATGATGACGTTCCGGAACGTCTATGAGGACGATGTCCGAGCGGAGTCCTACGCGCATCTAGGTTTTCCCGGAACGTACTTCCTCGCCTACCGCGACGTTCCGGCGGTACTGCAGCGTCACGCGCAGGGACGCAGGGCGGTCGACTTCGGCTGCGGCACCGGGCGCTCCACGCGCTTCCTGCGGGAGCATGGCTTCGACGCGGTCGGCGTGGACATCTCGCCCCAGATGATCGCGCTGGCCCGGCAACTGGATCCAACGGGCGACTACCGTCTGGTGCAGGGACCTCCCTATGACGATCTCGGCGCCGGTTCCTACGACGTCGGGCTCGCCATGTTCACGTTCGACAACATCCCCGGGCTGCAGAATCGCATCGACATCCTGGCCGGACTCGGTGCGCTCCTCGCGCCGGAGGGCATCCTCGTCCTGGTGGACTCGACGCCCGAGCTGTACGTCAACGACTGGGCGTCCTTCTCCTGCAGGGAGTTCCAGCACAACCACCACGCCCGCAGCGGGGACATCGTTTCCACCCGCGTGAGAGACGTGGACGACGCGCGACCGGTCGAGGACGTGCTCTGGCTCCACGAGGACTATCTCGCCGCCTTCCACGCCGCGAACCTGCGCACGCTCGAGGTGCTGCGCTCCCTCGCCCGCGGAACCGAGCCATTCCCCTGGGTCAACGAGACGCGCCTCCCACCCTGGGTCATCTACGTGCTCGGGCGCTGATGCCGGCGCCGCGTACCACGAGCGGCTGAATCGCCCGGTGGGGCGGTCCACCCCGACGCTGAGCCGCCGCCGGGTGCAATGTCGCCACGGGTCCGCACCCCGGGCCGGTGCCGGCGCTCGTGCCCGCGGACCCGGCGTGCCGTGTAACGCGCAATTTGTCAATGGCTTACAAGCGCGTCCCCGCGAGGGCGATTCTGCGCGGCCACGCCCTGCGCGCGAGGCGCGAGGGATGCGCCGGCCTGGGGCGCGGACGTTGCATGCGCGGTGATCCGCGGGCGGAGATGCCGTCCCTGACTCGCAGCGAGGGGAGATCCCATGCGCAAGGTTGCGTTTCTTGTCGTCGGGGCTGTGATGCTGGCCGGGTGCAAGGCGCCGGGGCCGCCGCAGGGGCCGCCCGGCGGCGCGGCGAAGCCGGACCTGGCGGAGGCGTCGCAGTTCCAGGCGTTGCCGGCGGTGATGGAGGCGGCGTCGCACCCGCGCACGCCGGAGAAGGTGGCGCTCGGGCGCATGCTTTACTACGACACCCGCTTCTCGTCGGAGGGCACGATATCGTGCTACGTCTGTCACCCGCTGCACGACTATGGCCAGGACCACCGGGTGAAGGGCGTCGGCGTCGGCCACCAGCAGGGTGACCGCAACGATCCGACCGTGTTCAACGCCGCGGGTCAGCTGGCGCAGTTCTGGGATGGCCGGGCCGCAGACGTCGAGACGCAGGCGATGGGCCCGCCGCTGAATCCGATCGAGATGGGGATGAAGGACGGGGCGGCCATCGTCGCCGTGATCCGTTCGATTCCCGGCTACCAGGAGGCGTTCCGCCAGGCGTTCCCCGCGGAGACGGACCCCGTCACCTTCGAGAACTTCGGCCGGGCAATCGGCGCTTTCGAGCGCGGGCTCACGACCCCAGCCCCCTTCGACCGCTACCTCGGCGGCGAGCCCGGTGCGCTCAACGCCCGGGAGAAGGACGGGCTGCGTACCTTCGTGTCGGTCGGCTGCGCCACCTGCCACACCGGCACGTACGTGGGCGGGTCGATGTACCGCAAGGCCGGGATGTTCCAGCCCTGGCCGAACCAGAGCGATCCGGGCCGGTTTAACGTGACGAAGCTGGCGGCGGACCGGATGGTGTTCAAGGTGCCGTCGCTGCGCAACGTGGAGCAGACCTGGCCCTACTTCCACGATGGCTCCGTCGAGCGGCTGGACGACGCCATCCGCATGATGGGGCGCTACCAGCTCGGCAAGGAGCTGACGGAGACGCAGGTGACGCTCATTCGCGGCTTCCTCGCCAGCCTGACGGGCGAGATCGATCGCCCCTACATCGACGAGCCAGTCCTGCCGCCCTCCCCCGGGAACCGGGCCGGCAGCGCGCCCCTGGCCGAACGCTGACGTCTCCCCAGCCCCCTCTCGAGCCCGGACGCCGGCGCGCGTCCGGGCTCGTGCTTTGCCCCGGTTCCGCGTCCGCTCCACCCCGGTTATGATTTCGCCCATGAAACAGGCGTCGGATGGCTGAGGCCGGTCGCGGGCCGAACAAGTGGGTGATCGCCGGGACCGTGCTGACCGGGACGATCATGGCGGTGCTGGACTCCAGCATCGTGAACGTGGCGCTGCCGGACATGGCGGGCACGCTGGGCGCGACGATCGAGGAGATCACGTGGGTGGTGTCGGGCTACATCCTGTCCACCGTGATCATCATGCCGATCATCGCGCTGCTATCGTCGCGGTACGGCCGGAAGCGCTTCTACCAGGCGAACGTGATCCTGTTCACGATCGCGTCCATGGCCTGCGGCATGTCGCACACGCTGCCGGAGCTGATCCTCTTCCGCATCCTGCAGGGCGTGGGCGGGGGCGTACTGATCACGGTGGCCCAGGCGATCCTGCGGGAGACGTTCCCCGCGGAGGAGCAGGGGATGGCCATGGGGCTGTACGGCTTCGGCACCGTGCTGGCGCCGGCGATCGGCCCGACGCTGGGCGGCTGGCTGACGGACACGTACTCGTGGCCCTGGGTCTTCTTCATCAACGTGCCCATCGGGATCGTGAACACGATCCTGGTGTCGCGCTACATCGAGGATCCGCCTTACCTGGTGCGGGAGAAGGGGAAGATCGACTGGACCGGGCTGGGGTTGATGGGCGTGGGTCTGGGGGCCTTGCAGCTGATGCTGGAGGAGGGCCAGGACAACGACTGGTTCAACTCGGTCTACATCACCGCGCTGGGCGTGGCGGCGGCCGTTGGGCTGGTGGCGTTCGTCTGGCGGGAGCTGACCACGGACCGGCCGGCGGTGGACCTCCGCATCCTGAAGAACCTCTCGCTGGCCTCGGGGACGGCGCTGGGCGGTGTGCTGGGCATGGGGCTCATGGGCAGCCTGTTCCTGCTTCCGATCTTCCTGCAGAACCTGCTGGGCTTCACCGCCATGGACTCCGGAATGGCGCTGATGCCGCGCTCGCTGGCCATGGCGGTGCTGATGCCGGTGATCGGCCGGGTCTACAACCGCATTGGCCCGCGCATCCTGGTAGGCGTCGGCCTGCTGGTGAGCGCGCTCTCCTTCTGGCAGCTTTCGCACCTGACGACCTCCGTCGGGGTCCGGGACATCCTCCTGCCCCAGATCTGGCAGGGGGTCGGCTTCGGCATGATCTTCGTGGCGCTGTCCACGTCGGCGCTGGCGACGATCGAGCGGCCGAAGATGACGGCGGCCACCGGGCTGTACAACGTGGTGCGGCAGGTCTGCGGCAGCGTGGGCATCGCGCTGGCGGCGACGGAGCTGACGCGGGGGACGGCGCGCTACCACGACATGATCGCGGAGCACCTCACGGCCTCGAACCCGGCTGCCATGTCGTTCCTCAGCCGGGTACAGGGCGGGATGACGGCGATGGGCTCCGACGCAGGCACGGCCTACCACCGCGCGCTGGCGCTGCTCAACCTCTCCGTGCACCGCCAGGCCGCCGTGCTGGCCTACAACCACATCTTCGCCCTCGTGACCATCCTGTTCGTGGTGGCGGTGCCGCTGGTGGCGTTGCTGGCGAAGCCCGCGGATAGCGACGCCGTGGAGCTGCCAGCGGAGTAGTGGCGACCCGCCACTCCTTCACCTTCACCTTCACCTTGCCTTTGCCCATGCTCCTCGCCGAAACGATCGCCACCGAGCTGTCCCTCGCGCCCTGGCAGGTCGCCCGGACGCTCGAGCTGTTCGAGGAGGGCAACACGCTGCCCTTCATCGCGCGCTACCGGAAGGAGATGACCGGCGCCCTGGACGAGGTCCAGATCGCGGCCGTCCGGGACCGCGGCCAGTACCTGGAGGAGCTGGAGGCACGGCGCGCCGCCGTGCTCGAGTCGATCGCGGAGCAGGGGAAGCTGGACGACGCGCTCCGGGCCCGGATCGAGGCGGCGCAGACCAAGCAGCTGCTGGAGGACCTGTACCTGCCTTACCGGCCCAGGCGCCGGACGCGGGCCACCATCGCCCGGGAGCGGGGACTGGAGCCGCTGGCGGATCTGCTCTGGGCCGGCGACGCATCCGACGCCGACGCCGCGGCCGCCGCGGCCGCCTTCGTCGATCCGGCGCGGGAGGTCCCCTCGGTGGAAGCGGCGCTGGACGGCGCCCGGGACATCCTGGCGGAGCGGGTGGCGGAGGATGCCGCGCTGCGGGGCTGGGTCCGGGAGCTCACGCGGGAGCGTGGGCTGCTGCGCTCGGCGGTGGTGAGCGGGAAGGCCGGGGAGGTGTCGAAGTTCCAGGACTACTACGAGTATAGCGAGCCGCTGAAGACCGTGGCGTCGCACCGGGTGCTCGCGATCCGGCGGGGCGAGGCGGACGAGTACCTGACCTGGTCCATCGAGGCGCCGGTGCCCGAGATCCTCGCCGGGCTGCAGCGGCGGGTCGTCGCCGGACGGCGGGCGGCCACGCAGCTGGGCCAGGTCGTGGAGGATGCGTACAAGCGGCTGCTGGCGCCCAGCATCTCGGTGGAGCTGCGCACGGAGCTGAAGACGCAGGCGGATGAGGAGGCCATCGCCATCTTCGGCCGGAACCTGGAGCAGCTCCTGCTGCAGTCGCCTGCGGGGGCGAAGGCGGTGCTGGGGCTGGACCCCGGGTTCCGCACGGGGGTGAAGGTGGCGCTGGTGTCCCGCACCGGCGGCGTGCAGGCCACGACCACGATCTACCTGCACCAGCCCGATCGGTTCCAGGCGGAGCTGGGGCAGCTGCTGGAGCGGCACCGGCCGGAGCTGGTGGCGATCGGCAATGGCACCGCGTCGCGGGAGACGGAGCAGCTCGTACGGGAGACGCTCCGCCAGCGGTCGGGCGAGAAGCCCCAGGTCGTGGTGGTCAGCGAGGCGGGGGCATCGGTCTACTCCGCATCGGAGGTGGCGCGGGAGGAGCTGCCCGGGCTGGACGTCTCGCTGCGGGGCGCCGTGTCCATCGCCCGGCGGCTGCAGGACCCGCTGGCGGAGCTGGTGAAGATCGACCCCAAGTCCATCGGCGTGGGACAGTATCAGCACGACGTGAACCAGCCCCGGCTCAAGAGGCGACTGGACGACGTCGTGGCGATCTGCGTCAACCGCGTGGGCGTGGAGGTGAACACGGCCTCGCCCTCGCTGCTGTCCTACGTGGCCGGCATCGGGCCGACCCTGGCGCGCAGCCTGGTGAAGCTGCGCGACGAGCGCGGCGGGTTCCGCTCCCGCAAGGAGCTGCTGGAGGTGCCGCGGCTGGGCGAGCGCGCCTTCCAGCAGGCGGGCGGGTTCCTGCGCGTCCGGGGCGGGGCGCACCCGCTGGACGCGACGGCCGTGCACCCGGAGCGGTACCGGCTGGTGGAGCGCATGGCGGCGGACGTGGGCCGCCCGCTATCGGAGCTGCTGGAAAACGAGGAGGCGCTGGAACGTCTCCCGCTCGAGCGCTACGTGGGCGACGACATCGGGCTCCCCACGCTGCGCGACATCCTGGACGAGCTGCGCCGTCCCGGGCGCGATCCGCGCGAGACGTTCGAGCCGCCGGCCTTCCGCGAGGACATCCAGGCGCCCTCGGACCTGAAGGAGGGAATGGTGCTCGAAGGCGTGGTCACCAACATCGTCGCGTTCGGCGCGTTCGTGGACATTGGTGTCCACCAGGATGGTCTGGTTCACATCTCCCAACTCGCGGACCGGTTCATCCGGGACGCCAATGAGGTGGTCGCGGTGGGGCAGAGGGTGAAGGTCCGGGTGCTCTCGGTGGACCTGGGCCGGAATCGCATCGCACTCACCATGAAGCAAGCGGGGCCGCCCGCAACCCGGGGACCGACGGCGCCGGCTGCGCCCAAACCGCCGCCGGAGAAGGCGATCCCGCGGCCGGGAGACGTCGCCTCCAACGGGATCCGCTTCCGCTGATGCGGCCGTGGCACGTTTCCTTCATCGCCGTTATTTGCCAGCACGGACATAGTTGGACGGCGGGTCTCGGGGAGGTTTGCTACGGACCGGTCTAGAAGGCGGAGTGAGTGTGCAGACTGTGCTTCTTGTCGAAGACAACGAGGACAACCGGATCGTCTACGCAACGGTGTTGGAGCATTTCGGCTACCACGTCATCGAGGCGAAGGACGGGGCGGAGGGCATCCGGCTGACCCGACAGGAGCAGCCGGATATCGTTCTCATGGACATCTCGATCCCGGTCATCGACGGCTGGCGGGCGACCACCCTGCTGAAGCAGGACCCGACCACCACGGGGATACCGATCATCGCGCTCACCGCGCACGCCCTGCCGGAAGACCGGGAGAGATCGATAGCGGTGGGCTGTGACGGCTACCTGGCCAAGCCGTGTGAGCCGAGCCGCGTGGTGGCGGAGGTGCGGCGGTTGCTCGGCGCGCACAATACGGCCGCCTGAGACCGCTCGCAGGCTGGAGCCGGGCGGCTGTGTCGTTACCGCGATCTCTCAGAAGTGGTAGGAGAGGCCCGCTCGCACGACGTACAGGTGCGTCGCGCCGCCGGAGAGCTCGGCGCCGTAGGCCTGCCCGAGCTGCTGCGACACGTCCGTGCCCAGCTGGATGGCAACCTCCGCACTGGGCAGGTAGGTCATGTAGTCCTCGAACGCGCCGCGGAAGGAGAAACCCTTCCAGGGAAGCGGCAGCTCCGCCGCGACCGCGGCGTGAACGGCGAACGAGTTGCTGGCGAGGCGACCGGTCTCCACCGCCGGGACCTCCCGCACGAGCGCCGGCCCGACCGAGACCTGCGCCGTGGGCTTGAACATGCGGACGTCGTCGTCACTCTCGTACAGGTCCAGGGTTACCGCGGCGCGCGCGAACCAGAGCGACCCGCCGGGAGAGAACAGCGGCGCCACCTCGACGAAGTCCGTGCTGAGCGATTCCTCGCCCCGGCGGCTGTACGCGCCGGCGGCGGAGAAGCCGAAGCGGTGCGTGGCCTGGTACTCCACGCTGATTCCCGGCATCACGCCGCCCCCCACGTCCCGGACGTAGTCCGCCACGGAGGTGCCCTTGGGGTCCGTGAAGCGCACGGTCCCTTTCTGGTGGTACGTGAAGGCGTAGCCGAGGAAGGGCGAGATCGTGAAGCGCTGCTGCGGCGGGGGCGCGATGTCCTGCGCTGATGCCACCACGGGCAACGCCAGCGCGGCTGCGAGCGCGACGGCGATGCGTCTCCTCATCGAGACTCCCTCCGAATACATTGACGACCGAGGATCGGCCGGGAGGCGGGTGGAGAGCGCCCGGCAGCATCCAATATGGCGCATACCCTTCGCCAGCGCCACTATCGCCGTGTGGCGCGAGCGCGTGCCGCCAGTGCCGCCGCGCACCGACACCCGCTCCCACCCGCGCCCACGCAGCCGGAGGTAGACCATGCGCAGCCGTGCGCATCACCTGAAGGGACACCCGATCCACCCGGTCCTGGTGTCGTTCCCGATCGCCTTCCTGGTGGGGGCCCTGGTCTTCGACGCAGTTGGGGTGGGGCTGGGCCGCCCGGGCTGGTACACGGCGGCGAAGTACCTGTCCGGGGCGGGGCTGGTCCTGGGGCTGCTGGCCGCCATTCCCGGGCTCGTCGACTACGTCTGGGCCGTGCCGCCGGACAGCTCCGCCAGCCGCGCCGCGCGGCGGCACATGCTGCTGAACGTCACGGCGATTGCGCTGTTCGCGCTGGCGTTCTGGGTACGGGGCGCGGCGGGCGTGGCGCCCGATCGGCCGATCATCGCCCTCGAGCTCATCGCCGTGGCCCTGCTGGCCTGGGCCGGCTTCCTGGGCGGCACGCTGGTCTACCGCAATCAGATCGGCGTGGACCACCGCTATGCGGGCGCGGGCAAATGGCGCGAGATCGCCGTGCCGCTGCGCCCGGGCGAAGCCGTGGTGGTGGCGCAGGCCGGCGACCTCCAGCCCGACCAGATGATGCTGGTGCGGGCCGGCTCCCGCCGCATCGTCCTGGCACGCTCCGCCGCCGGCTGGACCGCGTTCGACGACCGCTGCACCCACCATGGCGGCACCCTCGCCGACGGCACACTGGCCTGCGATACCGTTCAGTGCCCGTGGCACGGCTCGCAGTTCGACGTGCGCACGGGCGCGGTCCTGGCGGGACCGGCTGCCGAGCCTGTGGGCACCCATCGCGTCGAGGTGGTAGGCGAGCAGGT
>JADGQX010000290.1 GCA_017881445.1 Gemmatimonadota bacterium | reverse complement strand
CACTCCGGTGGCCGGTCAGAAGGCGCCGGACCTGGGCCCGAACGTGATCGTCTTCGATCCGTCCATGCCGAGGGAGTCGATCCAGCAACGGCTCGACACAATCTACAAGCAGCAGGTGCGGGCGGAGTTCGGGGAAAGGCGGTACGCCCTGCTCTTCAAGCCGGGCACGTATTCCTTCGACGCACGGGTGGGCTACTACACGCAGATCGCGGGACTGGGCCTTTCACCTGAGGAGGTCGTGGTCAACGGGCATGTGCGGTCCGTTTCGAGCAACCCGAGCCGCAACGTGCTGACGAACTTCTGGCGTTCTGCGGAGAACCTGTCCATCACGCCGCCGGACGGCGTCGACCAGTGGGCGGTGTCCCAGGCTGCCCCTTACCGTCGCATGCATGTGCGGGGGGCGCTGATGCTGCACGACAGCGGCTGGGCCAGTGGCGGCTTCATGTCGGACAGCCGGGTGGATGGGTTGGTGCGGGCCGGGCCGCAGCAGCAGTGGTTCACGCGCAACTCGGAGATCCAGGGTTGGCAAGGCGGCCACTGGAACATGGTTTTTCTGGGCACCCCGGGCGCGCCACCCACGCTGACGCGGGACGGGAACGTGACCGCGGCCGCGGCGCACGGCCCCATCGTCACCACCATCGAGACCACGCCCGTCTCCCGTGAGAAGCCCTTCCTTCATGTGGACAGGAGTGGGGCGCTCGCGGTGTTCGTGCCCGCGTTGCGCCGGAACTCGCGGGGGCCGAGCTGGGTCGGGAGCCCCACCGCGGGCGAGTCGCTACCGCTGGACAGGTTCCTGATCGCGCGGCCGGAAATGAGCGCAGCCCGGATCAACGCTCAGCTCGCCAGAGGAAAGAACCTCCTGCTCACGCCGGGCATCTACCGGTTGAGCGAGCCGATCCGCATCACGCGGCCGAACACGATCGTGCTGGGGCTCGGCATGGCGACGGTGCGGGCGGAAAACGGCTCGAAGGCGATGACGGTGGGGGACGTGGACGGAATCGAGATCGCCGGCGTCCTGTTCGACGCGGGCGCAGTCAACTCGCCGGTGCTCCTGGAAGTTGGACCGGACGGCGCATCCCGCAGCCACGCGTCCAATCCGACGTTCCTGTTCGACATCTTTGCCAGGATCGGCGGCAGCGGCCCGGGAAAGGCGACGGTGAGCGTGGCCATCAACAGCCACGACGTCGTCGGTGACCACTTCTGGCTCTGGCGCGCCGATCACGGGCAGGGCGTGGGCTGGGACGTCAACACGGCCGCGAACGGCCTGGTCGTGAACGGGGACGATGTCACCGTCTACGGCCTGTTCGTGGAGCACTACCAGCAGTATCAGGTCGTGTGGAACGGGGAGCGCGGGAAGACCTACTTCTTCCAGAACGAGATCCCTTACGACCCACCGGGCCAGGAAGCGTACATGGCCGGATCGACGCGTGGCTGGGCCGCCTACAAGGTGGCGGACAAAGTCCGGCAGCACGAGGCGTGGGGGCTGGGCAGCTACGTCTATTTTCCCCGGCATCCCGAGATGGTCCTCGACCACGCCTTCGAGGTGCCGGTCACGCCCGGCGTACGCCTGCACAAGGTGGTCACGTTCTCCCTGGGGGGCGGCAAGGGAACGATCGAGCACGTGGTGAACGATGCCGGCCCGCGCGCCAGCAAGGGGGACGCCGAGCCCACGCCGCTGCTCGTGGACTATCCAGCCCGGTAGCATTTGCTCCGCCGCCGCCGTCGCGACTAGCTTGGACGACAGCGCGCTGCGGCTGCGCGCAGACGGCGAGCGGCCGAATGTGGGCCGCTCCTCCGTCCGGTCCCCCCTCGCCCAGCCGCCCCGGAAAAGTGCAGACGGCCATGGGACAGACACTGGTGCTGGTGTTGGCGCTCCTTTTCGCGGCTCTGTCGCGTTCGGGCGACGTGAGCCCCCGCATCCACGTGGACCAGGTCGGCTACCTGCCGGCCGCCGCGAAGTACGCGGTGGTCGCGTCGCCGGGCGAGCCGGCGCCGTTCACGTTGCGCAGGGCAGCGGACGACGGGGTCGCCTTCCACGGCCGGCTCTCGGCGGCGCGGGTCGACGAGAGCTCGGGCGACACGGTACGCCTCGCCGACTTCTCGCCGGTGACCGCGCCGGGCGAGTACTACCTGGACGTGCCGGGCGTGGGCCGGAGCTACGCGTTCCGCATCGCGCGCGACGTCTACCAGCGGGCCTTCTACCTGGCCATGCGTGCCTTCTACGGGCAGCGCTGCGGCACGGCCGTGGACCTCGGGCCGGAGTTCCCGGGGTACGCTCACGCAGTCTGCCACACAACGGGTGCCTGGCATCCATCCAGCGGGCGGGCCGGCCCGCGCGGCAGCTACCACGGCTGGCACGACGCCGGTGATTACGGTCGCTACATCGTGAACTCCGGCGCCACCGTGGGCACGCTGCTGTGGGCCCACGAACTGTTCGGAGATCGCGTCGCCAACGTCAACCTGCACATCCCGGAGTCGGGCGACGCCACCCCCGACATGCTGGACGAGGTGCGCTGGAACCTCGACTGGATGGCGACGATGCAGGACAGCGACGGGGGCGTCTGGCAGAAGCAGACGCTGCCGCACTTCTCCGGGTTCGTCATGCCCGAGGAGGAGCGCGAGCCCTCCGTGGTGGTGGGCACCGAGGCGGCACCCCACAAGTCCACCTGCGCCACCGCGGACTTCGCCGCGTCCATGGCCATCGCGGCCCGGACGTTCGCGCGCTACGATCGGGCGTACAGCGCCCGGGCGCTCGCCGCCGCCCGCTCCGCCTGGAGCTGGGTCGGCGCGAATCCGAACGTCCTCTTCCTGCGCAACCCGCAGGGGGTGGACACCGGCATGTACAATGACACTAGCTGCGCGGACGAGCGCCTGTGGGCCGCCGCCGAGCTGTGGCGCAGCACGGGCGAGGCACCGTACGGGGAGTACTTCCGCGCACACTACCGCGAGCTGCTCCCGTCCCTCGCCGCGGCTGCGCCCGAGGGCTGGAATGCCCGGGGGCCGATGGCCCTGTGGAGCTACGCCTTGGCGGACCGCCGGCGGGATCCCCGGATCGCAGGCGACATCGTCGCCGCGACCACCCGGGCCGCCGACGCTATCGCCCGGCGCACGCTGGCCGACGCGTACCGCATCAGCATGACCCCGGCCGACTACGTGTGGGGCTCCAACGGCGTGGCCGCGGAGTACGGGGTCACGCTCCTGGTCGCCAACAAACTCCACTCCGATCCAGCGTACGTGAGCGCCGCGCTGGAGGACCTGCACTACCTGCTCGGCCGCAACGCGTTCTCGCTCTCGTGGGTGACGCAGCTCGGCGCTAACCCCTTCCGCCACCCGCACCACCGCCCCAGCGCCGCGGATCCGTCGAAGGCGCCGTGGCCGGGGCTGCTCTCGGGTGGACCCAACCGGAACCGCCAGGACGCGGTGACCGCGAAGCTGCCCGCCGGCACGCCGCCGGCACGCGTGTACGTGGACCACCAGGACTCGTACGCGTCGAACGAGATCGCGATCAACTGGCAGGCGAGCCTGGTGTTCCTGCTGGGATCCACGTTGCCCACCCGCGCCCCTTAGGCGGAGCCCGGCCGCTCGACCAGGGGAAGGGTGTGCAGGCCGCAGAGCCGGCGGCGTCTGGACGTTTGAGGCCGCAGGTAAGAGTCACGCTTCTCGGGAGACTGCCCAGCCCGGTAGCACAGCCCCCCGCGGCTGGCGCTGCGGCTGGGCCCGCATCCGTTGCCCGCCGGCCGTTTCCGCCCACAGGCTTCGACGAGCGCTTCCCTTCGCCGCGGGGGTCGACCATGTCACAGCACCTGGCGTTCTGCTCCGCCTGCGACCGTCCCGTGCCGGTCAGGCCGCGAGCGCGGCCGCGGGATCAGGCCACCGACGATGCCCGGCAGCTGGTCTGCCTGGACGTCGCCGCTTCCCCCATCCCGTTCTCCTGCTGGCCGCCGTGCGAAGGGGTCCGTCGAATCGGATACCTGTAAAACGCGTGTGAGGCGTCTGACGCACTCTCCGTGATGCAGGAAGCACAAACGCGTCGGCGGCGGTCTCGGACAGCCTACACTTTCAGCTTCCCGTTTGCCGCGTCATAGCTCACCGCCGCCTGTCGGAAATACGATTCGTTCGCCATGTGGCAGGCGGCCGCGGCGTGGTGTCCGAAGGTGGCGTCCTGCGCCACCGGGGTGCGCGTGCGCACCGCCTCGAAGAAGTGGTAGAGGTGCGGCCGCAGGTCGTCGTACGAAATGCTGTGGTAACTGCTCGTCCCGCCTACATACTCCTGCCCGGGCTTGGGATCGTGTTCCTTGTGCCACTGAGCGAAGTAGGCCTCGCGCAACGCGCGCGGGAAGCTGTAGGCGTAGTAGCTGGGGTAGGTCTCGATACCGCGCTGGGGCAGCAGCTGAAGCTCGTTCTCGGTCAGCTCCAGCACGCCTTTCGGGCCCATCAGGCGCGTCCGTTCCGGAGTCTCGGTTCCCAGGGTCAAGCGCACGTAGACGGGCACCTTGCCGTACTGGAAGAGCACCGGTTGGAGGTCCGGCATGTTGCGGCCGTCCTCCCAGCGACGGATTCCGCCCAGCGCGAACGCCCTGTCCGGCACCTGGTTGATGCCGGTGACGAACTGGAAGCCGCTGATCAGGTGCACCATCAGGTCGCCGGCCACGCCGGTGCCGTACTCCTTCCAGCAGCGCCAGCGGGCGAAGGCGAGCGGATCGAACGGCTTCTTCGGCGCCGTACCCTGCCAGGTCTCCCAGTCGAGGGTCGCGGGCGACAGGTCCGGCGGCGGCGGATACTGCCACGCGCCGGTGGGATCGTTGCGGCCGAGCGTCAGCTCGGCCTGCAGGAGCTCGCCGATGGCGCCCTGCTGGACCAGCTCCCTGGCTTTGGCCAGGATGGCCGAGCTGGTGCGCTGCGAGCCGATCTGCACGATGCGATTGCTCCGCCTGGCCGCCGCGGCCATCTCGGCGCCATCGGACAGCGTATGCGACATCGGTTTCTCGCAGTAGACGTCTTTGCCGGCGCTCAGCGCATCCAGCACGATCTGCTTGTGCCAGTGGTCGGGCACGGCGACGATCACTGCCTGGATGTCCGGGCGCGCGAGCAGCTCCTGATAGCGCCGAGTGGTGAAGATCTTGTCACCGGCGATCTCTTTCGCGAGCGTCTGGCGGCCGTCGTACAGGTCGCTGGCCGCGAGGCACTCCACG
>JADGQX010000013.1 GCA_017881445.1 Gemmatimonadota bacterium | reverse complement strand
GGGCGGCCGGGCTGGCCGGGCTGGCCGGGTGCCTGGTCGCGGCACTGGCGCTCTGCGGCTGCCGCGCCGCGCCGGCGCACGCCCCCGCGGAGCTGACCATCTCGGCGGCGTCCGACCTGATGGAGGCACTACCCGAGCTGGCGGCCGCCTTCCAGCGCCAGACGGGCGTGCGCCTGGCGATCAACTACGGCGCCTCGGGGCAGCTGGCGCAGCAGATCGCGGAGGGCGCGCCCGCGGACATCTTCATGTCGGCGGACCTGCACTACATGGAGGATCTCGGCTCTGCGGGACTGCTGCTGCGGGGCACGCGGGCGATCTACGCCACGGGCCGGCTGGTGGTCTGGACGCCGCCCGGCGCCCCGGCGCCGGACAGCCTGCAGGACCTGGCTTCTCCCCGCTTCCGGCGGGTGGCGCTGGCCAATCCCCGCACGGCGCCCTACGGCCACGCGGCCGAGGAGGCGCTGCGCATGGCGGGGCTCTGGAACGCGGTCAAGGGCAAGGCCGTCTTCGGCGAGAACGTGCGCCAGGCGCTGCTCTACGCCCGCTCCGGCGATGCGGATGCGGCCATGGTCGCCTTCGCGCTGGTGGTGCACGCGCCCGGGCACGTGCTGCAGGTGCCCGAGGAGCTGTATCCCCGCATGTACCAGGCGATCGGCGTGGTGCGCGACACGCGCAACGAGCCGGCGGCGCGGACCTTCGCCGCCTTCGTGACCGGCCCCGAGGGGCAGGCGATCCTGGCCCGGCACGGCTTCGACCCGCCGCCGGAGATGACGCATTGACCGAGGCGCTGCTGCTGTCGCTGCGCGTCACGGCCGTGGCCCTGGCGCTCGCGGTGGCGGCCGGCCTCCCCCTGGCGCTGCTCCTCGCCCGCGGCCGCTTCCGCGGCAAGAGCCTGCTCGAGACCCTCATCCTGCTGCCGCTCGTCCTGCCGCCCAGCGTCATCGGCTTCTACCTGCTGGTGGCCTTCGGCCGCTCCAACCCGCTGGCCCGCCAGGCCGGCCTGCACCTGCTCTTCACCTGGCCCGCCGCCGCCCTGGCCTCGGCCGTGGTCGCGCTGCCGCTCATGGTGCAGGCGTCGCGGGCCGCCATCGCGCAGGTGGACCCGGCGCTGGAGCGGGCCGCCCGCATGCTGGGCTCGGGCGAGGCGGAGGTGCTGCGTCGCATCACGCTGCCCCTGGCGCGCCGCGGCATCCTGGCGGGCGTGGTGCTGGCCGCCGCGCGCGCCTTCGGCGAGTTCGGCGCCACCCTCATGGTGGCGGGCAACATCCCGGGCCGCACCCAGACGCTGCCCCTGGCCATCTACGACGCGGTTCAGACCGGTAACCTCGCCGCGGCCAACGGGATGGTGCTGCTGATGACCGCGCTGTCCTTCGCCAGCCTCTGGGTGGTGCGCCGCTTCGAGACCCGGGCCGCCTTCGCGGACAGGCCGGCGGGCGGGGCGACGCCGTCGCCCGGAGGCTCCGGCCTGCCCGCGGGCGCATGAGCCAGCCGCGGCTGCACGTGGACGCCAGCCGGCGGCTGCCGGCGCTGGACCTGCGCGTCCGCCTCGATCTCGACACCGAGACGCTGGTGCTCTTCGGTCCCTCGGGCGCGGGCAAGACCACCACGCTGGACATGGTGGCCGGGCTGGCGGACCCCGACGCGGGCGAGATCTCGCTGGACGGACACACCTTCTTCCGGCGGGGCGCCCCGGGCACGGCGGGGGGCGCCCCACCGGTGCGGGTGCCCGCCCGCGACCGGCACGTCGGCTACGTCTTCCAGCAGTACGCGCTCTTCCCGCACATGACGGCGCTGCAGAACGTGATGTATCCGCTGGGGCACACGCCGGCGGGGCGCGGGCAGGCGGGCGGAGCGGGGCGGGCGGCGCGGCAGGCGCGCGCCCACGCGCTGCTCGAGCGGGTGCGGCTGGACGGGGTGGCGGACCGGTTCCCGCGGGAGCTGTCGGGCGGGCAGCAGCAGCGCGTGGCGCTGGCCCGGGCGCTGGCCGCGGAGCCGCGCCTGCTATTGCTGGACGAGCCATTCTCCGCCGTGGATGCGGCGGTGCGCGAGCACCTGCAGCGCGACATCGCCGAGCTGCAGTCGGAGCTGGGGCTGATCGTGATCTACGTCACGCACCGCCTCGAGGATGCCTTCGCCCTGGGCCACCGCATCGCCGTGCTGCGGGAAGGGCGCATCGAGCAGGTCGGTCCCATCGCCGAGGTGTTCCGCCGCCCGGCCACGGCGGGCGTGGCGGAGGTCATGGGCATCCGGAACCTGCTCTCCGTGCGGGTGGTGGCGGCGGACGCGGGCGAGCTGCGCCTCGATTGGGAGGGGCTGGAGCTGAGCGCACCGCCCCAGCCCGCCCGGGTGGGCGATCGCGCGCTGGCGTACATCCGCCCGGAGGAGGTCAAGCTGCTCTACGGCGACCGGCCCCTGTCCCGCTCCGTGGCGTACAACCGCTTCGAGGGCCAGGTGCTGCGCGTGCTCTCCGGCGCAGGGTTCCGGGAGATCACGGTGCGGCTGCCGAACGGTCGCGAGGTGGACGTCCGCTTCCCGCTCCTGAGCTACGGCGCCCTCGACCTCAGGCCGGGCGTGGCGGTGCAGCTTGCCCTGCGACGGGAAGCGCTGGTGCTGCTCGGCCCGGGCTAGCCGGGCTGACGCCGGAAGCCGGGCCGTCCGGGCGCCGCCGCTATGTCCGCGACGCCCTTGCCATCCGGGAGGGGCGCCGTCACCTTTTCGGCTCCCAATTCCCGGTCCCGCACCGCCCGCCCGCGGCCCCCCAACGCGAAGAAGGCCATGTGGAAGGTCATTCGTAAGGTCTCTCTGACGCAGTGGATCCTGGTGTCGATGGTGCTGGGGATCCTGCTGGGCTGGCTGTCGCCGGACACGGCCGTGGCGATGAAGCCGCTGTCCACGGTGTTCCTGCGGATGATCAAGTCGCTGATCGTGCCGCTGATCTTCTCCACGCTGGTGATCGGCGTGGCGGGGCACGGCGACGACCTGAAGAAGGTGGGCCGGCTGGCGCTCCGGTCGATCATCTACTTCGAGATCGTGACCACCGCCGCGCTCGTGCTGGGCCTGGTGGCGGTGAACGTGGCCAAGCCGGGGGTGGGCATCGTGCTGGGCGCGCCCGCCGACGCGGCCAAAGCGCTCGTGGGAAGCCACGCCACCTTCTCGACGCTGCTCGAGCACATCGTACCGCAGAGCTTCGCCGAGGCCGCCGCCGGCAACGAGGTGCTGCAGGTGGTCTTCTTCGCCATCCTGTTCGCGGCGGCGCTGACGAAGGTCAAGCCGGAGCTGCGCGATGTCATGCTGCGATTCCTGGAATCGCTGGCCGAGGTGATGTTCAAGTTCACCGGGCTGGTGATGCTGTTCGCGCCCATCGGCATCGGCGCGGCCATTGCCACCACGGTGGGGCACAGCGGGCTGGGCGTGCTGCTCAACCTGGGCAAGCTGATCCTGACGCTCTACGTCGCGCTCATCCTCTTCGCGCTCCTGGCCCTGCTGCCGGTGGCGCGCATCGCCGGCGTGCCGCTGCGGCGCTTCATCTCGGCGGTGAAGGAGCCGTGGCTGATCGCGTTCTCGACGGCGTCGTCCGAGGCGGCGCTGCCGCTGGCATTCGAGAACATGGAGGCGATGGGGGTTCCGCGCCGGATCGTCGCATTCGTGCTGCCGACGGGCTACACCTTCAACCTGGACGGGACCACGCTCTACCTGGCCGTGGCCTCGATCTTCGTGGCCCAGGCCGCCGGCATCCACCTGAGCGTGGCGCAGCAGATCATCATGATGCTCACGCTCATGCTGACGAGCAAAGGCGTGGCCGGCGTGCCGCGGGCGGCGCTGGTGATCCTCTCCGGCACGGTGGCGTCGTTCGGCCTGCCGCTGGAGGGCGTCGCCATCCTGCTGGGCGTGGACGCGGTGCTGGACATGGCGCGCACCAGCCTGAACCTGGTCGGCAACTGCCTGGCGACGGCGGTCATGGCCCGCTGGGAGGGCGAGTTCGAGCGCATCGATGCGCTGGCCGCCTTCGAGCGGAAGCCGGCACTGGCCGGCGTGGAGCAGGAAGGCTGACGGCAGGCAACCCGGATCGAGCGGAGGGGGCATGGCGACGGAGATCAATGTCGTGCGGGAGCAGGGGGCGACGTCAGGGCTGAAGCCCCGGCTGACGCTGCTGGACGCCACGATGCTGGTCATGGGGTCCATGATCGGCTCGGGCATCTTCATCGTTTCCGCGGACATGGCCCGCACCATGATGTCGGCGGGCGGGCTGCTGCTGGTCTGGGGCGCCACCGGCCTCATCACGGTTCTGGGCGCGCTGGCCTACGGCGAGCTGGCCGCGGCCATGCCCCGCGCGGGCGGGCAGTACGTGTTCCTGCGCGAGGGGCTGGGCCCGATCTGGGGCTTCCTCTACGGCTGGACGCTTTTCGTGGTGATCCAGACCGGCACCATCGCGGCCGTCGCCGTGGCCTTCTCGCGCTTCCTGCAGGTGTTCTTCCCCGCCGTCACCCCCGACGTCTTCCTCTCGCTCGGGCACATCCCCATGCCGGGCGGACAGGTGGAGCTGGGGCTCTCCATCCAGCGCATCATCGCCATGGCCGTGATCCTGGTGCTGACCGGCGTCAACATCATGGGCGTGCGCGAGGCCAAGTGGATCCAGAACCTCTTCACTACCGCGAAGATCGCGGCCCTGGTGGGGCTGATCTTCCTGGGCGTGGCCATCGGGCGGGACCCGGCGGCGCTGCGCGCCAACTTCGCCGCGCCCTGGCAGGGCATGCCCCTGGGGACCGCGTTCATCATGGCGTTCGGCGCCGCCGCCGTGGGATCGCTCTTCGCCTCCGACGCCTGGAACAACGTGACCTTCGCCGCCGCGGAAGTGCACCGGCCCGCGCGCAACCTGCCCCTTGCGCTGGCCATGGGCACGGGCGCGGTCACGCTCATCTACCTGCTGGCCAACGTGGCCTACCTGTCCGCCCTCACGCTGGGCGAGATCCAGCACGCGGCCCAGGACCGCGTGGGCACGGTGCTGTCCCAGCACGTCTTCGGCGGCATGGGCCTCTACCTGATGGCCGGCGCCATCCTGGTCTCCACCTTCGGCTGCATCAACGGCCTGGTGCTGGCCGGCGCCCGCGTCTTCTACTCCATGGCCCGCGACGGCCTCTTCTTCCGCCCCGCCGCCGACCTCTCGCCCCGCAGCGCCGTGCCGGTCAAGGCGCTGCTGTTCCAGGCGGCCTGGACCTGCCTGCTGGCGCTGAGCGGGACGTACGGCAACCTGCTCGACTACGTCATCTTCGCCGCGCTCATCTTCTACTTCCTCACGGCCGTGGCGCTCTTCCGCCTGCGCGTCACCCGGCCCGAGATGCCGCGCCCCTACCGCGCCTTCGGCTACCCGGTGCTGCCCGCCATCTACCTGCTGGCCACCGGCGGCATCGCCGTGGTCCTGCTCTTCGCCAAGCCCATCTACTCCACGGCCGGCCTCGTGCTGGTGCTCCTGGGCGTGCCCGTGTTCTTCCTCTGGCGGCGAACGGGCACTCCGGTGGACAGCGCCTGATGGCGCGATAGCGGGTTGGCGGGACGGCGAGAGCCCGGGCGGCGGAAGCGGCCCGGGCTCTCGTGTTCGCGACCTGGCTCAGCCACCGGCACCTAACGACCGGTGACGCAAGCGCAGGCGGTGGCGTCCACGGGTTCGTTCCCGTAAGCGCCACCGCCTGCGCCTGCGTTACCGCGCCTTCCAGCTGTTGTTCGACCGGTCGATGTCCGGGAAGTTCCTGGGCTCGTCCAGCACCACGCGCACGACCGGGCCGGGCACCGCCTGGGAGGTCGTGAGCGTCCGGGCGCCGCCGTACCACGCGCTCATGGGCTCGCGCCACGAGACGGTGCGCCCGTCCGCCAGATGCGCGGTCACATCCACGGGCGCAAAGATCTGCCCGACGTTGCGCACGGTGACCGAGACCCGGCCGCCCGACTGCGTCACCGCGGCCACGGCCTGGTCCAGGCGCTGGTTGGTGAAGAACCACTGGAACCAGAAGGCATCCAGGTCCTGGCCCGCCGCCTCGGCCATGGAGTCGAAGAAGTCCCAGGGCGTCGGGTGCCGGTAGGCCCAGCGGCGGATGTAGGACCGGTACCCCTGGAAGAAGACGGCGTCGCCCAGAGTGGCGCGCAGCGCCCAGAGGACGCTGCCCGGCTTGTCGTAGGCCTCGGTGCTGTAGTTCGCCGTGGAGGTGACGCCGAAGGCGTTGGCCGGCGCCATCATCGGCAGCGGCTCATCGCTCTGGCGGGCGTACTCCAGGTATCCCTTCTGCGCCACATCCAGGCCGTGGCCGACCGAGTCCGAGACGTAGGCGTCGGTGGCGAAGAAGGTGTCGAACGTGTTCAGCCCTTCGTCCTGCCAGCCGTACCGGGTCTCGTTGCTCCCCACCAGCATGGGGAACCACTCGTGCCCGATCTCGTGAGCGGTGACCATGTCCTCCTCGTACAGCCCCGAATCGGCCTGCACGAAGACGGTCATCGGGTACTCCATGCCGCCGTTGCCGCCCTCGGTTTCCGTGAGCTGCGGGTAGGGATAAGGCACCATGCGCGACGAGTGCGTCTCCAGGGCATACTGGGCCATCTTCCAGACGCTGTCGAACCGGGGCGCGCCCGGCCGGTACATGATGTTCACCAGCGAGCGCCGCCCGGCCGCGGAGTCCACCACCGCGCTGGTCGCGTCCCAGAGGTAGTGGTCGCCGAAGGAGAAAGCCACGTCGCGCACGGAGTCCGCCGCGAACTTCCAGGTGAGCGTCGTGCCCGCGGCACCCTTCGTCGCCTTGCCCGGGCCGAAGCCGCCCGGCGCCACCACGTGGACGACGTCGCTCGTGCCGGCCGCCCGGCGCAGCGCCTCGACCTGGTCGTCGTTGAGCACCTGCTGGCGGTTCTGCAGCGTGCCGGTGCCGCCCACGACGTAGCCGGCCGGCAGGGTCACGGAGTAGCGGAAGCGGCCGTAGTCCAGGTAGAACTCGCCGGTCCCGGTGTACATCTGGCGATCCCAGCCATCCAGGTCGTCATAGACCGCGATCTGCGGATACCACTGCGCGATCTGGCCAGTGGTCGCGTCCTCCATTCCCATGCGCGGCGCCCAGCTCCCCGGGATCGTGAAGCGCCAGCGCACGTCGAAGGCGGCGCTGGCCCCGGGCAGGAGCGGCGTCGCCAGCGGCACGAACATGAGGGTGCCGTAGATGCGCGCCCCGGTCCGGTCGGGGTTGGGGGCGAAGGACGACGGCGGCAACGGCACCACCCGCCCGCTCTCACGCACCTCCTCCAGCAGCAGCCCGGCGGTCATGGGGCCGGGCTGCTCCCGGGCGGCGCCCGGCGCCATAAGGTTCTGGTACAGGCGGAACAACACGTACTTGAGCGTGTCCGGCGAGCTGTTGTGGTAGACCACCCGCTCCTGGCCGCGCAGCATCGAGTCCTGGGGCGTGACCTGCGCCGTGATGTCGTAATCCGCGGAGTTCTGCCAGTAGCGCGCGCCGGGCGCGCCCGTCCTGGAGCGCGTGCCCCGGGCAATGGCGCTGTCCAGCGCGGGCGGTACGACCAGCCGGAGCGACGACGGGACTCCCTCCTCGGCCCGGGGCGCCTGTTGCGCCGCAGCCGCCAGCGGCAGGAGGATGAGCACCACCGCTCCGACCACCGGCCGCTGCCACGATCTCACGGACATGGATTTCCTTTTGCTGGAGGAGGCCCGGGAACTTGCCCGCCGCCGGGGCGGCGCGTCAAGCACGGTCCGCCCTGCGCAAGCGGGTCATGCGGACGCCCCGCCCCGGCTGTCGCCGCCGCGATCGCCGCCGCGATCGCCGCCACCGTCGCCGAACGGTACGGAACTTGAGCCGGAGTGAAGGCAACCCCTCGAAGGAGGCGCATCGTGGCCCGGGTAACCGATCCCGTCTGCGGCATGAGCATCGATCCGGAGCGCGCGCCGGCACGCGAGCCCCACGGCGACCACTTCCACTTCTTCTGCTCCGCGGAGTGCGCCCGCGCCTTCCGGGAGGCGCCCGCCCGCTACACGGCGACCGAGAACCGCACAGAGCTGGACGTGATGCGGCGCGACCCCATGCCGCCACGCACCACGGAGGGCATAACCGCACCGATGTTCGGCTCCGCCGGCAGCGGCGGCGCCGAGTTCGAGCGCATCCCGGAGGAAGACGACCCGCGGGACGCCTGACGGTCCAGTTGGCGCTGCGCTTGCCCTCCTGGATACCGCGCGGCCCTGACCGTCGAGGCCGCGCGGCGCTCCGTATGTCATCTCGCCCTGCCACGCCCTTTCGCGCTCCGGCACCCTTCCCCCATCTTCGGCCGTTCGGCTCCGCGCGACCCCCCACGTGCCCGCGCTCCTGTCCACCGGAGGACCTGCGTGAGAACGCTCCATCTCGTGTGCTCGGCCGTGCTGCTGGCCGCGCCCGTCGCCGCGCGCGCCCAGGGCCCGCTCCCCCTCAAGCACGCGCCCCAGCCCACTGCGGCGGCCATCACCGCCGGCGACCTCATGACCCGCCTCTACATCCTCGCCGACGACTCCATGCAGGGACGGCGCGCAGGCGAGGCCGGGAACCTGAAGGGCACCGCGTACATCGAGCGTGAGGTGCGTCGCCTGGGGCTGCTGCCCGCCGGCGACGGCGGCACCTACTTCCAGGCAGTGCCGCTGGTCCGCCGCACGGTCGCCGCACGGTCGTCGCTGGCCGTGGACGGCCGCAACCTCGAGCTCTGGACCGACTTCACGCCGCTGGCCACGCGCGGCACGGCCCGCCGCCTGGACGGCGCGCAGGTGGTCTACGGCGGCGACGCCGCCAACCCCGGCATCGACGCCGAGCAGGCCGCCGGCAAGCTGGTGCTCGTCAGCTCCGGCGCCACATCGGCACAGGTGCGCCTGCGCCTCGGCCCCCAGAGCCCCCTCGCCTCCGCCGCGGGGATCGGGCTCGTCCTGGCCGGAGCGCCGCCCGCCGCGCTCGTGGCCCAGGCGCGGCAGTCGTCGCTGTCCATGAGCGGCGCCGGCGCGGCCGGCCCGCAGACCCTGCTGCTTACGGCCCAGGCCGCCGCCGCGCTCCTGGGGATGCCGGTGGACTCGGCCCATCCTGGCGCGGCCGGCAAGACCGTGCACGGTGGCATCGTCTACGAGGAGACGCCAGCGCCGGCGCGCAACGTTGTCGGCATCCTGCGCGGCAGCGACCCGCGCCTCAAGGCCGAGTACGTCGCCATCGGCGCGCACAACGACCACCTGGGCATGGCGCGCCCCATCGACCACGATTCCATCCGCGCCTGGAACACCGTCATGCGCCCCATGGGCGCCGACAGTCGCGTGACCGGACCGCCCACGCCGGAGCAGCAGCAGCGCGTCGCCGCTGTGCTCGACTCCATGCGCCGCGCCGATCCCGATCGCCCCGACTCCGTCTTCAACGGCGCCGACGACGACGGCTCCGGATCGGTCGCCATGCTCGAAGTGGCGGAGGCGTTCGCGAAGGCGAAGCCGCGCCCCCGCCGCTCCATCCTCTTCGTCTGGCACACGGGCGAGGAGCTGGGGCTGCTGGGCTCGCGCTGGTTCACCGACCACCCCACGGTCCCGCGCGACAGCATCGTGGCCCAACTCAACATGGACATGGTCGGCCGGGGCAAGGCGGACGACGTCGCCGGCGGCGGGCCCGACTACCTCCTGCTCGTCGGCTCGCGCCGGCTCTCCACCGAGCTGGGCGACATCGTCGAAGCCGTCAACAAGACCGAGCCGCGCCCCTTCCGCTTCGACTACCAGTACGACGCCAACGGGGAGTCCCACAACATTTACTGCCGCAGCGACCACGCCGAGTACGCCCGCTTCGGCATACCCATCACCTTCTTCACCACCGGGCTGCACCGCGACTACCACCAGGTGACCGACGAGCCCGAGTACATCGACTACCCGCACATGGCGGCCGTCGCCCAGCTCGTGCATGACGTCGCCGCGCGCGTCGCGGACCTCGACCACCGGCCCCTCGTGGACAAGCCGAAGCCGGACCCGACCGCGCCCTGCCGCCAGTGAGCCGGACGGACGCCGGCCCACGAACATGAGTAGAGCCCGGGCATCGTCCAGCGACGCCCGGGCTCTTCCGCCAGGTCTCCCGTTCACCCCAACCGCTGCAGCAGGTGCACGACGGGCATCGAGACCGCGGCATACAGCCCGAGGAAGCCCAGCGCTACCGCCACCCCACCCAGCGCCGCCGCGACGGCACTGCCAAGATCATGCGTCTTTTCCATGAGACACCCCCGCTCGATATTGCCTTCAGTCGGTCGCGGCCCAGCTGCCGCATCCGACCTTCGCAGGGTTAGTCACTCCGACCTCCGGTTTGGTTGCAATTCCCGGGACGACCGGTGGACGGAACACTTTTCGCCGGGCGGCTGGCTCCGGGGGCGTCCACGCGCCCATCTCACACGAAGGAGCGAACGCGTCGAAGACATCCGTCGGGGCGGCCGCGGCATCCGGGCGAACCGATCATCCGGCGTATGTTATTGTAATAACAACAAATACAAACCACGGACCGGCACGGATCGCGGCGGGATTGCGGCGCGGCCCGGCCTTCGCCGCTTCGGCCGTCTTCGTGTCTTCGTATTGTGAGTGAGCGTTCGGACGCCCGTGGCGCCGGCCGTTGGCCAAGACATATACCCGAGGAACCATCCATGTCCGATGAAACGCTGGTGCAGGAGAGCGAGGGCCCCGCGGGGCTCAGCCTCCGCGAGCGCATGGCCCACCGCGTCGAGATAAACGTCCCCGAGCGCGGCAACCCCACTCTGCGCGAGTTCATCGCCCACGTGAACGCCAGCGACGAGCTCTACGCGCTCTGGACCGCCACCAACGTGAATGCCATCGAGCGCCTGGGCATGACCGACCACGGCCCGGTCCACGTCAAGATCGTGATGAACATCGCCGTGAAGCTGCTGCGCCTCCTCCTCGACCGCGGCATCGAGCCCTCCATCGTGACCAACTACGGCATGAACCGGGACGACGCCGTGGTCATCGTCGCCGCCGCCGCGCTGCTCCACGACCTCGGCATGTCCATCCACCGCTCGGGCCACGAGGAGTTCTCCCTCTTCGTCGCCCAGGACCAGCTCCGCCAGCTGCTGCCCGGCATCTACGACGCGGCCACCGCCGCCGTCGTCCGCAGCGAGGTGCTGCACGCCATCATCGCCCACCGCTCGGGCGGCAAGCCGCTCACCCTGGAGGCGGGCGTGGTGCGCGTGGCCGACGCCCTCGACATGGCCAAGGGGCGCTCCCGCATCCCCTTCCAGGCCGGCTCCACCAGCATCCACTCCATCTCCGCCATGGCCATCGAGGCCATCCACATCGACGCGGGCGAGGAGAAGCCGATCCGCCTGCGCGTGGACATCTCCAACTCCGCCGGCGTGTTCCAGATCGACGAGCTGTTCCGCGAAAAGCTGAAGGGCAGCGGCCTCGAGCCGTACGTCGAGCTGGAAGCCAAGCTCGAGGGCACCGAGGGCGAGCGCCGGCTCTTCCGGGAATACCGGCTCTAGCCTCTTCGGCCGTCCTCCGGCGACCCGGGCGACCCTGCACTCAGCTCACACGAAGGGGCGAAGGACGGCCGAAGTCGCGCACCCGGAACCGCCGCGGCGCTGCGGCTCGGCCGGACTCCTTCTGGTTGTAATTACAACAACATACGCCGGCAGTCAGATTCGCCCGGCGTTCCTGGCCGCCCGCGCAGGATGGCTTCGGCACTTCACTCCTTTGTGTGAGATGCGCGGTGGGCCGCCCAGGTAGTCTGTTTGGGACTACCGGCAGGCCTCGCTTTCCGCTATGTTTCGGAGTTCGTTGCGAGGCCGGGCAGCCGTTTCGGGGATCCGGGCACATGCGCCGGCCACCCTGTCGGCACCCGGCCTCGCGTTCTTAAATCGGAGGGAATGGATGGATCAGGTCGTAACAAAGAGTGCGGTGACGTTCGAGCAACTGACCACGTGCGAGCCGGTGCTGCGGGCGATCCGCGAGCTGGGCTGGACGGAGCCGACACCGGTCCAGGTGCAGGCGATCCCGGTGGCCCGCGAGGGTCGCGACATCGTCGGCATCGCGCAGACGGGAACCGGCAAGACGGGCGCTTTCCTGATGCCGGCGCTGGAGAAACACGGCAATTCGGAACGACTTTCGACGCTCGTGCTCTGCCCGACGCGGGAGCTGGCGCAGCAGGTGGCGGAGGATGCCCGGGTGCTGTCGAAGCACCTGCACCTCTTCGTGGGCGAGCTGGTGGGCGGACTGCCGATCCGCGCCCAGATCCGGGACCTGCGGGCGGGCTTCGACATCGTCGTGGCCACGCCGGGTCGCCTGATCGACCACATCGAGCGCGGCACGATCGACCTCTCGGGGATCGACGTGCTGGTGCTGGACGAGGCCGACCGCATGCTGGACATGGGATTCCGCCCGCAGATCGAGCAGGTGCTGCAGGCGCTGCCGAAGAAGCGTCAGACGCTGTTCTTCTCGGCGACCATGCCCAACGGCGTGCACGCGCTGGCGCTGCGGATCCTGAATGACCCCGTCTGGGTCGAGGTCACGAAGTCGGCCACGGCCGCGGACGGGATCGAGCAGAAGATCTACTCGGTGCGTCCGGAGAAGAAGGTGGACCTGCTGGTGGACCTGCTCGGTCGCGAAGGCTGGGACCAGGTGCTGGTGTTCACCCGCACCAAGCACGGCGCCGATGTGCTCGACTCGCAGCTCAAGCGGGCCGGCATCTCGTGCACGGTGATGCACGGCGACCGCGAGATGAAGGAGCGGCACCGGGCGCTGGCGGAGTTCGACAACGGCAAGGTCCGGGTGCTCGTGGCAACGGACGTCGCGCAGCGGGGGCTGGACATCGAGGGCATCAGCCACGTCGTGAACTTCGACACGCCCAAGGACCCCGAGGACTACGTGCACCGGATCGGACGGACCGGCCGGGCAGGGGCGACGGGCACCGCGATCACGTTCATGAGCGGCGAACTCGCCCAGGTGCACGACATCGAGCGGATGCTGGGATACCAGATCGAGCGGATTTCCCTGCCCGAGTATGACTACGAGGGCGGTACCGCGGCGCTCCGCCCCCAGCCGCAGGCCAAGCGCACCGGTCAGCGATTCGGCGCCCGCAGGGTCGAGGAGCTCTCGCCGGAGCAGCTCAGAGAGCTGCTGAAGGTGGGCTAGACCACCAGATCTCTCACAGCAGAACCAGAAGCGCATCGCCCCGGGCTCTCTCCAGACGCCCGGGGCTTCGTGTTTCCGGGCTACTCGAGGGCGAGCGGCCGGGTGGGCGCAGCCTCGGCGGCCGCGTCCGCGGCGGCACTGGCCGCGCCGCGCGCGCGCTCGGCCACGCTGCTGGCCGCTTCCCGCGCCCGCCCCGTCGCGCTGCTGGCCGCATCCCGCGCCCGCTCCGCCGCACTGCTGGCCGCATCCCGCGCCCGCTCCGCCGCGGAGACGGCCGCGCCCCGGGCGCGGTCGTAGTACTTCTCCGCGAACTCGCGCGCCGACACGCTGCGGGCGTAGATCACGCGGGCCCCCCGCACCAGCTGCAGCGCCCGGATGTACGCCCAGCCGATGTCGAACTCCCACCACTTGGCCTTGAACTTGGCCGACTTCGGGTCCGCGTGGTGGTTGTTGTGCAGCTCCTCGCCCACGATCCAGATGCCCAGCGGGTAGAGGTTGTGGCTGTGGTCGCGGGTGTCGAAGTTCCGATAGCCGAGGGCGTGGCCGGCGCCGTTGATGATGTTGCCCATGATCGGCACCCAGATCACGCTGCCGGACCAGGTCAGCAGTCCGACCAGCGGCCCGAACAGCACGATCTCGAGCGCCAGCAGGAGCACGATGCCCATGACCCCGTGGGGGGTGTAGACCCTGCGCTCGATCCAGTCCTGCGGGCAGCCCCTGCCGTACTTCTCGATCATTTCCGCGTCCTGGATCGCCTTCCGATAGAAGAAGACGCCTCCCAGCATGATGGCCCAGAACCCGGCGACGACGGGCGAGTGCGGATCTCCGTCCCGGTCGGCGAAGGCGTGGTGCTTCCGGTGCACGGCCACCCATTCCCGCGTGTTCATGCCCGTGGTCAGCCAGAGCCAGAACCGCATGAAGTGGGAGACGACGGGATGGAAGACGACACCTTCGTGGGTCATGGAGCGGTGCAGGTACAGCGTGACGCAGATGTTGGTGATGTGCCCGAACGCGAGCACCCACAGCAGGGGGAACCACCACGTATGGGCCAGCGGCCCGAACACTGCCATCCGTCTCTCCTTCGGCGGGGGAAACACAACGGCCCGACGGGCAGAGCGCCATCGCCGGGCATGCACACAACTGCTGACGTATCATGGCGGCGCACGATTCGCGCCAGGCGAGGCGAGGCCTCTCCGCCCGCTTGACGCCGCTCCCGCCGGCCGGATATTCCCCGCCATGCGGACGAACCCGACGGCCCGGCGCGCCCGGACGCTGGCGACCAGGCGAACGTGCCCCACGCCCTGCTGAGCATCCGCCGGCACGTGCCCGAGAGTGGGCTGGGCGCCTACCTCGCGGCCTGGGAGCCGCTGCGCGCGGCGGCGGCGGGGGCCGGCGCCCATGCCTGGCTCTTCCGCTCGCCCGCGCAGCCCGGGCTGTTCCTGGAGTTCCTGGAGTGGGCCGCCGCCGACCCGCTCGCCCGCGCCGATGTGGCGGCGGCTCTCGCGGCTCTGGGCGCGGCCTTCCCGGGCACGCAGGAGCTCTGGGACGAGGTGCCGGCGGCCGAGCCGCCGCCGCCCGGAGGCTGAGCGCGGCCGATCCGCCGCGCGCCGGACCCTACGTCTGCCCCGAGGAGACCTCTTGACCGAGCTAGACCGGCTCCGCCAGCTGCTGCGCGAACGCTCGCTGCGCCGGGGCGATTTCACCCTGGCCAGCGGTGCGCACTCCACCTACTACATCGACGCACGCCTGACCACCATGTCCGGTCCGGGACAACTGCTGCTGGGCCGCGTCGGGCTGGAGGCGCTGGACGCTGCCGGGTGGCGCCCCGCCGCGCTGGGCGGGCTCACCCTGGGCGCCGACCCGGTGGCCTACGCCATCGCCCACGCCGCGGCGGCCGCGGGGCGGGCGCTGGATGCCTTCACCGTAAGGAAGGAAGCCAAGGGCCACGGCACGGGGCGGCTCATCGAGGGCCCGTTTCCCAGCGGCGCCGACGTCGTGGTGGTGGAGGACGTGGTGACCACCGGCGGCAGCGCCCTCAAGGCCATTGCCGCCGTCGAGCAGGCCGGCGGCCGGGTGCTGGGCGTCCTGGCCGTGGTGGAGCGGGACCCCGACGGCCGACGTCGCCTGGCCGACGCCGGCTTCGACCTGCGCGCACTGATGACCGCAGCAGAGTTGCTGGCGGGGTAGCCGGGCGCCGGCCGGTGCGGCCGGCTACGGCGGCGGTCGCCGGTCGGCCGAGCCGCCCCTCCCTGCCCCGGCGGGCCGCGCGCCGGCGCCGTGGCTCCAGACTAGGGCCGGGTGGTCGGCCCGGGCCAGTTGCGGGCGCGGTCCACGGTCTGGGCGATGCGGGCGAGTTCTTCCTGCGCCCGCACCAGGTTCGCCTCGTACTGCACCCGCAGGTCGTCGGGAAGCCCCTTCCGGAAGCGATCGCTGGTCATGACGTCGCCTTCGGTGCCGGATTCCGCGGCGACGACGTCGCCCAGGAAGAAGGTGGCGGCGCCCGCATCCATCGTATTGGCCACGCGGCACTCGAGGGCCACCAGGCAATCCTGCAGCAGCGGGCAGCCGGTCTGTCCGGTGCGCAGGGCGAGGGAGGCGAACTTGTCCCCGTCCCTGCCGCTGCGCACGCCCAGCGCCCGCACCACGTCCCACTGGTCGGCACGCAGCAGGTGCATGCCGAAGACACCGCTGTCCCAGATGAGGTCGTGGGTGAGGTTGGTCTTGGAAATGTACATGGAGACGCGCATGAACGTGGGCACCAGCGACGCCCGCTGGGCACTGTTGACGACGAGGCCGTTGCGGCGACCCCCGGACGAGGTGGTGATCGCAGCGATCGGGGACGTGAGCGTGCGGAGCGTGAGGTAGAGCGGGTCCAAGTGGCTCCTCCGGCTGCAGAGGTTGCTGGGGCAAGGCGGAATAGGGCCTAAAGGCAGGGCGAGGGCAAGGGCGAGGTCTAAGGCGAGAGAAGACAACAGCTTGTGAGGGGCGAGGGCCGCGGCATTCCTGGCGGCCACCGCTGCGCCCTTTGCCCTTAAAGGGAAGGGGGAGACCCTCCCTCGCACCTGCCGGTCTCCCCCTTTCGCCCTAGCCTTCGCCCTGGCCCTAGCCTTGCCGTTCTATTCGAGCAGTCTGAGCGGCATGACCAGGCAGAGGTAGTCCGGCCCGCTCTCGCCCTCCGGCCGCACCGGCTCGAGCGTGGCAGCGCGCTCCGGTGCCTTGAAGGTAAGGTGCACCTCGGCCGTGGGAATGTAGCGCAGCACCTCGAGCAGGTAGGCGGCATTGAAGCCGATGTCGAGGGGCTCGCCCTGGTAGTCGATCTCCAGCTCCTCGCGGGCTTCGCCCAGGTCCGGCGACTCCACGGAGAAGCGCAGCAGGCCAGGGTTGAAGGAGAGCCGTACCCGGTGTGTCTGCTCGCTGGCCACGACCGACATGCGGCGCAACGCCTGGATCAGGCCCGCCTTGTCGGCATCCGCGTGCTTATCGTTGTCCTTGGGGATGACCTGCTCGTAGTTGGGATAGGGCCCCTCGATGAGGCGTGTGAAAATGCGGGTGCCGCCCTGGCGGAAGCCGAGGTGGTTCTCGCTGCGCCCGACCTCGATCTCCTCGCCCCCGGCGAACAGGCGCTCGACCTGGGCCAGGGCCTTGGGCGGGATGATCAGGTCCACCCGGCCCGCCCCCGGGAAATTCACCGCCTGCTTCATGACCGCCAGGCGATGGCCGTTGGTCGCCACCATGCGCATCTCGCGGTCACCCAACTGCCAGAGCACGCCATTCAGGATCGGGCGGCTCTCCTCCGTGGACACCGCGAACGAGGTCTGGTGGATGAGTGTGCTCAGGACCTGTCCCGACAGCTTCCAGGCGTCGTGGAAGTCCACCGCGGGGAACGTGGGAAATTCGTCGCGCGGCATGCCGTTCAGCTTGAAACTCGCCCGGCCGCAGGCCAGTTCGAAGCGGTCGGCCTTGGTCGAGATCCGCACGGGATTCTCCGGCAGCTCCCGCGCCAGCTCCTGCAGCTTCTTGGCCGGCACCGTGAGCGCCCCCTCTTCCTCCACATCCGCGGCCACCTGCAGGCTCACGGCAATGTCCAGGTCGGTGCCGCTCATCCGGACACCCGCGCCATCCGCCTCGATCAGGATGTTCGAGAGCACCGGCAACGTGGTTCGCGTCGGAATGCTCGCGGCCACCGAGGCAAGACCCTGCTGCAGGTTGTCCCGCGTGATCGTGAATTTCATGGTGCCTCTCGCCCGGTTGTCCCCACGAGTTCACATCCAGGGATAACTAGCCCTGTATGATGGAAATCTCTAGTAGTAATAGTAGAGGGTGTGGAGCCGTGGACAACGCCGGCCGACACGCTTCAGCTCCCTGCCCTCCAACCAGTTTCCTCATCGGTCCCGTTGTGGAAGCGCCGTGGAGGCCGCGACGGGTTTGCTCCGGTTACCCACATCTGGACGGATCCTGTTGGCAAGTGGAGCCGCGCTCCACACGCTTTCCACCGTCCTCTGCTCAGCCCAGCAGCTCCTGTCGGAGAGCTTCGACTCGCCCCCGAAGCTGCTCGTCGGTCGCCAGGTCGTCCTCCACCTTCTGCACCGAGTGAATCACGGTGGAGTGGTCCCGGCCGCCAAAGAGCTTCCCGATCTCCACCAGCGGCAGATCGAGCAGCATCCGGATCAGGTACATGGCCACCTGGCGCGGAACCGTCAGCTCCTTGGTCCGCCTCTTGGAGCAGAGCCCGTCCACCGTGACGCCGTACAAGCTGGCGACGCGGGTACGGATCGTCTCCGGTGACAACTCAGCGGCTACCGGCACCGCCAGGCCGCCGAGGGCCTCCCGCGCCAGCTCCACCGTGATCTCGCGCCGCGTCAGCGAGGAGTAGGCCAGGAGCTTGATGATGGCGCCTTCGAGCTCGCGCACGTTCGAGCGGCAGTTGCGCGCCACGAACTGCAGCACGTCGTCGGCTAGAGTGAGCCGGTCGTCTTCCGCCTTCTTGCGGAGGATCGCCTCCCGCGTCTCCAGGTCCGGTGCCTTGATGTCGGTCACCAGCCCCCACTCGAAGCGGGAGACCAGCCGCGCTTCCAGCCCGTTGATCTCCTTGGGCGGACGGTCGCTCGTCAGCACGATCTGGCGCTGGGCGTCGTGCAGCGCGTTGAACGTGTGGAAGAACTCTTCCTGGGTCCGTTCCTTCTCCCCCAGGAAATGGATGTCGTCGATCAGCAGCAGGTCGATCTCCCGGTAGCGACGCCGGAACTCCGGCATGCGCCCCTCCTGGATCGACACCACCATCTCGTTCGTGAAGCGCTCGCTGGTCACGTACGCCACCCGCTTGGTCGGGTCCCGCGCCAGGATCGCATGACCCACCGCGTGCATCAGGTGCGTCTTGCCCAGCCCCACGCCGCCATAGATGAAGAGCGGGTTGTACATGCGCGCCGGCGCTTCCGCAACCGCCTTGCAGGCCGCCGCCGCCAACTGGTTGTCCGTGCCCACCACGAAACGCTCGAACGTGTAGCGATCGTTCAGCGGGCCGCCCGGTGCGGGTGCGACCGCCGGGCCCATCGGCCTGGGCGGCACCGCCGCCGCCGGCACGGCCGGTCCCGCCGGTCGCTCCGCCGGACGCGGCGAAACCGCCGACCCCTCGCCGCGCGTATGGTGTTGCACCGAGATGGAGATGCTCCGACCGAGGACCCGCTCCGCGAGGTCGCGCAGCAGCTTGCCGTACTTGTCCTCGATCCATTCCGCGGCGAACTCGCTGCCGGCACTCACTTCCAGCCGGTCCTCGGACAGCGACAGCGGCTCGGTCTTCTCCAGCCACGTGCGATAGGTGTGATCCGGGAGCACCGCGCGAACGCGCTCCAGGATCAGGGACCAGGCTTCGGTGGCGGTGAACTCCATCGCGAGTCGTTCGAGCGGGCGGGAGGCTACGGACGCGAGGGGCAAAGCTAGGGGTTGCGATGTGGATAAGTCAACCGGCGCCCCCGCCAGCGCCGGGGCCGCCTCGCCGGGCGCGCGCTTGACCGGTCCCGCAAGCCACGGTTATACTTCAAGGCTCTGAAACACGGAAACGAGTGGAGTTGCACATGGGCGCACCAACCTATCGGCCGCATAACCGCAAGCGGAAGAACAAGCACGGGTTCCGCGCGCGCATGAGCACGCGCGGCGGCAGAGACGTGCTCAACAGCCGCCGCAAGAAGGGGCGCAAGCGGTTGATCGTCGCCGTCGGCGGGAAGTAGCTACGACCCCGGTAGCGCCGGGGCCGCAGGAGCGGGACGGGGCGGCTGGTGCGGGGCGACGGCGTCTGCCGCACGCGCGGCGGATCACCCGTGGCCCGGAAATCCGCGGCCTTTTTCAGAGGGGGAAGAGGAGCAGGACGGCCCACCTGGACGTCTTCGACTCCGCTTCCCCCGCGCCGTATTGCCGGGTGGGCGTGGTGGTGCCCAAGCACCGGCGGACGGGCGCGGAGCGCAACCGGCTGAAGCGCCGGTTGCGGGAAGCGCTGCGCAACGCGATCCTGCCGGCGCTGGATGCCAGCGGACTGCGGCTGGACGTGATCGTGCGCGCCCGGCGGGAGGCGTACGACGTCGCCGGGTACGGGGAGCTGGTGGCCGAGCTGACGCAATGGCTGGAGCGGCGATGCTCGCACGTCCGCTGATCGCGGCGGTGCGCGGATACCGCCGGTGGGTCTCGCCGGCGCTGCCGCCGTCGTGCCGGTTCGTGCCCAGCTGCTCAGCATACGCGGAGGAGGCGCTGACGCGCTACGGTGCGCTGCGGGGCGGGTGGCTGGCCCTGCGGCGGTTGTTGCGCTGCCACCCGTTCGGGGGCAGCGGGTTCGACCCCGTTCCCTGAGCGGGCCGTATCGCCGTCCGCAATCGGAGGCTGGCCGCCCGGGCCGGCGCGGCCTCCCGCGGACAGGCGGCTGTCACGAACGACCCGGACCGTGAGCAGTCGATGGACAGCGTACGATTCGTCGTGGCGATCGTCCTGATGGTCGCCGTGGTGGTCATAACCAACCTGCTCGTGCCGCACCGCCCGGCACAGCGCCCGCTGGCGGACAGCGCGCGCGCGGTGCCGCAGGCGGCCCCGGCCGGAGCGACGACGCCGGCGACGCAACCGGCGGCCACGGCACCCGCCGCCGGCGCGCCGGCCCGGGCCTCCAGCGCGGGAGCCGCCCCCGGCGCGGCGGCCGCGCCCGCGGCGGCCCTGCCCGCGACGCTGGTCGCCGCGCCCGTCGTCCTGGTCGAGTCGCCGCTCTACCGGTACGGGGTGAGCGCGGCCGGCGGCGCCATCGTCTCGGCGGAGCTGCTGCCCTACCGTTCCTTCACCCGCAACGGCCCCGTGCAGCTGGCGCCCCACGGGATGGCGCCGCTGCTGGGCTACAGCGTGCGCATGGGCGAGCGGGTGGTGGACCTGCGCACTCTCACCTTCCAGGTGGAGCCCGCGGCGGGGATCACGCTGCAGCGCGGCGGCGGTCCGCGCACACTCCACTTCGTGCACGACGACCCCGGGCTGCACGCGGAGATCGACTACACCTTCCAGCCTGACCAGTACGGCGCCACCGTGACGGGCCGGTTCGGCACGCCGGGCGCGACGGGCACGCCGGGCGCGACGCAGCTGCAGCTCGACCTGCCGCCGACGCTGGCCGTGAACGAGGCCAACCCGGCGGAGGATTACCGCACGCTGGACTACGTGGTCAACAGCGAGCGGGACGGCATCTCCAGCCAGCCGCTGGACAAGATGAAGGAGGACCGCATCGAGGAGGGGCCCCTCAACTGGGTGGCGGTCAAGAACAAGTACTTCGTCTTCGCCGCCGTGAAGGCGACGGAGGCGGGGGCCTCGCCCTTCGGCGGGCTCATGGCCCGGGACGGCCGGGCGCCGCACTCGGCGTTGCTGACGGCCACGCTGCCCATCTCCCGCGAGGGCCTCTGGAGCTACCGGCTCTACATCGGCCCCCAGGAGAACCAGCGGCTGGCGGCGCTGGGATACGACCTGCAGGACGTCAATCCGTACGGCTGGCGCTTCCTGCGGCCGGTCATCCGGCCGCTGGCCCACGTGGTCATCTGGGCGCTACAGGGCGCTCATGACGTACTGCACGTCGGCTACGGCTGGGTGCTCATCCTGTTCGGCGTCGTCATCCGCGTCGTGCTCTGGCCGCTGAACGCCAAGGCCATGCGCTCCCAGCTGCGCAACATGGAGCTGCAGCCGCGCCTGAAGGAGATCCAGGACCGGCTCAAGAAGGACCCGGAGAAGATGCAGAAGGAGGTCATGCGCCTCTACAAGGAGGAGGGATTCAACCCCCTCGGAGGCTGCCTCCCCATGCTCGTGCCCATGCCCGTGCTGTTCACGCTCTACTTCGTGTTCCAGGGCACGATCGAGTTCCGCGGCGTGCCGTTCCTCTGGCTGCCGGACCTCTCCAGGGCGGACCCGCTCTACATCCTGCCCATCCTGCTGGGCGCCACCATGTTCCTGCTGCAGTGGCTCGGCCTCCGCTCCACGCCGCAGCCGAACCAGCAGATGAAGATGATGACCTACCTCATGCCCGGCATCTGGGTCGTCCTCTTCCTGAACTTCGCTTCGGGGCTGAACCTGTACTACGTGGCCCAGAACGTGGCCTCACTCCCCCAGCAGCTCCAGCTGCTGGCCGAGCGCAAGCGCTGGCAGGCCAGCCGCTCCGGCTGAGCGCCAGCCGACGCCGTCGCCGGACGCACAGACGGGCGGGTCCCAGCGGGACCCGCCCGTCAGCGTTCCGCCGCCTTCCGTGCGCCGCCAGCGGCAGGGCAGGGCAGCGTCTCCGCTCGGGCGCGGGTCTGCGGCCGGGCCGGGTCGGGCCAACGCTCCGGCGGCGCAGCGGTCAGGCGCGGATGGAGAAGGGAGCGGGAAGGGCACCACGCGTCGGCGAGAGCTCCTCGACGCGCTCGATGGAGGCGTTGGGCGGACCCTCGGCCAGGAGCTCCCGCAGCTGGGCCAGGTTGGCGGCCTTGCCCTCCGCCTCGACCCCGACCGAGCCATCGGCCTCGTTGTAAACGGTTCCGGCCAGCGTCAGCGCGCGTGCCTCGCGCGCGATCCACCAGCGGAACCCCACGCCCTGCACGCGCCCCACCACCCGGAAGCGGGCCCGCGCCTCGCCCTGCTGGTTCATGGCTGCCACGGTAACGGCCCCGGGCCGGCGAGTCCGCCGGCCCGGGGCGGGAGATCACATGGGCTCGCGCTCGGAGTCTCGAAGCTGGCGCTGGGCCCCGGTCGGTCGGCGCGCATGCGTCGGAGCGGCGCGTCCGGCCTCGGATTCTGGCTCAGGCCGGGCGCCGCCGCCAGTGCCGCAGGAAAGTGCGGCGGTCAGGGCGAGACCGCGCCGCCGGGCCGGTTCCGGCCAGCGGGAGGCCGGCGCGCTCCTCCGGCAGGCCGGCGGGCGTGTCGCGCAAGGCGATCCTCGCCCGGCGGACCTGCGGGCCCGGCAAGCGGTCCCCGGGGCGGTGCGTCCGGGGTCTCCGCGCTGGTTAAGTGCAATAACCACACCAAGTTGCGGGAAGTGTTCCACGTGGAACGTCCGGGCGGCGCCCGGACGGTCCGCACGCGGGGAGGCGGAGCGCAGCCGCGGCGCCTTCGCGTCGGCGGGATGCGGGCCGGTGTTTCACGTGAAACGGGCCCGCGGCGGCCGGCCGCGGCCGGTCAGCGGCGGGCGAGGAGGACGGCCACGTGCAGGCGGTCGGGGGAGGCCGTCGCCGGTGACGTCGGGGAGCTGGAGGCTATTGCGGAAGTCGAAGCGCAGGAGCGCGCCCTGGACGGCGAAGACGATGGTGTCGGAGGGCGTGCCCGGGTAGTCGATGATGAGGGTGTCGCCATGGATGCGGCCGGTGCCCTGGAGCGTGGACGTCTGGGCGCCGCCGAAGGTGAGCGTGGGAGACGCCGCCGCCGGTCTCGCGGATGTCCAGGACCAGGTGCAGGCTGTCGGTGAGGGGCAGGGTCACGCCCGAGCCGTCGATGCGAGCGTCGATGGTACAGCCGCGGGCCTTGCAGGGAGGGCCGGCCTCCCAGCCTCCGACCACCGGCGCAGGCAGGCGACCGCCCGGGCCGGTGCCGCCGCCGCCGCCGCAGACGGCGAGGCCGAGGGCCAGGGCGGCGGCGAAGGAGGCGGTGCGGCGTCGCATGGATCCTCCAGGTGGAAGGGGCAGAGAGCAATTTCCGGCGGCGGGCGGAGCGGGTCAAGCGCGCCGCGGGGATCCACCTGGCAGCCCGGGTTACCGGTTCGTCGGCGGGAGCGCCCCGGCGGGGCGCGTGCGCGGGCCGGTCGCCCAAGCGGGCGGCCCGGAGGGCGAATGCGCCGGGGCGGGGCGGCGCGCCTTTACCGCGCCGGTGGGCGCGGGTATATTTTCGCTTCCTCCGCAGTTTCCCGGATGACACTGGAATCGCATGTCCCGCGTGATCGCCATCGCCAACCAGAAGGGCGGGGTGGGCAAGACCACCACCGCCATCAACCTCGGCGCCTGCCTGGCCGTGGCCGAGCGCAGGACGCTGATGATCGACATGGACCCGCAGGGCAATGCCACCAGCGGGCTGGGGGTGGACCGGTCGGCGGCGCAGGCGACGGCGTACGAGGTGCTGGTGGAAGGCGCGGCGGTCTCGAGCGCGACGGTGCGGCATGTCCACTTCCCGTACCTGGACGTGGTGCCCTCGAGCCGGGACCTGGTGGGGGCGGAGGTGGAGCTGGTGAGCCGGCCGGGCCGCGAGCTGCTGCTGCGCAAGGCGCTGGAAGCGATCCGGCACGAGTACGAGTTCGTGCTCGTGGACTGCCCGCCTTCGCTGGGACTGCTGACGCTGAACACGCTGGCGGCGGCGGACGCGGTGCTGATCCCGATCCAGTGCGAGTTCTACGCGCTGGAAGGGCTGTCGCAGCTGCTGAACACCGTGCGGCTGGTGCAGCGGAACATCAATCCGAAGCTGCAGATCGACGGCGTGCTGCTGACCATGTACGACCAGCGGCTCAACCTCTCGCGCCAGGTGGCGGAGGAGGCGCAGGAGTACTTCGGCAGCCGGGTCTACCGCACCGCGATCCCGCGCAACGTGCGCCTGGCCGAGGCGCCCAGCTTCGGCAAGCCGATCGTGGTGTACGACCTTCTCTCCGCGGGCGCGCAGAGCTATCTGGCCCTGGCGAAAGAGCTGATCGCCCGGAAGCCCGCCGGCATCACCACCGCCGCGGCCGCGCGGGGGTGACGTCCATGAACAAGCGGGACCGGCTCGGGAAGGGCCTGGGTGCGCTGCTCGGCGAGTACCTGGGCGACGCGGGCGCCCCCGACGGCGCGAATTCGCGACTGGTTCCGGTGGCGAAGGTCGGCCCGAACCCGTTCCAGCCCAGGCGCGACTTCAAGGAAGAGGAGCTGGCGGAGCTGGCCACCTCGATCCGGGAGAACGGGCTGCTGCAGCCGATCGTGGTGCGGCGCGCGGCGGAGGACTCTGGCCTGGACTGGGAGCTGGTGGCCGGCGAGCGGCGCTGGCGGGCGGTCACGCGCCTGGGGTGGCAGCAGGTGCCGGCGATCGTGCGCGACGTGGACGACCGGACCATGCTGGTCCTCGCCATGGTGGAGAACCTCCAGCGCTCCGGGCTGTCGCCGCTCGAAGAGGCCGAGGGCTACCGCCGGCTGTCGGAAGAGTTCGGGCTGACGCAGCAGCAGATCGCCGAGATCATGGGGCGGGACCGCTCCACGATCGCGAACTCGCTGCGGCTGCTCCAGCTGCCGGCCTCGGTGCGGCGGCTGCTGAGCGAGGGCCAGCTCACGGCCGGGCACGCGCGGGCGCTGCTGGGCGTGCAGAGCGACCACCGCATGGCGGAGCTCGCGCGGCGCGCGGCGGAAGAGGGCTGGAGCGTGCGGGAGATCGAGGCGCAGGTGCAGCGCGTGCGCCCGACTCGCGCCGCCAGGCCGGCACTCGCGCCGCGGCCGAAGGAGGCGGCGGAGCGCGAGATCGAGGACGCGCTGCAGCGCGCCCTGGGCACCGCCGTCCGGATCCGGCACGCGCGCGGCGGCCGCGGCCGCATCGAGATCCCCTTCTACAGCGCCGACGACTTCGAGCGCGTCTACGAGCTGCTCGTGGGCCAGCCGGTGACCGAAGTGGTGTCCTGACCATGCCCCACGGCGACAAGCGCTTCCTCACGTTCATCGTGGTCCCGCACGCGGACCTGGAGACCCGTACCTTCACGGTCTCCTACGGCCGCCTGAAGCTCCTCTTCGCCGGGGTGGTGGCCTTGCTCCTCGTCTTCGTTCTCGTGGTGTCGACCTGGTGGTACGTGGCCGCGCAGGCGGCCCGGGCGAACAGCCTCCAGGCCGAAGTGCAACGCCTCGAAAGCGAACGCGAGAAGGTCGCGCGTCTGGCGCGGGAGCTGGAGCAGGTCGAAGCGCAGTACGAGCACGTTCGTCAGCTCCTGGGTGCCGACGCGGCCGCGCCCAGGAGCAAGGAGCCCATACTCCCGCCGCTCGGCCGGAAGGATTCCGCCGGGTCGCGCGCCGCAGCCGGCTCCTCCGTCTCCGAAGCGGCCCGCCTGCTCGGACTCAAGAAGTGAACGCACACCAGGATGGCAACATGGCCAAGGACAAGACCCCGCTCGGAGGCGCGCCCGCCCACGATGGCGTGATCTCCATCATCGGCGCGGGAATGCGCGTGGTGGGCAACTGCGATACGGAGGGCACGCTCCGCATCGAGGGGGAGCTGGAAGGAACCGTGCGCGCCGGCAAGGCCGTGGTCGTCGGCAAGGACGGCGTCGTCATTGGCGACATCGACACCCAGGACGCCATCATCGGCGGCAAGGTCAAGGGCACCGTCGTCGCCGAGAGCCGCCTCGAGCTGCAGGCGACCTGCGTCATCGACGGCGAGATCCACGCCCGGCGCATCAAGCTCGACGAGGGCGGGCGGGTCAATGGCGGGATCCGCACGGGCGAGGTGCAGCGGCGCCCGGCCCCGGGTGTCCCGGCGAGCCCCGCGGGGGTTCCGGACATGCCGCGCCCCGAGACGCAGGGCACGCCGGCCCCGCCCGTCCTGACGGCGGATTGACGCCCATTCCGGCCTGAAAACACGCCGTCCGCGCCCGGCGCCGCTCCCGCGGCGCGGGCGTTTGTCCACAATTCGTGGAAATCTTCTAAGTTGTTGTTCTACCGCGACTTGTGCACATGCGGGTGGTTCTGCACATCCAGGTGTGGACAACAACCACCCCGTTATCCACAGGCGTTTCCAAGGGGAGTCGGCCATGCGATTGGAGGAGTTGACCGGCTACCTGGATGCGTTTCTGCGGGTGGCGGAGATCCCGGATGCGCCCACGGCGCTGAACGGGCTGCAGGTGGCGAACGGGGGCGAGGTGACCCGGGTGGCGGCGGCAGTGGACGCCAGCGAGCGGTCGATCGCGGGGGCTGTGGCGGCCGGTTGCGACCTGCTGCTGGTGCACCACGGGCTCTTCTGGGCGGGTGCGGAGCCGGTGACGGGGCGGCGCTATCGGAAGCTGAAGGGGCTGCTGGATGCGGGGGTGGCGGTGTACAGCGCGCACATCCCGCTGGACGTGCACCCGGAGGTGGGCAACAACGCCGTGCTGGCGCGTGAGCTGGGCATGGAGCCGGAGGGCACGTTCGGCGAGTATCGAGGCGTCCACCTGGGGGTCTGGGGCACGCTGGAGCTGCGACGGGAGGCGCTGTGCGCGCGGCTGGACGAGCTGCTGGGGGTGAGGGTGAGACTGGTGGCGGGCGGCCCGGAGCGGGTTCGGCGGGTGGGGGTGGTGAGCGGCGGGGCGGCGCAGCTGATCGGGGAGGCGGCCGGACTGGGGCTGGATGCCTTCGTAACGGGGGAGGGCACGCACCATACGTATTTCGACGCGCTGGAGGAGCGGGTGAACGTCTACTACGGCGGGCACTACGCGACGGAGACATGGGGGGTGCGGGCACTGGCGGCGCACCTGGAGAAACGGTTCGGCCTCGCCTGGCAGTTCCTGGACCTGCCGACCGGCATGTGAGCGCCTGCGCCAGGCGGCGCCAGGGCGCAACAGGTCGGAAGACGCATCGGCGGGGAGCGCTGCAGGCCGGCGGGCAGCGAGCGGTCGGGTCGGGCGAGACGGGCGGGCGGGTCCCCTTCGGGCGGTCCCCTTGAAGAGGAAGGGCAATGGCGCTGCGGGTGCTGCTGGTGGAGGACAATGCGCTGGCCGCGGAGGCGACCATGGCGGCGCTGCGGACGGTGGGGCACATCGTCGCCGGCGTTACGTCCGCCGAGGCGGCACTGGCGCTCTGGGAGCCCGGCGGCTGTGACGTCGTGATCACGGACGTGGCGTTGCCGGGGATGTCGGGGTGGGACCTGCTGGAGCGGCTGCACCGGCGCGAGCCGGGGCTTCCCGTGGTGGTGGTGACGGGGAGCGTGCCGGAGGAGGGTGCCGCGGACCCGCGTCAGGGAAAGGCGCTCTGCCTGCTGGTGAAACCGGTGGACCCGGAGGACCTGCTCTCCAGGCTGGGCCCGCCGGCCGAGGGTCGGAGGTCCGGCCCCTGAAGCGCCGGTCCTTCGCGCCGGAGCCCGATAGGTCCCGATCCCGGGTCACCGCCGGCTGCGCCGGACGCGGTCCGGCGGCCGACCGGCCGCGCCGCTACGGCTTCACGAAGCGGCGCGCCTCTTCCTGATACTGCGGCAGCGCGGCCGCGTGGTCGCGGTATTCAGGAAGGTCGCGCGCCTTCTCGGTCGGGAATACGGCCAGGAAATGCTGGTAGTAGCCGGCCGCGGCCGCGCGCTGGCCGGCGGCCGCCTCCCCCTGGGCGGCGGCGACCAGCCCGAGGAGGTTGTCGGGCGAGACGGCCAGGATCTTCCGCGCCGTAGCGACGCCATCGGCGCCATTGCCGCCCAGAGTCTGCAGCAGGCTCAGGTGGTAGAGGCCGTCCGCATCCAGCTGGCCCGCCATGGCGTACGCCTGCAACCCCATGGGCACGAAGAACTTGGCCTTGGCGGTGTCGCCCTTCTCCTTGTTCTCCATGATGAGGTTGAAGAGGCGGTCGGCCTGCTCGCGGGGCGTGCCGGTAAGGGGCGGAGGTGCGTTGTCCGAGGTCGGAGCCGCGCCCGCGCCGGTGCCCCCTACGAGCATGGGCGCGGTCTGCGCCGGGCCGGCGTCGGCCGAGCCGGTGCCGGCCTTCGAGCCGGGGAGCAGCACGACGGCGCTGAGCGCGAGCAGGGCAGTGCCGGCGATGTACCAGGGGGCGTTGCTGCGGGCGGCGCGGGCGCGGGAGCCGCACTGCGTGCAGAAGCGCGCGGCGGGCTGCAGGGTGGCGCCGCAGGAAGCGCAGGCGACCCTGAGGGGGGTCCCGCACTCGGGGCAGTAGGCGCCCGTGGACTCGGTCTGGCAGGCAGGGCATCTCATAGGGCCGTATGTTAAAGGCGCTGGCGCACTTCGTCCAGAGCCCCGGCGGAGTGCCGGCGGCGGGGACGGCGGCGGCGGTTCAGGACAGGCGGCGGGTGCGGCGGTGGTGATACCGGTGACAGGCGTGTAGTTTGCCGCGTTTCCGGGTCGGCGCGGGCGCCACGCCCGAAGGGGAGTGCGGGATGCGGGTTTTCCTCACCGGAGGGACCGGGCTGGTGGGCTCGCACGCGGCGGCGGCGCTGGCGGCGGCGGGCCACGAGGTGGTCGCGCTGGCTCGCCCGGAAAGCGACACGCGGGCGCTTGCCGGAGTGGCGCGGCTGGTGGTGGGCGACCTGCTGGGCCCGCCGGAGCGCCTGTCGGGGCTCATGGCCGGCTGCGACGCCATCGTGCACTCGGCGGCGCTGGTTTATCGGCGGGGCGCGTCCTGGGCCGAATATGAGCGGCTGAACGTGACGGCGGCAGAGCAGGTGCTGCGGGCGGCGGGCGCGGCCGGCGCGAGGCGGGCGCTGCTGGTATCGAGCATCGCGGTCTACGGCCCGGCGGCCGCCGCGTCGGGCTACGTGGAGGAGAGCTGGCTGAGCGGGCCGCTGGCGGGCCGGTGGCTGTACGCGCGCTCGAAGCGGGGGGGGGAAGAGGCGGCCTGGCGGCTGCACGAGGCCGGCGTGGTGCGGCTGACGACGGTGCGGCCGGGCGTGGTATACGGCGAGCGCGACCGGCTGTTCACGCCCATGCTGGCGCGGGTGACGGGCTGGCCGGTGGTGCCGCTGCCGGGAGGCGGCCGGACGTCGGTAGCGGTGGTTTACGCGGGGAACGTGGCGCGGGGGCTGGTGTGGGCGCTGGAGCGGGAGAGCGCGGTGGGCGAGGCGTTCAACCTGAGCGCGGACGCCGGTCTCTGCCCGGCCATGCTGGTGGAGCTGCTGGCCCGGGGGCTGGGCCGGACTCCCCGGCTGCTGGCGGTGCCGGGCGTGCCGCTGACGTGGCTGGCGGCGCTGGGCGACGTCGTCGCCCGGGTGATGCCGGTGGCCGCGGGAGCGGACCTGCAGCGCTCCATGCGGCTGATGCTGCGGGACAACCCGTACCCGGACGGGAAAGCGGGGCGGCTGCTGGGCTGGACGGCCGGGGCGCTGGTGCCGGCCTCCGAGGCGCTGGAACGAACCGCGCGCTGGTGGCGGTCGAGACACGGGAGCTAACCCAGGAGCAGTTCTGATGCCTGCCAAGAAGAGCGACCAGGCCCGGTTCAGCCAGCCACCGGTGCCGCTGCCGGACCTCAAAGCGCAGAAGCGCACGGAAGACCAGCGGCTGCTGGAGCGGCCGACGAACCTGCAGGACATGGCAAAGGAGTCCTGGCGGGTTCTTCGCATCATGGGCGAGTTCGTGGAGGGATTCGAGGCGCTGGCGCACCTGGGGCCGGCGGTGAGCGTGTTCGGCAGCGCCCGGACCCAACCGGAGGACCCGATGTACGCCGCGGCGGCGCGGACAGGGCAGCTACTGGCGGAGGCCGGCTTCTCCGTGATCACGGGCGGCGGCCCGGGGATCATGGAAGCGGCCAACAAGGGCTGCCACCTGACGGGCGGGGAGTCGGTGGGGTGCAACATCGAGCTGCCCTTCGAGCAGGGGATGAACGCTTTCGTCGATACGTCGGTGAACTTCCACTACTTCTTCGTGCGCAAGACGATGTTCGTGAAGTACGCCGAGGCGTTCGTGATCTTCCCCGGCGGCTTCGGCACGATGGACGAGCTGTTCGAGTCGCTGACGCTGATCCAGACCGGCAAGGTGCAGAACTTCCCGGTGGTCATGATCGGGCAGAAGTACTGGTCGGGGCTGAAGGACTGGATCCGCTCGAGCATGCTGGCCGAGGGGAAGGTGTCGGCCAAGGACCCGGACCTGCTGCACGTCACCGACTCGCCCGAGGAGGCGGTGGCGGTGATCGTGGAGGCCTACGACCGCGAGGTGGCGCGGGCGGCGGCGGAGGCGGCGGCGGCCGACAACGGGGTGAACGGCGCCGGCAATGGGCCGGGGCGAGGTGGATTCAAGCCGCCCGCGCCCATGCCGCGGCGGCCACTGGTGCCCAGGGAAGCGGAATGAGCGAGAGTCGTTTCCTGTCCGGTGCCCGCATCGCGCCCAGGGCGATCGAAGCGGGGCTGACGGTCCAGGCGCTGGTGGACGGCAGCTTCATGGCGTACAACGCCGGGCGACTGCGCGAGGGCTGCCAGCTCTTCAGCCGGCGCATGCTGGAGCCCGGGGTCACGGTGGGCCTGACGCTGACCGGCGCCCTGACGCCGGCGGGGCTGGGGATGAGCGCGCTGATCCCGATGATCCGGGCGGGCTTCATCGACTGGATCATCTCGACGGGAGCCAACCTCTATCACGACACGCACTTCGGGCTGGGACTCGAGATGCGGCAGGGAAACCCGTTCGTCTCCGACATCGTGCTGCGGCAGGAAGAGGTCGTCCGCATCTACGACATCTTCTTCGATTACTCGGTGCTGCTGGACACGGACTCGTTCTTCCGCACCATCATCGGCGCGCCGGAGTTCCAGCGGACCATGTCCACGGCCGAGTTCCACCACCTCTGCGGCAAGTACGTGCTGGAGCGGCAGCGGGCGCTGGGGCAGACCGGGACGAGCCTGCTGGCGGCGTGCTACGAGCACGACGTCCCGGTCTACACGTCCTCGCCGGGCGATTCATCCATTGGCATGAACGTGGCCGCCATGGCGCTGCGGGGGAACCGCCTGCAGATCGACCCCAGCCTGGACGTGAACGAGACCGCGGCCATCGTGCTGGACGCCAAGCGCAGCGGCGGGCGGAGCGCGGTGCTGATCTTCGGGGGCGGCAGCCCCAAGAACTTCATGCTGCAGACCGAGCCGCAGATCCAGGAGGTGCTGGGCATCGAGGAGCGCGGCCACGACTACTTCCTGCAGTTCACGGACGCGCGGCCCGACACGGGCGGGCTGTCCGGGGCGACGCCGGCGGAGGCCGTGAGCTGGGGCAAGATCGACCCGGATCAGCTCCCGGACGCGGTGGTCTGCTACACGGACTCGACGATCGCCATGCCGGTGCTGGCGGCGTATGCGCTCTCGGCGCACGAGCCGCGGGAGCCGAAGCGGCTCTACAGGCGGATTCCCGAGATGATGGAGCGGCTGCGGAAGGAGTACGAAACGGCAAGGCAAGAGCAGGGGCAAGGGCAAGGCCAGGGGTAAGGGTAAGGGTGAAGGCAAAGGTAAGGGAACACCTTTGAGGATCGGGATTACGGGGGCGACGGGGTTCGTGGGGTCCAGGGTGGGCCACATGCTCCAGCAGGGGGGGCACGAGGTGGTGCCCATCTCCCGGGGACGGGTCACCGGGGGCGTGCAGTGGGATCCCGAGGCCGGGCGGATCGACGCGGCCGGGCTCGAGGGGCTGGATGCGGTGGTGAACCTGGCGGGGGAGAACGTCTCCGGGCGCTGGACCGCAGGCAAGAAGCGCCGGATCCTGGAGAGCCGGGTGCGGGCGACGACGCTGCTGGCGCACACGCTGGCGAAGCTCGCCCGGCCGCCGGCGACGCTGGTCTCCGCCTCCGCCATCGGCTACTACGGCGCCCACCCTCCCGAGGATGCCGTGGACGAGACCTCGCCCGCGGGCGAGGGGTTCCTGGCCCGGGTAACGAGCGCGTGGGAGCAGGCCACGGCCATGGCGGCGGCGGCGGGTATGCGCGTGGTGCACGCGCGCCTGGGCATGGTGGTGGGGCGGGGCGGTGCCCTGGGGGTCATGCTGCCGCTCTTCCGGATCGGACTGGGCGGTCCGGTCGGCACGGGCGAGCAGGTGGTGAGCTGGATCGCGCTGGACGAGATCTCGCCGGCGCTGCTGCACGTGCTGGCCACGCCCGCCCTGGGTGGGGCGGTGAACTTCACGGCGCCGCACCCGGTCTCCTTCAACGAGCTGGCCCGGTCGCTGGCCGCGGTCCTGCACCGCCCCGCCCTCTTCCGCGTTCCCGCTTTCGCCGCGCGCCTTGCCCTGGGCCAGATGGGCGAGGAAATGGTACTTACGGGCGCGCGGGTACGGCCGGCGCGACTCCTGGAGACGGGCTACACCTTCCGCTTCCCCGAGCTGGGCGGCGCGCTTCGGCACGCGCTGGCATGAAGGGCGCAGGAACGATCACCGCCTGCGCCGCGCCGGGGTAGCAGCGTCGGCGCGGGCGAGGCGCCGGCCCGCGCTCCGAACCGGGAAGGTGCAGTGCGCGTTGCCGCGTGGGATCCTGCGGGGTATTCTAAGCGGCTCCGGCAGAACAGGTCCGCGGGTTGGGGGCGGTCGGGGGCCAGGCAGGCCCCCGGCGGCACAGTCGCGTGACGGGAGACCGAGGGCATACGAGCGCGAGAGGACGGCCGGAGGGACGTGGGGGCGGGGGCCAGTCGCGCCGACACGAGGACGGATGAACGGAAACGAGCGGCCCGCGCGGGGCTATGCGCCGCAGGGCAAGGATACGGGAGTGGTGAAGTCGAAGGGGACGGCGAAGGTGCCGATCCTGGATGGCGAAGCGCTCCCGCTGACGACGCGCAAGCCGGAGTGGCTGAAGGTCCGGTCGCCGGGCGGTCCGAACTACCTGCGGCTGAAGCAGCTCATGCGGGGGCAGAAGCTGCACTCGGTATGCGAGGAAGCGGGCTGCCCCAACATCGGCGAGTGCTGGGAGGCGGGGACGGCGACGTTCCTGATCCTGGGGGACGTGTGCACGCGGGCGTGCAAGTACTGCGCGATCGCGCACGGCATGCCGACGGAGCTGGACCTGGACGAGCCGCGCCGTGTCGCGGAATCGGTCGCGGCGCTGCAGCTGGAGCACGTCGTGGTCACGAGCGTGAACCGGGACGAGCTGCCGGACGGCGGCGCGGGCATCTTCGCGGAGCTGATCCGGCGCACGCGCGAGCTGCGGCCATCGTGCTCGATCGAGGTGCTGATCCCCGACTTCAAGGGGGACGAGGCCGCGCTCCAGCTGGTGGTGGAGGCGCGCCCGGCCATCCTGGCGCACAACCTGGAGACGGTGGCGCGGCTGCACCCCTGGGCGCGGCCGGGAGGGCGGTACTGGCGGAGCATCTCGCTGCTGGGCGCGGCCAAGCGCATGGACCCGACCATGCTGACCAAGTCGGGGATCATGCTGGGGCTGGGCGAGACGCAGGAAGAAGTGGCGCAGGCGATGCGCGACCTGCGCAAGGGCTCCGTGGACATCCTGACGCTGGGCCAGTATCTGCGGCCCTCGGTCCACCATGCGCCCGTGGCGCGCTTCGTGACGCCCGAGGAGTTCCGCGAGTGGAAGCGGCTGGGCGAGCAGGAGCTCGGCTTCCGGCACGTGGAGTCGGGCGCGCTGGTGCGCTCGAGCTACCACGCGGAGAAGCAGGCCCGGACGGTGCAGGCCGGGGGAGTGGGCGAGATCGCCCGGATCCTGGAGGCGGACGTGCCGGCGCCGGCGGAGGTGGTCTCGCCGGGCGGAGCCCCACTGGTCCAGCTGCACGGCCTGCGCGCCGGTTGATGCGGCGAGCGGGAGCGAATCCCCGGAGCGGGGGAGAGGACGGAGCGTCCTCCCCTCCGCTTCGTCGCGAACGGATGGAGAAAGAGAGCGGCGGCGCCGGGCGGCGTCGCCCGCGCGATAGAAGGAGCGAGGAATGGCGGACGGCAACACTACGGCAAGGAAGCGCCCGGCCGGCGGCGATGGCGCGCAAGGGACGCAGGAGGCGCGGCTCGAGGGGCTGACGCGGGAGCCGCTGCACGATCTGCTCTACCGCATGCTGCTCGGCCGCCGCTTCGAGGAGAAGTGCGCGGAAGGGTATGCGCTGGGGAAGATCGGCGGCTTCTGCCACCTGTACATCGGGCAGGAGGCGGTGGCCACGGGCGCGCTCTCCGTGCTGCGGCCCGACGACTACATCATCGACGCGTACCGGGACCACGTGCAGGCGCTGCTGAAGGGGATCCCGGCCCGGCAGATCATGGCCGAGCTGTACGGTCGCGTGGGTGGCAGCTCGAAAGGCAAGGGCGGCTCCATGCACCTGTACAGCGCCGAGCACAACTTCATGGGCGGCTGGGGCATCGTGGGCGGGCAGCTACCGCTGGCGACGGGGATCGGCTGGGCCATCAAGTACCGGGGCGAGGACCGCGTCTGCATCTGCTTCCTGGGCGAGGCGGCGGTGAACCAGGGCGCGTTCCACGAGTCGCTCAACATGGCGGCGCTCTGGAAGCTGCCCGTGATCTACATCGTGGAGAACAACCGCTTCGGCATGGGCACGGCCTGGGAGCGGGCGTCGTCGCTTTACGACATCTCGCAGAAGGCGACGGCGTACGACATGCCTGCCAGCGTGGCCGACGGCATGGACGTGTTCGACATGCGCCGGAAGGTGGGCGAGGCGGTGGAGCGGGCGCGCAGCGAGAAGGTGCCCACGCTGATCGAGGCGCGCTGCTACCGCTTCATGGGGCACTCCATGTCGGACCCGGTCAGCGGCGTGTACCGCACGAAGGAAGAGGTCGAGAGCGCCAAGGAGAAGGACCCGATCCGCATCCTGATCGACCAGCTCAAGGACGCGGGCCTGCTCACGGAGGAGGAGCTGCACGCCCTGGACGGGCGGGTCAAGCAGGAGGTGGACGACGCGGCCGAGTTCGCGGACCGCTCGCCGGAGCCGGAACCGGACGAGCTGTACCGCGACGTGTACGCCCAGATCAACGAGCACGGTCGGTTGTTCTTCGACCGGCAGGACCGGATGGAGGATTGACCATGGCCGTGATCACGTATCGCGAGGCGCTGAACGCCGCCCTGGCGGAGGAGATGGAGCGGGACCCCAATGTCTTCCTCATGGGCGAGGAGGTGGGGCTCTACAACGGCGCGTACAAGGTGTCCAAGGGGTTGCTCGACCGTTTCGGCGAGATGCGCGTCGTGGACACGCCCATCACCGAGCTGGGATTCGCCGGGCTGGGTGTGGGCGCCGCCATGGTCGGGCTGCGTCCGGTCATCGAGTTTATGACGCACAACTTCGCCATGCTCGCCTGGGACCAGGTGTTCAACAGCGCGGCCAAGGTGCTGTACATGTCGGGCGGGCAGTTCAAGTGCCCCATCGTGTTCCGCGGGCCGAGCGGCGCCGCGCTGCAGCTCTCGGCCCAGCACTCGCATGCACTGGAGTCCACCTACGCGCACTTTCCCGGCATCAAGGTGTGCACGCCGGCGACGCCGGCGGACGCCAAGGGGCTGCTGAAGGCGGCGATCCGGGACGAGGACCCCGTCATCGTGCTGGAAGCCGAGATGCTCTACGCGCTCAAGGGCGAGGTCCCCGACGGCGCGGACTTCGTGGTGCCGCTGGGGCTCGCGGACGTGAAGCGCGAGGGCACCGACGTCAGCATCCTCACCAACGGCAAGATGGTGCACGTGTCGCTGCAGGCCGCGGCGGCGCTGGAAAAGCAGGGGGTGAGCGCCGAGGTCGTGGACCTGCGCTCGATCCGCCCGCTGGACGTGGACACCATCCTGGCCTCCATCCGCAAGACGAACCGTGCCGTGTACGTGGAGGAGGGGTGGGGGCTGGCCGGCATCGGCGTCACCGTCGCCGACCTGATCCAGGAGGAGGCGTTCGACTACCTGGACGCGCCCATCGTGCGGGTGTCGCAGGCGGACGTGCCCATGCCCTACAACAAGAGCCTGGAGAAGCTGGCCAAGCCGTCGGCGGAGCGGGTGGTGAAGGCGTGCAACCGGGTGCTGTACCGGCAGGCGACGGCGTGAACCTTCCGAATCCGACTCCGAATGCGGTTGTACCTCGGCGCTCGCGGGCGCCGCGGGCAAACGGACGGGGTCGGATTCGGATTCGGATTCGGATTCGGATTCGGGAACATATCAGGCGGGGATAGAATGGCGACCAAGGTCCACATGGAGGCGCTCTCGCCCACGATGGAGGAGGGGCAGCTCGTCCGCTGGCTGAAGAACGAAGGCGACGAGATCAAGGAGGGCGACGTCCTGGCGGAGATCGAGACGGACAAGGCGACCATGGAGCTGGTCGCCCGCGGGGCGGGCGTGCTGCGCAAGCGCATGCTGGGCGAGGGCCAGGCGGCGCCCGTGGGCACGGTCATCGCCGTGATCGCGGCGGCGGACGAGGACATCGCCGCCCTGGTGCAGGGCGCCGCAACGGGGGAGACGGCGCCGCCGCCGGAGGCCAAGCCGGCCGCGGAGGCACCGAAGGCCGAGCAGGAGGCGGCCGCGGCGGCCAGCCAGGTGGCGGACTCCGGGAAGACGGAGGTCGAGAGCGCGGCTCTGGCCGGAGGGCAGGGGCAGGGGCAAAGGCAGGCCACGGGGCAGGTGGAGGGCGGAAACGGGGCGGGCGCGCCGGCGGCCGCCCCGGCCGCCCCGGTCGCCCCGGTCGAGGGCGGGCGGGTGAAGGCCTCGCCGCTGGCCCGGCGGCTGGCGGCGGAGGCGGGGGTGGAGCTGGGCGCGGTGGCG
>JADGQX010000289.1 GCA_017881445.1 Gemmatimonadota bacterium | reverse complement strand
CGCGCGCCTGACCGGCGGGCGGCCGGAGGTCGACGCGGTCATGCGCGAGACGGTCGAGCGGGCCCGCGCGACCCGCCAGCGCTCGGGCCGGGGCGCGCGCACGTTCGCCGACCCGGGCCTGCTGCTGGACGAGCTGCGTCTCTTCAAGGACGAGGGGGAGCTGGTGCTCATGCGGGAAGCGGCCCGCATCTCGGTGGAGTCCTTCCGCGAGTGCGCGGCCGCCATCCGCGACGGGGCAGGCGAGTGGGAGGTCCAGGCCGCCCTGGAGTACGGGTTCCGGCGCCTGGGCGGTGATGGCCCGGCGTTCGAGAGCATCGTCGCCTCCGGTGACAACGCCACGGTGCTGCACTACGTGAGCAATGACCGGTGCATGCACGCCGGCGAGCTGCTGCTGGTGGATGCCGGCGCCGGCTGGCAGGGCTACGCCGCGGACATCACACGGACGTTCCCGGTGTCGGGCGCCTTCACCGCCGGGCAGCGAGACCTCTACGACGGCGTGCTCGCGGCGCACGATGCCGCCATCGCCGCGGTGCGCCCGGGGGCGCCGGCGGACGCGGTGCACCGCGCGGCGCTGCGGGCGCTCGTCGTCGCCCTGGTGGATCACGGGCTGTTGCACGGGGTTGTGGACGAGCTGGTGGAGCAGGAGCAGTCGTACGCGCCCTTCTTCCCGCACAAGACGTCGCATTGGCTGGGGCTGGACGTCCACGACGTGGGCGAGTACGCCCGCGCGGGCGCGTCCCGGCCGCTGCAGCCGGGCATGGTCCTCACGGTGGAGCCGGGGCTGTACATCCCCGCCTCGGCGCTGGACGCCCCGGCGGCGCTGCGAGGAATGGGCATCCGCATCGAGGACGATATCCTGGTCACGGCCGGCGGAAACGAGGTGCTGACGGGCGCTCTGCCGGCGAGCGCGCGGGAGGTGGAGTCGCTCGTCGCGGGCTGACAGGCCGGCGGCCTTTGTCCCGCGGCCGGGCGGTCAGGACGATAGGGCGTGCATGAGCATGGAGAAGATGATGGCGCCGGCCAGCACCAGGCCGAGCAGCGCCAGCACGCCGGTGACGATGGCCGCGGTGGTCGCCAGGCCGAGCGCCACGCCGCGCAGGTCCTCCTTGACGGCGACCCGCGCTTCCACCTGCCGGAGCAGCCGCTCCACGGCACGTTCCTGGTCCTTCACGGTGGCGGACCTCCACGGTTGCCGGGGCCGGGGCGCCACATTACCATTCCGCGCCTGTCGCCGGGACGCCGGCGGGCGCCGCTGCAACTCTAACGCGAGGCGAGCATGGACCATCCCATCGAAGCGGTCCCGCCCGTCGTCAGGGCCGAGGGCGACCTGGGCGAGCCGATCTCTACCCGCGCCTACATCGTGGCCGCCTTCACCATCGTGGCCGGCATGATCCTCTGGGCGGTGGCCATGATCGGGTACTGAGCCGCCCGCGCCGGGCCGGCGTAGCACGGAACCCCCGGCGCACTGCTGGTGTTGCAACAGATACAAGGATCCACGGCGGAATGATTTGCAGGCCGCTTGCAACCGCCGGACGCGCGCTGTCGCGCGTCGAAACAAAAGTCTAAAGTGCCGGGACACGCTCGATTGGCCGCCCCCGACACCGCCGGGGGCGTTTTCTTTTTTCGGGACCGACCATGGCCGAAAGCCGCTATCTCTCGCTCCTGCCCGAGAGGATCGTCGTCTACGATGGCGCGATGGGCACCAGCCTGCAGACGCTCGGGCTCACCGCCGCCGACTTTGGCGGGCGGACGCTGGAGGGGTGCAACGACCACCTGGTGCTTTCGCGGCCGGACGTGGTGGAGCACGTGCACGCGTCCTTCCTGGAGGTGGGCGTGGACGTGGTCGAGACCGACTCGTTCCGCTCCAACCGGCTGACCCTGCGCGAGTATGGTCTGGACGACCGGGTGCTGGAGATCAACCGTGCGGCCGCCTCGCTGGCGCGCCGGGTCGCGGATCGCTTCGCCTCGGCCGAGCGCCCGCGCTTCGTGGCGGGGTCGATCGGGCCGTCCGGCTATCTGCCCAGCACCTCCGACCCGACGCTGGGCGCCGTCACCTACCAGGAGCTGGCCGACGTCTTCGCCGAGCAGGCGCGCGGGCTGGTGGAAGGCGGCGCCGACCTGCTGCTCATCGAGACGAGCCAGGACATCCTGGAGGTGAAGGCGCAGATCGCGGGGATCCGTCGCTACTTCCGGGAGTCGGGCCGGCACGTGCCCATCCAGGCGCAGGTCACGCTGGACACGTCCGGGCGCATGCTGCTGGGCACCGACATCGCCGCCGCCACGGTGATCCTGGAATCGCTGCGTGTCGATGCCATAGGGCTGAACTGCAGCACGGGTCCCGAGCACATGAGGCAGCCCGTGCGCTGGCTGTGCGAGAACTCGCGTCTGCCGATCTCCGTGATCCCCAACGCGGGCATCCCGCACAACGACGGTGGGGTGGCGGTCTATCCGCTGACCGCCGGGGAGCTGGCGGATGCGCACGACGAGTTCACGGCGCGGTTCGGCGTGAACATCGTCGGCGGCTGCTGCGGCACCACGCCCGAGCACATGCGCGCGGTGGTGGAGCGGGTGTGGGGCAGGCGACCGCTGCGGCGGGAAGTGCCGCGGGTGCCGCGCGTGGCCTCGGCCATGACCGCCACGACCATGCGGCAGCTCCCGGCGCCGGCCCTGATCGGCGAGCGGGTCAACGCGCAGGGCTCGCGCGCCGTGAAGCGGCTGCTGCTGACCGACGACTACGATGGCATCCTGTCCATTGCCCGGGGCCAGGTCGAGGGGGGCGCCCACGTGCTGGATGTGTGCGTGGCGCTCACCGAGCGCCAGGACGAGGCCGAACAGATGCGGCGCGTGGTGAAGCTGCTGGCCCAGGGAGTCGAGGCGCCGCTGGTGATCGACAGCACGGAATACGACGTCGTGGCCGCGGCGCTCGAGCAGTACCCGGGGCGCGCCATCATCAACTCGATCAACCTCGAGAACGGCCGCAAGCGCATCGAGGCGGTGCTGCCCCACGCCGTGCAGCATGGCGCGGCCGTCGTGGCGCTGACCATTGACGAGCAGGGCATGGCCCGGACGGCAGCTCGCAAGCTCGAGATCGCGCGCCGCATCCACGACATCGCCGTGGGGGAGTATGGACTGGACCCGGAGGACCTGGTCTTCGACGACCTGACCTTCACCCTGGCCACGGGCGACGCCGAGTTCCGCCGCAGCGCGGTCGAGACCATGGACGGCATCCGGCTGATCAAGCAGGAGCTGCCCGGTGTCCTGACCTCCCTGGGCGTCTCCAACGTCTCCTTCGGGCTCAAGCCCCACGCCCGCGCCGTGCTCAACTCCGTGTTCCTGCACCACTGCGTGGAGGCAGGGCTGGACATGGCGATCGTGAACCCCGCGCACATCACGCCCTATGCGGAGATCCCGGGCGACCAGCGCCAGCTCGCGGACGATCTGATCTTCGACACCGCCGAGGACGCGCTCTCGCGCTTCATCGCCTTCTACGAGGCCAACACCGTGGAGGAGCAGACGGCGGTCGACCCCACGGAGTCCATGACCCCCGACCAGGCCATCCACTGGAAGATCCTGCACCGGAAGAAGGAGGGGATCGAGGAGCTGGTGGAAGAGGCGATCAGGCGGAGGCAACGGACTGGTGTGCCCGAATCCGGATCCGAGCCCGAATCCGAGCCCGAATCCGAATCCGATCCGTTCGACGCCGCGTCGGCCGAGGACGCGGAGGGACTGCCGGATTCGGATTCGGATTCGGATTCGGATTCGGAACTGCTCTCTCTCAACGATGCCGCCGTCTACACGCTGAACAACGTTCTGCTTCCCGCCATGAAGGAGGTGGGCGACAAGTTCGGCGCGGGGGAGCTGATCCTGCCCTTCGTGCTGCAGTCGGCGGAGGTCATGAAGAAGGCGGTGGCGCGCCTCGAGAGCTACCTCGACCGGAAGGAAGGGCAGAGCAAGGGCACGGTCGTGCTGGCCACCGTGTACGGCGACGTGCACGACATCGGCAAGTCGCTGGTCTACACGATCCTGACCAACAACGGCTACACCGCCCACGACCTGGGCAAGCAGGTGCCGATCGACGTCATCCTGGAGAAAGCCGCGGAGGTGGGCGCCGATGCCATTGGCCTTTCGGCGCTGCTGGTCTCCACCTCGAAGCAGATGCCGCTCTGCGTGCAGGAGCTGCATCGCCGCGGCTACTCCATACCGGTGCTGGTGGGCGGCGCGGCCATCAACCCGTCCTTCGTCCGGGCGTCGTCCTTCGCGGACCCGGACAGGACGGAGCTGTACGCGCCCGGCGTCTTCTACTGCAAGGATGCGTTCGAGGGGCTGTCGACACTGGACGTCCTCATGGATCCGGCGCGCCGCGAGTCCTTCGTGGCGGAGCGGCACCGCGACGTGCGCGAGGGGCTGGCGCGGCGGGCCGAGCTGCAGGCGAAGTCACGAGCGGCGCGCCCGGCGCGCGCGTCCGCGCCCTCGCGCGACATCGCGATTCCGCGCCCGCCCTTCCGGGGCGTCAAGGTGCTCGACCGCATTCCGCTCGCGGACATCTACGAGCTGATCGACCGCAACACGCTCTACCGCCTGCACTGGGGCGCCAAGAACGCCAGGGGCGAGGAGTGGGAGCGGCTGGTCCGCGACGAGTTCGAGCCGCGGCTCAGGCGCTACAAGCAGGAGGTGCAGGCCGGCGGCCTGGCGTCGCTCAAGGCCGCCTACGGCTACTTCCCGGCCGCGTCAGAGGGGGATGCCCTGGTCGTCTTCGACCCGGCCGCCCCCGGGCGCGAGGTCGGCCGCTTCGACTTCCCGCGGCAGAGCGACCGGGACCAGCTGTGCCTGGCAGACTACTTCGCGCCGGCCGAGGACGGCGGCGCCCCCCGGGACGTCGTCGCCCTGCAGATCGTCACCATCGGCGACAAGCTGCTGGATCACTCGCAGTCGCTGATGCAGGGCGGTGACTATGGCGAGGGCTACTTCCTGCATGGCTTCGGCGTGCGCCTGGCCGAGGCGGGCGCGGAATGGCTCAACCGCCACATTCAGGCGGAGCTCGGCATCGGCAGGGAGCGGGGCCTGCGCTTCTCCTGGGGCTACCCCGCCTGCCCGGACCACCGCCAGCACCACATCCTCTTCCGGCTGCTGCCGGCGCGGGAAAGGCTGGGAATGGAGGTCACGGAGGCGGGCGCGCTGGTGCCCGAGCTGAGCACGGCGGCGCT